>DASTIG010000125.1:0-10565 GCA_035717785.1 Candidatus Limnocylindrales bacterium
CGGAGTCCGACCCGGACTCCGGCGATGCTGAAAGGCCGCAATAGGCTGGACCCGGGCGGTCACGCGGAGCTATGGGCCAACCCGGGTGAGCGGCGCCCCCGGTTGCGTTCGTCAGCAGTTGCTGGCGACGAACGCGGCGACGTTGTCGAATGCGGTCACGACGTCCGGCGGCGGGCTGGCGACCGTACCGGCCGTCGCCGCGCTCGCGAGCCAGGTCCCGATCGTCTGAATGTCGCCTGCGACCGGCGTCAACGCGGGATTGGTCGACCACGCGGACACGACGGTCGAGAGCGATGCCGCGGTCGTGGAGTCGATATTCGGCCAGTCGGCCTGGAGCTCCGAGGCGAAGTCCTGGCAGAAGCCTTCGAGCCCTTCAGTCGAGATGCTCGCCGGCACTGACGGGATGGCGATCGACGGGACCGATGAGGCTGTGGCTCCGGAGCACCCGGTCAGCGCGACGGCAGCCACGGCGACAAGACCCACGATGGAACGGCGAACGGACATAAGGGCACCTCTGTTGGACACGAGTCGTGGTGACACTATTCGGTCGGCGGTGGCGTCAAGGTTGGGCCGTTCCCCGCCCGCGTGACGTCTGTCTTGCAGGTCCGCTGCCCTGCGAGCCGAGCCTGACTGGCTGTCAGTCGGTCGGAGCCGCGCCTCGCGTGCGCAGGCGATCCGTCAGCGCCGTGACGAGGTCGTAGCGGATCACCGGGAACTCATCCATGAGCCGCGTGAACCCGGATCGATCGATCACGAGAGCTTCGATCGGCTCGTCCGCCGTGACTGTCGCCGTCCGCGGCCGCCCGTCGATCAGGGCGATCTCACCGAGGAAGTCACCCGCCCCTAGCAGACGGACGGTCCCGCCGCCCTGCGTGACAGTGGCCGACCCGCTCCGGATCACGATCAGCGAATCGCCCTCGTCCCCCTCCCGGACCAGGACCTCGCCGGCCGGGAAGCTCGCTTTGCGGGCGATCCCGGCGATGATCTCGATGGATCGATCGCTGCAGCTCCGAAACAGCGGGATCGCGCGGATGGGATCGATGCTCGTGACCATGGTCTCCTCGTCGTGACGGACGCGACGACTCTAGGAACGAACCGTTAACGCCTCATCAACGACGACGATGGTGGGCACGGCATACTCTGGCGGACGATCGATCGAACCGGTCGGGTCGTGAAGGAAACAGAGTCAGCACGAGGGGAGACCGACCATGACCGACAGCTCGACCCTGACCGACACCGAGATCGTGGCCCACGAGCCCCAGGCAACCGCGGCGGTCCGCATCCAGCAGCCGATGACGGAGCTCGACCTGGCAAAGGCCTTCGACCGTTTCATGCCGCTCGTCGCATCGACGATCGAGGCACGTGGCGGTGAGATCGGTGGGCCGCCGTTCGGCCGTTACCACCGGTTCGGCCCGGACGTCGTCGACGTCGAGATCGGGTTCCCGTTGGCCAAAGTGCCGGACCTGCCGCCCCTGATTTCCGTCGAGCCCGGCGAGGTCGGGATCTCGGAGCTCCCGGGCGGCCCAGTCGCGCGGACTGTCCATCGGGGCACATACGACGGCTTGTCGGCCGCGTACGACGCCCTGCATGAGTGGATCCACGCTCAGCCGGGCTATGACGACGGCGCCGGCCCGTGGGAGTCGTATGTCGACGATCCGAGCGCCGCCACCGATCCCGCGCAGATCCGCACCGAGGTGATCTGGCCGCTCGTTCGCGGTTGATGCACGCTCACGCGCGTTGCTGCTCGTTCGTCTCGATGAGCTTGTCGATGACGCGCTCGATCTGACGGTCCGACAGCTTTCGGCCGGCCTCGGCCTCGATCCGATCGCGGGCGAGTCGGATCGCCTCGGCCTTCGGGATCCGGAAGCCCGCGGGGATGCGGATCCCCTCGATCTGTCCGTCGCGGATCATGTCGCGGACCGTTCCTGGCGACCGTTCCAGGATCCAGCTCACCTGTTCCGTCGAGAGATGCTCGTCCATCGCATCATCGACGCTACGCGACAGCGCTTTCTGAGGACTTAGACCCTCGTCGGCTCCATGCGCTCGACGAACTCTGCTCTCCAAGCTGGCGCTTCGAACGGGTTGGCGAAGTACTCGGTCAGCTTGGCGACCTTCCCGTCGCGGACCTCGCCGATGCCGACGTAGCTCACCGGTACGCCATCGCCGTAGTCGATCGCGCCCTCGATGACGAAGACATCGCCGCCTCCGATCATCCGCTTGTATGTGAACTTCGGGCTCGTCCCGGAACGCTCCGCATATGCCTCGTTCAGTCGCATCGAGGAGTCCTTGGTCAGGCGTTCCCCGGACTGCGGCCACTCCTGCGTGAAGTCGTCCGCTGCGTATTCCTTGACAAGCTCGGTCAGGCGACCGAAGTCCCCGGTCTTGAGGCCTTCTTCGAACTTCGCGGCCATTTCCATGTTGTCGCCCATCCCGGCGCCCTCCTATATCCGTGGACGCCCAGCTTGGACCTGGCAGCCATGGACGGCAAGCGAGAGCACGCAGGTGACGGCTCGCTCAAGCTCGCCTACTTCGTCAAACCGCGCTCCAGCGCATCGGTCGCGAGCGGGATGGGGCGACCCTCGCCGTCTACCAGACGCCACCGTACTCCCAGGTCGTTGTCGCGACCGTCGGCCAGGAGATCGGCGACCTCGGCAGGCGACGCGTCCGGGCCGAGGGCCCCGATCGCCTGCGCGAGCGCGAAACCCGCGACAGCGGGAACCGCGCCGACCAGGTCGCGCCGGACCATTCCCTCCGGGTCGGCCACGCCTGCCTTGGCCAGGTGCGAGATGAGCTTGGTGGCCCGCCGACGTTCGGCCGGCTCGAGGTCGCGCATCCAGCGCGGTTCGGCAGGTCGGGCAGGTTCGGGCTCCCTCGCCTCGGCCTCGGCCTTGGCGGCTTTCGACCCGCTCGCCGCCTTGACCGGTTTGGGAGCAGGCGCCGCCGCCCGGTCCTTCAGCTTCGACGTCGGCGCAACCGTGCCGCGAGCGGCCTCGATCGCCTCCTTGGCGGCGCCCAGGCTCTTGAACGGACCCCGGACGAGCGGCAGCCCGAGGTCATCGGTCTGTTCGGCGTCCACGACGGCCCATGTCCCCGACTGCGGCTCGATGGTGAACCGCTCGTCGCGCGTCTGCCACCGTCCTCCGCCGAGCCGCTTGAGACCCTCGTCCTTGTCCGGCGCCGCAGCCATCAGGCGCGCCCACGCGCGAGGTCGATGAGCCGCCCGAGCACGCGTTCGCCGTCGGCCCGCAGGCCATTGTGTTCGAACTCGTCGGTCTGCCAGGTGCGGATGCGGCGGATCGTCGCGGCGGTCTCCTCCGCGAAATCTCGTTCGACGTAGAGGTCGTTGACGTAAATGGTCGCCGCGACCGGCACGTCGTTCTGGCGCAGGCGGTCGGCGTCGTAGAGCCGCGGCCAGGGGTGTTGCGCGAGCACGTCTGCCGCCTCGCGGTGACCGCGCAAACCGGCGTAGTCCTCCCACATCCACGGGAAGATGTGCTCGGCTGTGAAATAGCCCTCCCGCGTCACCTCTTCTGGCAGCAGGCGGTCGGCGGACCAGCGGGTCTGGACCCCATCTGCGTACGACGATTCGTGGAGCGTGGCGTAGATCGGGTTCCGGTCGAACCTGACCCCAGCCGCGGCATCGTGGAGGAACGCCGTCGACCCGAACGGCAGTTCGATGACCTGATGCAGAAGCTCGAAGCCGGCGCTGTCTCCGAGCCACATTCCGAGCTGGCGGAACCGTCGCGCGGTCAGGCGGTCTCCATCTGGCAGCCGCACGTCCTCAGCGTCGAGCCGGCGGGTGATCTCGCGCACACGTTCGTGATCATCCGGGTAGCGGTCGAAGTAGCGCCGGTTCTGCACGACCAACCGTCGATAGGTCGCGCCGTAGATGTCATCGACCGGCCGACCGATCGGTGACAGGCCGCCGGTGATGAAGGCCTCGCGCAGGCCCTCGGGAGCGATCGACAGATAGGTCATCGATGTGAACCCACCGAAGCTCTGGCCGAGGACACTCCACTGCTCGATGCCGAGCTCTCGGCGGATCGCCTCGCAGTCGCGGACGATCGAATCGGCCCGGAAGTGGGTCAGGTAGTCGGCCTGTGCCTGCGGGGTATCACCCGGGATCGTGGGTCCGACCGGCGTCGAGCGACCGGTGCCGCGCTGGTCGAGCAACAGCACGCGGTAGTCCTGCAACGCGCGCTTCATCCAGCCCGTGGGCGGGCTGGTCGGTCGCGTCGCTTCGAACCCGGGACCGCCCTGCAGGAAGACGAGGTACGGGCGGTCGCCGCCGTCCGGAGCGGCTACCTCGCGGGTGAAGACCGTGATCTGCGCCCCATCGGGCGCGCCGTGATCCAGCGGGACCTGGTGCTCGCGCTCCTCGAAGATCGCGCCGGGCGCGCGGTAGGTGGTCATCCCGGGGTCGCCCATGGCGATCGCGCCATCGAGCCCTCGAGGTCGTTTTCCAGGAGCCGCGCGCTCTGGCACGTCGGGCGCGCTGCGGCCTCGCGCCGGATCGCGCGCAGGAAGTGCCGATCGAACGGCCCGCGGGGGTACTTGCGCACCACCGAGTCGCGGACGCGCTCGATCACGTCGAACTCGGCGCCCCGAACGTCGACCGCGGTCGCCCGGTCGAGCAGCAGCGCTTCGATGCCATCCTCGGGTGTCACTCCCGGCTGCATGTGCAGGATGATCGTGATGGCCGCACGGTCAGCGGCCTCCGCCGACATCCCGTGGTCCTCGAGGAAACGGCGCGCGATCTCCGCTCCCTCGACCTCGAAACACATCGTGTTCCGTGGGATCCGTGCGAGTCCGACGTCGTGGAAGAGGGCGGCCGTCCACAGGATCTGCGCATCGAACGTCCGCCCCTCCCATGCGGCGATCTCCGCGCCCCAACAGTACGAGCGGACGGAATGCCTGAACAGATACCGCGGGAGCGTCGACTGCGCCCAGCGCCAGGTCTCGGCAGATATCGCGTCCTGCGGCACCGGGAGACCGGCGATCGAGCTCGGGAGAGGCGTCACACCCATCCGACGATGTTAGCGGGGTCATACTTGGGCCGATGGCCAGATATGAGGTCAACCCAGCGGCCGTGGCTAACGCGGAGCGGCTCATCCGTGCGCGCCAGTACGTGCTCCGCAGCGACTGGGGCGAGTCGCAGCCGACGGCCGACGATGAGAACCGCTACCTCGAGTCGCATACATGGGACGAGTACGCCGAGTGGCACCTTGGTCTGACCGCCGGTGCCACGGACGGGACCAAGGCGCGGTACGCCTTCGTCTACGGCGACCTCCGCCGCGTCCATCGGTCGGGGATCATCGCGTGCCACTTCCGCGCGGCGGAATGGCGGCACAAGGAGGTCGAGCTGGCGGCGCACGACCTGCTCCAGCTCATCGACACGGTGAGTGCCTGACTCAGACCGCGTCGGTCCCAGCGTCCTCGTCGCCCGAGCGTCGCTCGCCACCCTCGTCGGGCGGTTGCCACGAATACTGCGCGTACCGGAGCTGCCGCAATCTCAGCTCGTCCATCCGCCCCTGCTCCTCGCGGAGCAACTCGAGATCGCGCGCTCGCTCCTCGGCCTCGATCTCGGCCGGATCGACCGCCGGCATCTCGGGCTCTTCCGTGCCGCCATCGCCGCCGAATAGCTTCCGCAGGAACCCCACGCCCTATTCCTGACGCAGGACGCGCGTGTGGAACTCGAATGGGAGGACGAGGACGTACTTCCCCGAAAGAGAGCCGAATCGCGACGACGATCGGCGCCGAACGAACTGCCGGCCAAGCTCCGAGATCGACAGCGTCGAGCCGGGCGCCGGACTGCGGCCCCACACGCTCGAGCCGCCATGCGGGTACAGCGGATCCTCGACGATCGCGGCCGTGACCTTGGCCCCGTTCAGCAGGGGGTCCCTCGTTGCCTTGAACCCGCTCATCACCCATGCGTGGCGCCCGCGCCAGACGAGCAGGCCTACCGGCCGGCCGGTCATGCGCATCGCCTTGGCCGCGGTGACCATCGCCTCCTGGATCGTCGCGAGGCCGACGACCCGGTATGGCCCGCCACCCATCATCGTCAGGCCGGCCGCCCACCCTCGGACGCTTGCGCCCTGCCGAACGCGACCGTTCCTCGACGGGCCGCTCCAGGCCCTGGCCAGATTCTGAAGACGCAGTTGCGTCGTGGCGCTGCGGTCGGCGCCGGGGCTGACCATGTTGAGCATCATCTGCATGCTCGCGCCGACACATTGGACGAGATTCGTCTGCGCGACGTAGTCAGAGCGTGTGCCGAGGTCGAGCCGGAACGCCTTCTGGGTGACGGCCTCGGTCACGGGCACGAATGACAGCACCAGCAACCCGGCCAACGCGAGGCCAACGGACCGTTGCGCGCGCACCAACCTCATCGCATCACGGTACGCCAAACAGGCAATATCGGATGCGGCCGAGCACGCATCGGGTATGTCTCGGTCCAGGATCGCGCGGCGGCGTCGGCGGTACAGTCAACCGGTGACAACGGCACGCGACTCGTCGCCGCTCGGCGCGGCGCTCACGCTGCAGGACCTCGAGATCGAGCCTTACGACGCGCTGGCGCGCCTGCGCGAGCACGAGCCTGTCTCGTGGGTCCCGGTGCTCGATGGCTGGGTGGTGACGCGCCGCGAGCTGTGCAAAGACGTCATGCGCGACGCGGCGCGCTTCACGGTCGACGATCCGCGCTTCTCGACGGCTCGCGTGGTCGGCCCCAGCATGTTGTCGCTCGATGGCGAGGAGCATCGGCGCCATCGCGATCCCTTCTCCGCGGCCTTCCGTCGGGCGGACGTCATCGAGCGGTTCGCCGAGCGCGTGGAGAGCGAGGCCCGCGACCTCGCCGGCGCACTGGCCCCGACGGGCAGCGCCGAGGTGCGTCGCGACCTGGCCGGTCCCCTGGCAGTTCGCGTCGTCGCGGCCGCGCTCGAGCTCATCGACGTCGAGCCGACGGTCGTTCTCGGCTGGTACGACGAGATCGTGGCCGCCGTGGATCGCGTGTCGGCCGGTGGCGAGATCGGACAGCGCGCTCCTGAGGCGGTGGCTGCCCTGGACCGGCATGTCGGCGCGACGATCGGCCATGGGCGCGGTGTCCTCCACCAGGCGACGGCGACGCTCTCCCAGGCGGAGGTCGTGTCCAACGCCGCCGTGATGATGTTCGGCGGCATCGAGACGAGCGAGGGCATGACGACCTCGCTGTTCTGGCACGTGCTGACCACGCCGGGCGCGCTCGAGGCCGTCACGACCGACCGCGCGCTGATCGCGAATGCGGTCGAAGAATCGTTGCGGCTCGAGCCCGCGGCGGCCCGCGTCGACCGTTACGCAACAGACGACGTGGAGCTCGGCGGCGCGAAGATCTGCAGCGGCGATCTCGTCATCGTGTCGTTGACGGCCGCAAATCGCGACCCGGAAACGTTCCCGGCCCCCGACCGGTTCGACATCGCGCGACCGAACGCCCGGTCGCATCTTGCGTTCGCCCAGGGGCCGCACGCGTGCGTCGGGCTGCATCTGGCCCGCCTTGAGACCCAGGCCGCCCTCGAGGCGGCGCTGGATGGCTGGCCGGGACTCAGGCTCCAGGACGGCGCGACCGCTCCGACAGGCGTCGTGTTCCGCAAGCCTCGGTCGTTGCCGGTCGCCTGGGACGCCTGACTAGAAGTCGCGACGACCCTCGAAGCTCGCCTCCACATCCGGGCGCGTTCGCTCGTAGATCGCGAGTCGGTGGCCGCCAGGCCCCGCGAACGAGCGCACCGGACCTTGTGGGATCACCAGGCCGTGGCCCTCGTCCCAACCTCGCGATCGGAGTTCTGTTCGTGCACGCTCGAGGTCATCGACGCGATAGACGAGGATCGGTCGATCGCCCTCGAGGTGGTCGGCGAGCAGGATGCGCGGCGGACCCTCGGTCAGCTCGATCATCGCGACGCGGGTGCCCATCCCGTCGATCGCAAAGACCAGCCGTCCTCCCAGGACGTCCGTGAAGTACGCGACGTCGGCGGCCACGTCGCGGCTCGCCATGTACACGTAATCGAGCCCTAGGAACATCGATGCCGCCTCCCTTCGTCCGATCGAGTCACGGGGATGGCGGCTGCCACCCGCCCGACGCTAACTCGACCACCCGGGCCGCTGCGAGCGCGATATCTTCGCGCCACGGCCCGGCGACCAGTTGCACTCCGATCGGAAGGCCCTCCGGAGATGTCCCGCCACGGACGACGACCGCCGGCCAGCCGGTCAGGTTGTGGACGTCGCTGTAGGTGTCCCCGAACCACTCGGCGGTGCTTTCACCGTGGTGGATCGCGGGCTGCGGCATCGCCGGGCACACGATCAGATCGACGTCCCGCATCCAGTCGGACAGCCGAGCCCGGATCGTATCCGCACGCTCGACCAGGGCCGTCAGCTGGTCGCCGGGTAGCGCCGGGCCGACCTCCACCCAGCCACGGGTGTCGTACGAGCCCATGCCGGCCGTGCCCGCCTCGGTGATGAGGCGCTGGAGCCACGCGAACCCATCGGCGCGGATGAGCGCGTCCCAGGCTGCCCAGGCCTCGTCCAGGCCGGGCGGCAGCCGCTCCTGGACGATCGCGCCGGCGTCCGCCAGGCTCCGCGCAGCCGACCGCACGGCTGTCACGGTCTCCCGCGTTGGACTCCGGATCGCGTTGTCGGTGAACGTCACGATTCGGAGCGAGGCGAGATCCACGTCCCCAGGACGCCCGAGGGCGACCGGGGCGATGTGCGGGTCCTCCCCGTCCGGACCGACGATGACCGGCAGCACGAGCTCGAGGTCCTCGACGCGACGCGCAAGCGGTCCGAGCTGCGTGAACGACTCGAAGAGGCCGCGATATCCCGGCCAGTGACCCGTCCGCGGCACGCGGCCGCTGGTCGGCTTGATCCCGGCGATCCCGCACACGTGGGCGGGTTGCCGGATGCTGTCGCCTGTGTCACTGCCGATGTCGAACGGGGATCCGCCTGCGGCCACGATCGCAGCCGCTCCCCCACTGCTACCGCCCGGCGTGCGATCGAGATCGTACGGGTTCGACGTGCGGCCGTAGACGTCGTTGTCCGTCTCGTCGGACCAGGTGAATTCGGGGGTATTCGTCTTGCCGAGCAGGATCGCGCCCGCGGTCTTGAGTCGCGCCACGACCGTCGCGTCCCGGGTAGGGACACGGTTCCGCCACCCGACGGTCCCGACCGTTGTCACGAGGCCCGCTGTGTCGAAGGAGTCCTTGGTCGTGAACGGGACGCCATGGAGCGGTCCGAGGACCCCTCCAGCAGCCCGCGCCACGTCCGCCGCGCGCGCCAGGTCCATCGCATCGTCGGCCAATCGGACGACAGCGTTGATCCGGGGGTTCACCTCGGCAATCCGGTCCAGGCATGCCGAGACGATCTCCACCGACGAAGCTCGACCCGCTCGGATCGTTGCAACCAACTGGGTCGCGGACATCGCGGCGAGGTCGTCCACGCTTCGAACCGTACTCCGGTCAGCGGTCCTCGATCACCATACGTCGCCGGGTCGCCACTCACAGCTGATCGGCGCTCCGAGGTCGAGCTCCGGCGAGGTCGGAGTTGGAAGGACGAGGATGGACCCTTCGTCGTCCGGCGTGCGGACGGGCCCGTCGGGTGTCCGTACGAAGGCCGGCCCACGCCACGTGACCCAGCCGAGCCGCTCGTAGAAGTGATGCGCGCCCGTGCCGAGGCACCCGAGCGCGAAGCCGTCGCGGATATAGGCGCTCGCGTCACGCATCACGATCGTCCCGTAACCCCGACCCTGGAGCGCCGGGTCCGTGGCGACGGCCTCGACGTACCCGGTCCGCAGTGGCCGATCGGCGACATGAAGCTCGCGCTCGATGACCGATGCGTGTGCCGCGATCCGACCGTCGACCTCCTGGATGACATGGACGCCGCCCTGGGCATGGTCCCAGTCATCCTCGGTGAAGCTCTCCTCGCCGGGCGGGAACGCCGTCCACAGCAGGTCGCGGAGGACCGCGATCTCGGTCGGGGAGAGGTCCGCCGTCGGGATGCGACGAAGACCGCTCCCGGCGCCCATCACTGTGCGGCCTAAGCCGCGAAGCGCCACTTCGTCGCGCCGTGCGGCTCGGCGCCGGCGACGCCATAGACGGTGTCGTACCGGAACCGGTACAGCACCCAGGGCGGCGGCCCGGCGCTTGGGGCGCTGAACGGGGCCGTAAGCGCGTCGCCTTCCACCGTGGCAGGCCAGCCGCCCTCGTTGTACTTCACTGCGAGCGCATCGAGCGTTGGGCGATCGGTCACCCGGGACACGCCGCCCTCGAAGACGAGATCGATGCCGGTCAAGCTAACGGAGATTGTCCCGACTGGGTTGCCAGCGAGGTCGCGCGACTTGCGTGTGCCGTCGCCGCTGGTGAAGTACAGATCGCCGTCGTACCACATCGCACCGACGCCGGCCGCATGCGGCCGCGCATCGCGCGGGGCGGTCCCGAGGAACCAGGTCACGTGTGCGGACGGCTCGAGTGCCTCCAACACGTTCCGTGCTCGGCTCCACGGCAACGCCTCGTTCCCATAGCGGTCGAGGTTGGTCGTCTCGACGGGTTCTC
>DASTIG010000126.1:0-2932 GCA_035717785.1 Candidatus Limnocylindrales bacterium
CGTACTTGCGCGAGACATACTCGATCACTTCGCCCCGCCGGGCGTCCTCGAAGTCGACGTCGATGTCCGGCATGGTCACCCGGTCCGGGTTCAGGAACCGCTCGAACGGGAGCTGGTACAGGATCGGGTCCACGGGCGTGATGCCGAGCGTGTACGTGACGATGCTGCCCGGCGCCGAGCCCCGGCACGTCGTCTGGATGCGCTGCTCCCGGGCGAACCGGATGAAGTCGGCCACGATGAGGAAATAGCCGGCATAGCCCATCGAGGTGATGACGCCGAGCTCGTAGTCGAGGCGCTGCTGGAGGTCCGGCGTGACGGTCCCGTAGCGGCGCTCGAGGCCGGCCTGGCATTCCTTGCGCAGCCACGACTCGACGGTTTCCCCGTCGGGGACCGGGAAATGCGGGATCCGCAACTGGCCGAGCGGCAGCGTAAGGTCGGTCATCTCCGCGATGCGCCGGCTGTTCAGGATCGCGTCGTGCTGGTCCGGGAAGAGCGTCGCCATCTGCGCAGCGGACTTCACGTAGAACTCGTGGGTCTCGAACTTGAGTCGCCCGGGTGTGTCGAGGTTGTTGCCGGTGCCCACACAGAGCAGCACGTCATGCGCATCGGACTGGTCAGCGCGAACGTAGTGCAGGTCGTTCGTGACGACGAGCGGCAGCCCGACCTCGGGTGCGAGGCGCAGCAGCTGGCCGTTCAGCCTGGCCTGCTCGGGCAGTCCGTGGTCCTGCAGCTCGAGGAAGAACCCGTCAGGTCCGAAGATGTCGCGGTACTCGCCGGCGACGCCGCGCGCGAGCTCCACGTCGTCGACTTCGAGAGCCTTGGCGATCTCGCCACCCAGGCACGCCGACAGCCCGATCAGGCCCTTGCTGTAACGGGCGAGATGCTCACGGTCGATCCGCGGCCGGTAGTAGTAGCCGTCCACATGCGCGTCAGTGACGAGACGACACAGGTTCTGGTAGCCGGCATAGTCGCGCGCCAACAGGATCAGGTGAAAAGGCTGGCTGTCAGCCTTGCCTTCCTTGGAGGTCATCGACCGCGGCGCGACGTACGTCTCCACGCCGATGATCGGCTTGATGCCCTTGGTCCGCGCCGCCTGGTAGAACGCGACCGCGCCGTACAGCGCACCGTGGTCGGTGAGCGCCATCGCGTCCATGCCCTGGGCGGCCGCCGCATCGACCAGCTCCGTGATCCGGCCGAGGCCGTCGAGCAGACTGAACTCGGAATGGACGTGGAGGTGGGTGAAGTCGTTCGGCGCGAGGGTCACGGAGTGCCAAGTCTACCGGGCGTCGGGCCGCCCGGCCGGACCATCGATCAGATGGGACAGACGAACTTGGACGCCGAAGACGGCCAGGCGCATAGGCCACCCGCCTATCGACCCGGGGCGTCAGACTGGGCCTATCGACGTCTCTCAGGAGGGAACCTTTGGAAGCCTTCAGTGGCCTGCTGTTCCTCGCCGCCCTGGCGCTGCTGATCGGCGGGGCCGTCGCCGCGGTCGCGAACCGGGTCCGGCCGGCGCTGAGCCGCGACAAGATCGTCCGACCGGACCTGCCGTCAGGTTTGCTGCTTGGGATCGGCGCGGTCGCCCTCGTCGCGTCGCTGGCGCTGTCCGCGTTCATCCAGATCCCCGCTGGATTCGTCGGAGTCGTCAGACAGTTCGGCGCCGTGACGGGCACGACCCTCGACCCGGGCCTTCATTTCGTCACGCCTTTCGTGAACTCAGTCGACCAGATCGACACGCGCGTCAAGGCCATCCACGTCGAGGGATACACCGCCGCGAGCAAGGAGCAGCAGGACCTCTTCCTGAACGCGACGCTCAACTACCACGTCGACCCACGGTCGGCGCCACGCATCGTCCAGGAGCTGGGGCTGAATTTCGAGGAGACCATCATCCGGCCGCGGTTCCTCGATATCCCGAAGTCGGTGACCGACGACTACCCGACGGCCATCGTTCTCAACAGCCGCGACGAGATCCGGACGAAGGCGACCGAACTCCTGCGCGCGCAGCTCGAACCACGCGGGATCATCGTCGACGGCATCAACTTCGAGAACTTCAGCTATTCCGAGGCCTACAACGCCGCGATCGAGGAGAAGCAGGCGGCGCAGCAGCAGGTCGAGACCGAGCGCCAGCGGCTCGCCCAGCAGGAGATCATCGCCCAGCAGAAGGTCGCGGCGGCACGGGGCGATGCCGAGTCGCAGATCGAGCGTGCCCGCGGCGAGGCGGAATCGAACCGGCTCGTCGGGGCGTCATTGACCGCGGCGATCCTGCAGAACCGCTACATCGAGAAGCTGTCGGACCAGATCCAGGTGATGCTGGTGCCGTCCGACGGTGGCGGCCTGATCCTCGATCTCTCGAAGCTCACGCCGACTGCGAGCGCTTCTCCGGCGCCGTGACCGAGGAAGTCGACTTCGAAGGGCTCGTCATCGACGCGCTCGATCGCCTGCCCGCGCCGTATCGCGAGCGACTCGGGTCAGTCGCGATCGTGATCGAGGATGAGCCCAGTCCACAACAGCTGGCCTCGGTCGGCGCGGGCGGGCTGTTCGGGCTGTACCAGGGCGTTCCACGGACGATCTACGGGGCGGAGGGTGCCCAGCTGCCGAGCAAGATCACGATCTTCCGGCAGCCGCTCCTCCGCGCGTTCCGGTCGCCGGAAGCGCTCGCGTCGGGGGTCTCGCGGACCGTCTATCACGAGATCGCGCACCACTTCGGGATCAGCGACGCTCGCCTCGAGGAGCTGGCCGACCGGACGGGCTGAGGGCGGCAGCCGTCAGCCCCGCCACAGCAGGCGCTCGACGACCGGCGCGATACGCTCGACCCACAGCGCGTACTGGCCGCCGCTCGGGTGGAGGGCATCGTCCGCGACGAGCGAGCGATCCTCCGCGGCCCGCAAGGACAGGTCGAAGATGTCGACGAAGGCGATCCCACGTTCTCGGC
>DASTIG010000127.1:0-6730 GCA_035717785.1 Candidatus Limnocylindrales bacterium
ATCGTCGAAGAACGTGACGATCACCCGGCTGCGCGGTCGCCCGCGGCGAAGCTCCTGGGCGATGGCCGGCAACCGTCGGCGGTCGGTGCCGGCTGCGACGACGACGTTGAGCGCGAGGACCGATCCATCGTCGGCCACCCACCGGGCGGTGACAGTGACCTCCGCAGCCGGCGCAGGCGGTCGGGTCGATGTCGGCGGGGCGGCGCAGGCCAGCGCCGCGATCACGACCAAGCCGACGACGGCTGTCCTCAGCACCACTTCGTCAGGCGGAACTCGATGCCCTGGAAGTCACGCGCGGTGCCGGTCCCGATCTTCCTGTCCGAACCGATGAACGGCTCCTGCCAGACCTCGAAGCTGTACTCGAAGAAGACGTTGGAGGCGCGGATCGTCCAGCACGCCCCGTTCGGCACAGTGGTGCTGGAGCGATATGCCACGGATTCGGATCGCTCCACGTTGAAACCGACGCCCGCGGTCACGACCTCAGCGCTGACACTGACGTTCGCCGAGAAGCTGTTCTTGACGGTCCGGGTGATATCGATGGCGATCGTGGTCGGGCCGTTGCCCTGGACCATCGTCACGAACGGCTTGATCGTTCGCAGGTACCGCCGGTTCTTGACGTAGATGCAGTCCCAGACGCACAGGGCCTGGGTCCCGACGGAGCTACTCCCAGTCGCGGGCACGATGAGGCCCTTCGCGATCAACTCGGCGCGGCTGACGAAGGTGACGACTTCCTTCCGGGAGCTGTCACGGTTTCCGGCGGCGACCGTCGCCGGAGCGACGAGCCCGACGGCGACCACGACGACCAGGACGAGCGGGAACCTGAGCGAGCGACGCATGCCACCTACCTCATGTGGCGGGTGACGGCTGATCGGCGTGGGTCGACCCTAGTCGGCCGCGCTCAACGCCGACGTATTCGCAGCTCTACCGCCGCGTAGCTGCGCCGAACGTGGCCGTCGCGCGATCGGGCTGATCAGCCCGATGAAGCGTTGGCCGCTCGCGGGCCGACGAGCCGGTAGCCCAGGCCGTACTCGGTCGCGATCATTGATTCGCCCGGAGCGACCGCATCGAGCTTGAGCCGCAGGTTGCGTACCGTCATGCGCAGCAGATGCACGTCGCGGTCATAGCCAGCACCCCACACGCCGCCGAGCATCTGGCGGTGTGTGACGAGCTGTCCGCCGTGCTCGACGAGGAAGGCGAGCAGCCGGAACTCGGTCGGCGTCAGTCCGATCTCGGTCCCGCGCAGGCGCGCCCGATGGTCGTCGAGATCGACCACGAGCTCGCCGTGGCGCAGCCGCCGCGGTCTCTCGGGGGTGCTGGTTCCCGCCCGCCGCAGGGCGGCCCCGACCCTCGCGATCAGCTCGGGGAACGACACGGGCTTGGTGACGTAGTCGTCCGCTCCGAGCTTCAGGCCGCGGATCTTCTCCGCTTCCGAGCCGCGTGCCGTGACCATCAGGATCGGGACACGGCTGAACTCGCGAAGACGCTCAAGCAACTGCCAACCATCGAGACCGGGCAGGGCGACGTCGAGGATGACGAGGTCGGGTCGCTCGTCGTAGAAGCGGCGCAGGGCGTCGGGTCCTGTCCGGGCAGTGACCGTGCGATAGCCGGCTTGGCCGACCCAGAGCTCGACCAGTGCCGCGAACTCCGGCTCGTCCTCGACGATCAGGACCGTCTCAGCCAACGTCGGTCTCGGACAATGCGAGGGGAAGCGTGATCCGGACCCTGGTCCCGGGCCGGCCATCGGGTCGGTCGCCGACGCTCAGCTCCCCGCCGTGCGCCTCCACCAATCGCCGGCAGATGAACAGCCCCAGGCCGGTTCCCGGGATCCGCGACTCGCGCACGTTCCAGGCGCGATGGAACGGCTCGGTGACGAGGACCCGCTCCGACTCGGGGATGCCGACCCCCTCGTCGTCGACGGTCACGGCCAGCCAGCGTCCGGAGACCGCCGCCCCGAGGACGACCGGGCTGCCGTCGGGCGCGTACTTGATGGCATTGCCCACGAGGTTGGCCAGGATCTGGCCGACGCGAGCGATGTCGACCTCGATCGCCGGCTGATCTGCGGCGGCGTCGACGACGAGGCGGTCCGCCTGGCGCGTCATCGCGAGGTCGCCGCGTAGGCGCGCCACCAGCGAATCGAACGTCGTCACCCGACGCTCGAGGATGAGCGGATCGGCCTGCAAGTGGGTAACGTCGAGGACCTGGTCGACCAGCGCGGCGAGCCGGCTCGTGGCCTCGTCGATCCGCTCGACGTACATGCGCTGCTGCGCCGGTTCGAGTGGCAAATGCAGCAGGGTTTCTGCATAGCCACGGATCAGGGCGAGCGGGGTCCGCAGCTCGTGGCTGACCGTCGCGACGAACCCTTCCCGCAGCTCTTCTAGCGCCTGCACCGCGCTCATGTCGCGGAGGATGGCCGTGGCGCGGGCGTCGGGTTCGTCGCCATCGCCGGCCGCGGTCACGGCGTAACTTCCGGCGACGCGGATCGGTGCGCCGCTATGACCTCGGACCGCCGATTCACGGTAGGCGATGGGCTGCCCGCCGGCGCGCACCTCGGCGAGCGGGCAGTCGGCGAGCGCGTGACCGCCCGCGATCTCGCAGCCCAGGACGTCGGCGCAGCTTCGCCCGATGGCCGCTTCGGCCGTCATCCCGAGGAGCCGTTCACCCGCCGGGTTGAGCCGCACCACGCAGCCATCGGCATCGACCTGCAGGATGAGGTCGGTCGCCCCATCGACGATCGCGCCCAGCTCATGTCGCTCGCGCTCGAGCGCTTGACGCAGGCGGGCTCCCTGGAAGGCCACGAAAAGCTCGTGGCGGGCCAGGAGCGCGATCCGCAGGCCGTCCTCGTCGAGGATCCCTCCGGCCGGCGGCCAGACCGCGACCGCGGCGTGCATGGCCTCATCCCCTAGCGTCACGGCCCGCGCCCCAGACCGCGTGGCCGTCCAGGCGTGCAGCGTCTCGACGTCCGGGAACTCATCCGGGATGGGGTCGCCGCCGACGATCCCAGCCGTCGCTATCAGGGCGATCGCGCGGTCGCCGGGACCGCCGGTCCAAATCGCCCCACCCGCGGCATCCGCGAGCCTCATGAGCTCGAGCAGTACCGATCCGGCCAGCTCCGGCAAGGGCCCACCTGTAGCGATCAGCTGACTGAGCTGATATTGGGCGAACAGCGCGTCTGCCTCGCGTTGGGCATCGTCGAAAGCCAGCCGCCGATCGCGCTCGAGCGCATCGATGCGAGCCAGGAGATCGGCCTGTCCCTGTGACCTCGCCGGCTCAGACATCGCCGATCGCGCGGAGCAGGAGCGTGCAGGACACCGCGCCCGGGTCGAGATGGCCGATGGAGCGCTCGCCGAGGCGTAGCGCGAGACCGCGCCGCGCGACGAGGCGACGGGTACTGCGCATCCCCCGCGAGGCAGACTGCACCGCGGCCGCCATGGCACTCGCCGGCGACCCACCACTCGACGACGCATCGACGAATGCGTCGGCGGCCGGTCGAAGGGCGTCGAGGATCGTCTTGTCACCGACAGCGCAACGTCCGCGGCGAGCGAGGGCGGCGGCGGCGGCGGCGAGCATCGGTCCGAGTGTCGAAGCGTCGAACGATGGCGCATCACCGGCCGTCGCGCCGGCCTCGAGGAAGGCGGTGCCGTACAGCGGCCCGGACGCACCACCGACGGCGGCGACGAGGCGATGACCCACGGCCCGAAGCAGTTCGCCGGGCGGTGTCTCTGGCGGCAGGTGCTCGAGCATGGCCTCGACTGCTCGGAAGCCGATCACGAGGTTGTCGCCATGGTCGCCATCGCCCAGGACCCCGTCGAGCCTGGTCAGGTACCCGGCATGCCGCTCGACGACGACCCGACAGCGGTGGAGGGCCGCCCGGACGACGACGGCATCGATGACGGCGTGGCCAGGGACGGATGGCGAGACGGACACGGTCGACCGACGATAGTCCGTCCACCCGCACCGGGCAACGTGGCGACCCGAGCGTGTCGGCGATTCCCATGCACGGGTCACCTTCTGTGGACCTCTTGATGCGGCCTTGCTTTCTTCTTGATGAACTCGGCCTGAACATCGCCACCAACCAGCAACCTGGGTGCAACCGCACCCGGAGACGAAAGGAGGCGCGATTGGTGGGCCTGATCCTCGTTTCCCATAGCGGGACGCTCGTCGACGGTCTGCGTGACATGGTCGCCCAGGTGGCCGGCGCCGACGTCCCAGTGGCGACCGCCGGTGGGACGGAGGATGGGCGCCTCGGCACCAGTGCCCCGCGAATCGCCGAGGCTGTCCGCTTTGTCCTCGATCGCGCCGACGGTGCGGTCGTCCTGCTCGACCTGGGCAGCGCGGCCCTGAGCCTCGAGCTCGCGCTCGAGGACCTATCGGACACCGACCGGCAACGGGTCCGTGTCACCGAGGCGCCGCTCGTCGAGGGCGCCGTTCTTGCCGCGGTCCAGGCCAGCGTCGGCGCCACGATCGATGAGGTCGTGGCGGCGGCCGAATCGGCTTCGACCATGGCCAAGTTGCCGCGAGCATGACGATGTCGGAGATCCGTCTCGTCGTGATCGACCCGTCGGGGCTTCACGCACGGCCGGCGGCCCGGTTCGTCCAGACTGCCACGCGCTTCGACAGCCGGATCGTCCTCCGTCAGGACGGTCGCGAAGCCGACGCCAAGAGCCTCATCGCCCTCCTCGGCATGACGATCCGGCCGTCATCCGAGATCACCCTCGCGGCCGATGGCCCCGACGCCGACGCCGCCCTCGCCGCCCTGAAGGCGGAGCTCGCCCCGTACGTCAGCCTTGCGGGCTGACCCACCACTTTCGGAGGAGGTAGCACCGGATGTCGTCCCCCACCTTGTCTCAGAAACTGACGGCCGAAGCGATCGGCACCGCGATCCTCGTGTTCATAGGAGCAGGTTCAGTGCCACTCACGGTGTTCCTGACATCCTTGGCCGGGGGCACCGGCATCGACGGCACCGCAGGTCTGTCGACGATCTCGTTCTCGTTTGCATTTGCGATCTTTGCGGCCGTCTATTCGATCGGCCACATCAGCGGCTGCCACATCAACCCTGCTGTGACGATCGCCCTGCTGGCCACCCGCAAGATCGACGCCCGGACGGCCGGCAGCTACATCGTCGCCCAGCTGATCGGCGCGTTCATCGGCGCCGGGCTGACGCTCATCATCCTGACGGGCAATGACCCGGCGAAGCTTGGTCTTGGTGCGGTCTCCGTGAACGCCAACGCCGGCCTCGCAGTGGGTTTCGCGGCCGAGGTCATCGGCACGGCCATCCTCGTGTTCACGGTCTTCGGGGCCGCTGTCTCCGGCAAGGCCCCTGCCGGATTCGCCGGATTGGTCATCGGGTTCATCGTGTACGGGATCATCATCCTCGTCGGCCCCATCACGGGTGCGTCCCTGAACCCTGCCCGCGAGCTTGGGCCGGCCCTCCTGGGCCAGGCGATCGGTGCTACCCCCGTCCCGGTCGACCAGCTCGTGGTCGTGTACATCTTCGGCTCGTCGATCGGCGGTCTCGTCGGTGCCTTCCTGTACGAGTTCATCGGGCGCGAAGTACCGGCGACAGCGCCAGGCGCCGTGGCCGCAGAGGCGCGCGCCCAGGGTTGATCAACTACCCGTCACGACTCCCCGACAACCCAAGGAGGATTCCATGGCGACCAACGCACCCAGCCGCGTGAAGAAGCTCATCAACGCGGTCGATGACATCGTCCCCGAGAGCCTGCGTGGCCTCCAGGCGGCGCACCCCGACCTGGTCAAGGTCGACCTGAGCCAGAACCTCGTTCTGCGCGCTGGCGGGCCGAAGCAGGGCAAGGTCGCCCTTATCTCTGGGGGCGGCTCGGGCCATGAACCCCTCCATGGTGGCTTCGTCGGTCTGGGCATGCTCGACGCAGCCGCTGCCGGCAACGTCTTCACATCGCCGGTGCCGGACCAGATGGAGGCCGCGACCCGCGGCGTCGACGGTGGCGCCGGCGTCCTCCATATCGTCAAGAACTACACCGGCGATGTGCTCAACTTCCAACTCGCGGCCGAGCTGGTGGCCGGGGACATCGAGGTGGCGACCGTCGTCACCAACGACGACGTCGCGGTCCAGGACTCGCTCTATACGGCCGGACGTCGTGGCGTCGGTGTCACCGTCCTGCTCGAGAAGATCGCCGGCGCGCATGCCGAGGCCGGCGGGTCGCTGGCCGAGGTGGCGGCGACAGCGACCAAGGTCAACGACCAGGGCAGATCGATGGGCCTGGCGCTGACGTCGTGCGTCGTCCCCGCGGCTGGCACCCCGACGTTCGACCTGCCGGACGACGAGGTCGAGGTCGGCATCGGCATCCACGGCGAACCGGGTCGCCGGCGCGAGAAGCTGGCACCCGTCGACGATATGGCCGAGTGGCTCGTGTCGCCGATCGTGTCGGACCTCGGACTCAGCCGCGGCGATACGGTCCTGGCCTTCGTCAACGGCATGGGTGGCACCCCGCTCATCGAGCTTTACGTGGCGTTCAACAGCGTCGCGAGGATCCTCGGCGGACAGGGCATCTCGATCGGGCGCTCGCTCGTGGGAAACTACATCACGAGCCTGGAGATGGCCGGGTTCTCGGTGACCCTGCTGCGGCTCGACGATGAGCTCACCCGGTGGTGGGATGCCCCCGTCCATACTCCGGCGCTGCGCTGGGGAGTGTGACGCGCTGAACCCGATCGAGCGGCCGCCGCACCTTCCTCCCTCCCTCCGGTGCGGCGGCCG
>DASTIG010000128.1:0-18850 GCA_035717785.1 Candidatus Limnocylindrales bacterium
AGGCGCAGGAGGCGTACGACCGGGGCGAGTATTCGCGGGCCTGGCCGACCCCGGCCGCGGGCTACTGATCAGGCCTCGGGAAGTCGCTCGCCTGCCTCGATCCGGATCGGTAACCGGTTCTCGGCCGGGGTCAGCGGGCACGAGAACTTGGGGTCGTACACGCACGAAGGGTGATACGCGAGGTTGAAGTCGAGCGAGTACGTGCCGTCGTCTTCCGGCTCGAGGTCCAGGTAACGGCCGGCGCCGTACGTCTCGCGCCCGCTGGTCGTATCGAGAAACGGCACGAAGAGCGACCGTCCATCGCCACCGTCGAACGTGTACGCGGTCAGCCGGTGCGGATCGCCATCGATGTCGAACCGCAGAGTCCCGGCGCGATGAGCCGGACGAAGCCTGTTGTCCGACGTCGGGATCTGGAAGTCCGACGGATGATCGCCTTCGTAGGGCTGGAGAAGGAGGTCATCGAACCGTAGCGTCGTGTTAACAGGGTAATACGGTAACCCGGTGAAACTAGGGCGCTCCCCTTCCGGGACCGGGCTGTGCTGACTCGACCGGAAGAACTCGTCCTTGTCCGCCCGGAACCCGTCGATCGCCTCCTCGTAGGACATCGGGCGATGTTCGTGGTGATGGTGCTCGTCCTGCTCGTGATCGTGGTCGTGGTCGTGCTCGGTCACCGGTGCCTCCGGGGTGGTCGAACCATCGTGCGCCCCCGGTCAAGTCGCATCAGCCACGTCGCCGCGCTAGTGCCATATCCCGACCCGCTCCAGGACAAGACGTGCGCCGCGCATCGAGAGAAGCACGTCACGGACCTCCGCCCCGGAGCCGAGATCGACACCGTCGAGCAGCCCGGCGACGGCCGGCTCGAAACCTGCGCCGACCGGCCCGACAAGCCGGATCCCACCGGCATGCCACAGAACGCCGCCTCGCCCTGCGAAAGCGACGCCGATGACGTCACCCGTCAGCGTCGACGCCTCCTGCTCGACGAGGGACCGGAGCTGGGCCTCGGACAGACCGACCTCCGCATACGGCTCGTTGGGCCTCAGGTCCTCAGGCATCCGGTCCTCAGCGAAGCCGGCTGACCAGCTCGAGCACCTCGTCGCCGTAGGCCTCGATCTTGGCCGGGCCGACGCCCTTCACGCGCCTCAGGGCCGCGGCCGACGGCGGCTTCATCTCGGCGATCGCGGCAAGGGTCTGATCGTGGAACACGACGTACGCGGGCACGCCGTCCTCGCGCGCGCGGACCGTCCGCCATTCGCGGAGCGCGGCGAACAGCGGATTGTCGTCAGCGACGCCGTAGCCCGACGCGGCGGACGCGGATGACGCGGCACGGCGCGCTCCCTGGTCCGCGGCGAAACGATCCGGGTGCTGGGTGATCCGGCCCTCCCCGTGCAGCGGCCGGGGACGCAGGTCCGCGAGAAACCGGCTGGGCTCCCGCCGAGTCGTGCGCCCGCGGGTCTCGCGCTCGGCGGCCCATGAGATCGCCAGGTAGCGACGGGCCCGGGTGATGCCGACGTAGAGGAGCCGCAGTTCCTCGGCAAGCAACTCGTCGTCATCGAAGGCCTGGCGGACCGGCAGGATCCCCTCTTCCAGGGCGGGGAGCGCGACGGCGTCCCATTCGAGCCCCTTCGCGCGGTGGTAGGTGAGCAGGTTCACGCCGTCGGCCGAGCCTGCGCGCTCCGCCGCTCGTCGCCGGTCGAGGTCCGCCAGAAAACCAGCCGCCCCGACCCGCGCATCCGAGCGCGACAGCGTGGCCAGGATGTCCAGAAGCGTGTCCAGCGCCGCTGTCCGTTCCCGCGCCTCCTCGCCGGCATGGCCCGCGACCGAATCGTCGTCGTAGCCGAGCCGCTTGGCCCACAGCGCACGCACTGCGGCGGTCAACGCGGTCCCCGTGGCCTCGAGGTCGGCACCCCGAACGAGGTCGATGGCCCCACGCACATCCGCTCGGTCGAAGAACCGGATCCCGCGGACCTGGTACGCGATGCCGGCCCGGGTCAGCACCGCCTCGATCGGCGCGAGCTGGGCGTTCATCCGGACGAGGACGGCGATCTCGGACGGAGCGGTCCCCTCCCTGAGCCGGTCGCGCACCCACGCGGTCAGTGCGGTGAGTTCCCCGGACTCCGTTCCGTGGCGTGCGATCGTCGGAACGGGGCCACTCGGTTGCGTGGCAACGAGCCTCTTCGGCCGCCCGGTCGAGGCGAGCAGCCGATTGGCAAGCTCCAGCACCTCGGGCGACGACCGGTAGTTCTCCGCGAGGGTCACGACATGCGCGCCCGGATGCCGTTCGGCGAACCCGGTCAGGAATGTGCTCGTGGCACCTGTGAACGTATAGATGGTCTGGTCCTCGTCGCCGACGACACAGACGTCGCGTCGCTCGCCGAGCCACAGCTCGAGCAGACGTTCCTGGAGCGGGTTCGTGTCCTGGTACTCGTCGACGCTGAACCAGCTCTTGCGCGCGCGGATCGTCGCAGCGGCGTCGTCGTCGCTCTCGAGAAGGTCGATGGTGTCCAGAAGGAGGTCGTCGAAGTCGATCCGGCCGGCGCGGCTCTTCGCGCGCTCGTAGCCGCCGAACAGCCGCGTGAACAGATCGACCGGGATCGGCGGCTCGCGTGACGGCGTCGTCGGGCTGCCGGCGACGGCACGCTCGTAGGTCGTCGGCGTCAGGCGCCGGCTCTTGGCCCACTCGATCTCGTCGGCGAGGTCCTTGGCAGGAGTGAACCGGTAATGGCCTGGCAATGCTCGTGCAAGCGGCACCAGCAGCGGCAGCTTGGAATCGAGCAGAGAGGGCAGCGGCGACCCGTCATGGAGAAGCGGCCAGAAATGGCGGAGCTGGCTCAGCGCGTGCGCATGGAACGTCCGCGCCGTGACGCCCGGCAGGCCGAGCCCGCGCAGCCGCTCGACCATCTCGCTGGCAGCCTTGTCTGTGAACGTGACGACGAGTACCTGGTCCGGCTCGACGACACCGGTGGCTATCGCGTATGCCGTGCGTCGGCTGATGACGCGCGTCTTGCCGGTGCCAGCCGCGGCGAGGATCGCCACCGGGCCCTCCGTCGCGCGGACGGCCTCGCGCTGGGCGTCGTTCAGGTCGTCGAGGAGGCGCTCGGGTTCGAGACGGGGCACCTACGGATTATGGCGGTCGCCGCTCATCCGAGACTCACCGCGCGACGGCCGTGCCCGCGAAACAAAAAGGGAACGAATCCCGCCGATCCGTGCGCCTTCCCCTCAGACCGTCGCCATGACCCGGTCGTCAGACTCAAGGAGGTAGGGCCATGCGCCCATCGCTCTCGCACGCCGCCAGGTCGGTGGCGCTGGTCATCGGGCTCGGCATGGTCCTTGCCGCGCCGGTCGCGGCGCGCGAATCCGTCGACCCGAACACGCTCAATCCGCCGCCGCCCGCGTCCTTCAACGCGACCTGCGAACGGACCGGCAGCATGACCCTCTGCAACCTCGCTTTCAGCGATCCGCCGGTGGTCATGGAGCCCAGTGGGGTCGTCTGCGGTGGCACGGAGCTCCTCGTGTCGCAGACCCGGGATGTCGTCGGCAAGCGCTTCTACGATGCGGACGGCAACCTCACCCGCCGGCATTTCCGTGAGATCTTCGCCGGGACCATCACCAACCCGTCGAGCGGGATCACCCTCGACTGGGTCGCCCACAACACGATCATCCACGACCTCGCGGTCCCGGGAGACATCGCGTCCGGGCACACGGCGATCACGGGACAGCAGATGCGCATCTTCGGCGCCAACGGCACGGTCCTGGTGGATGTGGGGCACCTGGTCGTCGATGAGGGGACCGGTGAGCTGCTCAAGTCCAGCGGCAAGCATGCCTTTGATGACTACTTCATCAACGGCAATACCGCGGCGCTGGCGCCGCTGTGTGACGCCATCTCCTGAGGGGACCTCGCTGCGGGGACGCGCAGCGTCAGCGGCCGTCGAGTGGACCACGACTGGACCCCTCGACGGCCGCTTTCTCGTGCGCGACACCGCCACGAATGACGCCCGATACTTGTCGCATGCGCCGGCTCACCTACTACATCACGATCTCCGCCGACGGCATGTACGCGGACCCCGACGGCGGCCTATCCCATTTCGAGCCGGCCGAGGATGAGCACCGCTACGCCAACCGCCTCGTCGATGACGCGGGCGACATCGTCATGGGCCGCGTCATGTACGACGTCATGGAGTACTGGGACGACCTCGACCTCGACGACCCCAAGACCTCCGACGTCGAGCGGGAATTCGCGACCTTCTGGCGGGAAACACCGAAGCACGTCGCGTCGCGCGATCGACCGGCGCTCCGCGCGAACGCGACGCACATCGAGGGTGACGTCGCCGAGGCTGTCCGCGCGATGAAGGCCGGTGAAGGGTCGGACATCATGCTCGGCTGCGGGGCCGATCTCTTCGCGCAGCTGAGCGACGCGGGACTTATCGACGAGTACCGGTTCCTCGTTGCGCCTGTGGCGCTGGGTCGCGGCAAGGCCCTCTTCGCGAAGCTCGCCGCGCCGCTCGATCTCCGGCTCACCAACGCGACGACGACCTCGGCCGGCGGTGTCCTGCTCGAGTACGTCCCGACCGCCGACCGCTGAGCGCATGCACGGCTCCGCGACCGTTGCGAACACGCTCGATCGTTCCGGGTACGAGATCGAATTCGACGATGACTTCGACCGTCCGACCCTCGACGAGACGCACTGGCTCCCCCACTACCTGCCGCACTGGAGCACGCCCGATCGAACGGCCACCCGCTACGAGATCCGCGACGGCGTCCTGCGCCTGCTGATCGAGGCCGACCATGCGCCGTGGTGCCCGGAGCTCGATGGCGACCTGCGCGTGTCGTCGCTGCAGACGGGGGTTTTCGCCGGATCGGTGGGCTCGAAGGTCGGCCAGCTCCAGTTCCACCCCGACGTCGTCGTCCGCACGCCGCAGGTGAACCGCGCGCTGCTCGCCGTCTACCACGGGCTCATCGAGACGCGGATGCGCGGGCTCGACGACCCGCGGGCCATGGTCGCGCTGTGGATGATCGGGCTCGAGGACGAACCCGATCATGCGTCGGAGATCCTGGTCGCCGAGATCTTCGGGCGCGACGTTCGCCGCAACCGCGCCAGGATCGGGATGGGCGTCCATCCGTTCGGCGACCCAGCCATCGTCGACGACGTCGTCGCCGAGGAGGTCGGGATCGACGTGCGTGACTGGCACACGTACTCAGCCGACTGGACAGCGGAGCGCGTGGCCTGGTACGTCGACGACCGGCTGATCCGGGTGGTCGACCAGTCAGCCACCTACCCGATGCAGCTTATGCTCGGCATCTACGAGTTCCCGATCGACGATGACGATCCGCGCCGGCCGGCCGACTACCCGAAGGCGTTCGAGGTCGACTGGGTCCGTGTGTCGCGCCGGCGGTCGTGATGCGTCAGAAGTTCGGTGGCGTGATGGCGGAGACGATCTCGGCGTCCTCCTCGCCGACCGCCCGTGTCTTGTGGGGCAGGCCCGAGTCGTAATAGATGGAGTCGCCCTCGTTGAGCTCATAGTCGACGTCGCCGACGGTGATGACCACATGGCCGCGAAGCACAAGGGCGCATTCCTCGCCCTCGTGCGCCATCGCCGTCGCGTCGACTCCCGGCTTCACGTGGACGATGATCATCTCGATCTTGCGCCGCACGTCGGGTGAGACCAGCTCGTAGGACAACGACCCACCCGGCGGCTTGATGACCTTGCGCGCGTCCTTCCGCACGACCGCGCCATTGGACTCAGGTGCAGTGAACAGCAGGAAGACCGGCACTTCCAGGGCGGACGCGATCGAGCGGAGCACGAGGATCGACGGATAGGCCACGCCACGTTCGACGCTGCTGAGGAAGCTGCGAGTGATCCCGACCAGAGCGGCAAGCCCGGTCAACGTCAAGCCGCGTTCGGTCCTCAAGGCGCGGATCCGACGGCCGAGCTGATCGTCGCGTTCGATGGCTGACGTGCGAGCGGACGGGGCCTTCTTCGCGCTCCTGGCCCGCGGTCCCGACGTGGTCATCGTGCGGGCTTGACCTCAGCGAACGGCGACGTCGGCGACCATCGGCTCGACGCCGTATTTCCGAGTCAAGTATGGCAGAACCTCATCGCGGCAAACCTTGGCCACGATGGACGGATCCGGGCTCATGTCGGCCCAGATGATGTGGTCGCAGCCGGCCTCGATGAATGCCTCGAACCTGGCGATGATCTCTTCGCCGGACGTCGCGATACAGAAGGCCGCCGACAGGGCCTCGTCGCGCACCAGCAGGGCTCGTTGCTCGATGACCCGTGGATCCTGGATGTACGAGTACGCCTCCGGGATGAGCAGCCCGCCGTAGACGCGCGCACCATCGAGCGCCTTCTCGCGGTCCGGGTGATACGACGTGCTGACCCAGGCAGACCGGAACCCGGTCGGCGCGGCTCGCTCGGCCTCCGCGGCGCCGGCCTCGAACGCCGGAGCCAGGACATCACGATGGACCTCGGCAGGCACACCGACGGCGACGTATCCGTCGGCCAGGCGACCCGCGTTCCCGGCCATCTTCGGGCCACCGGCCGCACAGATGATCGGGATGCGGTGCTCCATCTCCTGATAGAGACGGAAGAAAGAGTCGAAGTACTTGCCCTGATGCCGGAAGTAGTCCGGCTCCTCCCAGCACCGGCGGATGAGGCCGATCGCCTCGACAAGGCGCTCGATCCGTTCGCGCAACGGCGGCCAGACCCCGGTCGTGGTCTTCTCGTTCATCGCCTCGCCGGTGCCCACGCCTAATGCGACGCGCCCGGGATAGAGCAGCTCGAGGGTCGCGATCTCGATCGCGACGTCGACAGGCTGGTGGCGGATCCCGATCGGCGGGATCACCATCGGGCCGACGACGGCCCGTTCGGTGTTGGCCAGGAACGCCGTCAGGGTGGCCCAGATCCCCGCGCTGTGGCCCGACGAGTGCTGCCAGGGCAGCGTGTGATCGCCCTCCCAGATGTGCGTGAAGCCGGCCTCCTCCAGGTCGCCGACCCGGCGCACGTTGTCCCGGACGTCATGACAGAGGCACTCAGGTGAGATTCCGAAGCTGACCATCAGGCGTTCCCCACCGGAAGGCCGAGCTGCCCGAACAAAGAGGCCGAGTCGTAGTACACGGTCTCGCGTGTGAAGAGCTCGGCGTTGTGCTCGTAGACGGACACGGCCTTGATCCGGAACGACCGACCGGTCGGAGCGTGACCCACGAATTCACCGGTATGCGTGCCGATCAGGTCGTACTCGGCCACGACCGTGTCGCCCCCGCAGGCGACGCAGTTCGTGACCTCGATATGGAGGTCCGGAAAACCTCGATAGAAGATGGCCATGAAATCGCGCATCTCGTCCTTGTTGCGGCATGGCTCGGGCACCGTGACGTCCTCGAAGTAGACGTCGTCGGTGTAGTAGGCGAGCACCGCCTCGAGGTCGCCGCGACTCAGGTCGGCGATCTCGTCAAGGACAGCTTGGCGAGGGTCCATCATATGTGGGGGCCTCCTTGACTCCGAGCAGCCGCAGGGCGGCACCACCGAAGAAGCTCTGCTCGTCGTCCTCGGTGATGTACGGATCGAGGTCGTGCCGCTCTGTGTAGTCGCGGACCTTCTCGAAGAACGCCTTGCCCGTGTCGAACGGGACGTACGGATAGTCCGAGCCCCACAGGAATCGGCCGAACACGCCGAGCTTCTTGGCCCATGTCCAGATCTGGGCGACCCGCCACAGCGGCGCCGACTCCGCCCAGAACGCGAAGTCGCCGTAGATGTGCTCGAACTTCGCCATGAAGTGCATCGTCTCCTCGGCCCACGCGAAACCGACGTGGCCGATGACGAGCTTCAGCTGCGGGAAGTCGATCATCACGTCCTCGAGGAGCAACGGATGGTCGTAGGCCAGCATCTTGCCCTTCGGGAACATGCTCCAGCCCGTGTGGGTGATGAGCGGCACGCCCATCGCCTCGGCGGCTTCGAACAACGGCCAGATGCGGCGGTCGTTGAGAGCGACGTAGTTGTATGAGGGGAGCATCTTCAGGCCCTTGAGGCCCTGCTCGGTGATGGCCCGCTCGAACCGCTTCACCTCGTCGTTGCCGCCGATCGGGTTCGCGGTGTAGAAGCCGAACAGCCGATCCGGCCAGCGCTGCACCATCGACTGGACGTAGGCGCCGTTCTCGGGGTCGTACGCGCCCCACGGCAGGTAGCCGACGCCGAGCACGAACGCCTTGTCGATCCCAGCCGCGTCCATGTCGGCGATCAGCCGCTCGCCGGGAACGCAGAAGTCCTCCGGCGTCCACGGCTTGCCCGTATGCCAGCAATCCTGGCCCTTGAACATGTTCACGTAGAACTCGCCGAGCTCGCGCGGGAAGTCGACCTCGAAGCGCTGCATGTGCGTGTGCGAGTTGATGAGCGTCATGTGGTTCCTCGTGCGGTGTCGTACTGAAGACGTCGGACCCGGGTCGGGTCAGGGATCACGCATCGGGACTTCCTCGTCGCACCACACGCCCGGTCCGGGCCGCCTCGTCCACGACGCCGTCGCGGACGATGGGCGTGCCGTTGACCAGGACGTGTTCGATGCCGACCGGCGCGGCGGTCGGCTCGCGATAGGTCGTGCGGTCACCGACAGTCGCGGGGTCGAAGATGACGACATCGGCATAGTTGCCCTCCCGCAGCGTGCCGCGCTTCCTGAGCCCGACCCGCTGAGCGGGCAACGACGTCGACTTGCGGATGGCCTCCTCGACGCTGAACAGGCCGCGGTCGCGGGCGAAATGTCCGAGGACGCGGGGGAATGTGCCGTAGGCCGCCGGGTGGGGCTTGCCGCGGCCGGTCAGGATCGCGTCGCTCTCGGCCGCGGCGAGCGGGTGGGCGAGCAACTTCTCAAGTCCGGTCTCCTCGTCCAGTTCGCCGGACACACCGAAGTAGAGGGCCATCGCGTGACCGTTCTCCTCGAGGACGAGGTCGGCGGCGACGTCGAATGGATGACGATCCCGCTCCTCGGCGATCTCGGTCAGCGAGCGGCCTTCGAGCGGTTTGTTCGCCTCGCTCTCGACCCACATGATCGAGACGTTCTGCCAGCCGGTCGCCTCGACCAGGTTGTGTGGCCAGCCGCCCGGCGTCCAGCACGGCCAGCCGGGCACGTCCTCCTCGATCGAGCGGCGGATGCGGGCACGGGCGTCCGGATCGCGGAGCCGGCCGAGGAGGCCATCGACGCCGCCAGCCAGCGCCCACGGCGGGAAGATGGCCAGGAGCGTCGTGTTCGCCGCGATGTACGGGATCACGTCGAAGCCCGTGTCGACGCCCCGCTCGCGGGCCGCTTCATGGAGCTCGATGATCGCATCGAGCTTCGACCAGTTCGGGCGACCGAACGCCTCCATGTGGGAGTGCTGGCTCGAGATCCCGTTGGCCTCGCCGACGCGGATGACCTCCTTGGTGGCCGGCAGGAGCGTCTCGCTTGAGCCGCGGATGTGGCTTGCATACAGCCCGTCGAAGGGACCCAGCTCTGACGCCAGGTCCTCGATCTCCTCGGGGGGCGCGAAGATCCCGGGCGCGTAGAGCAACCCGGACGACAGGCCCCAGGCACCTTCCTCCATCGCTTTCCGGAGCTGGTCGCGCATCCGCGTCCGCTCCTCCGGCGTGAGCTCGCGGCCCTCGAACCCGACCTCGTGGATGCGCAGGGCACCATGGGCGACCATCGGCACGACGTTGAACATCAACCCATGGCCGTCCAGGTAGTCCAGGTAATCGCCAAAGCCGGTCCAGGCGTCGGGCAGGTCGCCGGCGCGCAGGAACGTCGTGTAGCTCGCCAGCTCGGCGCGGGTGCGCGGGTTGACCGGCGCGGGCGAATACCCGCAGTTCCCGGTCACCAGCGTCGTGATGCCCTGGGCAGCGAACGGAGCCAGGACCTCCCCATGCGACTCGTCGGCGACGACGAAGTCGCTATGCGAATGGATGTCGATGAAGCCGGGCGCGACGATCCTGCCGGCCGCATCGATCACCGTCTTCCCGGGCGCGTCGTCAGGGATCCGGCCGATCGCGGCGATCGTGCCATCACGGATCCCGATGTCGGCCGGGAACCACGGGTTGCCCGTACCGTCGACGACGCGCCCGTTCCTGATCAGGACATCGAACATGGTCGCTCCGCGTCCAAGCCGGGCTCAGAAGCCTGGATTGGCCGCAAGGTAGGCGTCGATCTCGTCCTGCGCCTTCTTGTGCTCGGCTGCCGGATCCGCGCCATGGAACGCGGCGGACACCGCGGCCTCGACGACGTCGGAGATCTTCTGATAGGCAGCGCGGGTCCCGTAGCGGTTGCCCTTGAACTCCTGCTGCGCGAACGTGGTCTCGACGCAGACCTGGTCGGCGGCCGGGATGGTCGAGTCGGAATACGGTGAGATGTACGACGGGTAGCCACTCTCGTCGGCCGGCTCGAAGGTGTGGAGCTCCTCACGCCGGGTGAGCAGGCCGAGCTGGGTAGCGGCGTTCGAGTAGTGCTTGATCAGGTCGAGCGCCGCTTCCTTGTACGGGCTCGTCTTGGGGATGCCGAAGCACTCGCCCACGAACTGTCCGCCAGACGCGGGCAGATCTCCGCCGTAGCCGGGGATGACCGCGACCTCGACCGGATCCTCGCCCAGAGCGGAGAGATTCGGGTCACGCGACTCGTACCAGATGTGCTGGTAGTCGATCATCATCGCGGCCTTGCCGCCGAGGAAGACCTTCTTCGCTTCGACGTCATAGATGCCCCAGGGCGATTCGATGACCTCCTTCGGCATGTTCGGCAGCAGATCGATCATGTCCTGCGTCGCCTTGATCGCCACCGGGTCGTTGAAGCGCACCTCGCCGTTCGGGCCGTACAGGTCGCCGCCGTTGAGGTGGTACCAGACGCACCACTTGGGGAACAGATAGAGCGGCGCCCAGCCATCGACGTAGCCGAACTGGTCGCCGGTCGTGAACTGCTTGGCGGCCGCCGTGAACTCGGCGTACGTCTTGGGGATCGTGACGCCGGCGTCGGCGAAGATCTTCTTGTTGCAGTACAGGATGTAGGTGTAGATGTTGCTCGGCAGGCCGTAGAACTTGCCGCTCGAGCCCTTGGCGGCTTCGATGCCCGCCGGGAGCATGTCGGTCTCGTCGACCGTTACCCCAAGCTCGTCGAACGGGGTCAGGTACTGCTCGTAGAGGTCCACCCAGGCGCGCCACAGGTAGGCCACGTCCCAGCTCTCGCCGCCGCTCTCGAACGCCGGCGTCAGCTTGAGCGGAAGAGGGCCGAAGGCTTCTCGGGTGAACTCGACCTTGGCCCCGGTTCGCTGCTCCCATTCCGGGGTGACCATCGCGTAGAACCCGGTGTGGTTCGCGAGCAGGACCTTGAGCGGCCGCTCGAGGGTGAAGGTGGCCGCCTCGCTGGGTGCGACCGATGCGCTGCTGGTCGCGGCCGGAGCGCTGCTCGGCGCCGCCACCGACGGGGCAGCCGTCGGTGTGCACGCGGCGAGCGCGGCGCTCGCGCCGGCCATGGTGGTTCCGGCGAGGAAACGCCGTCGCGTGAGCGGACTGGCGAGCACTCCCTCCGGGTTCTCGAACGGTCGCTGGGTATGGTCCATGACATCCTCCTCCATAGACATGACGACCTACTTCACGGCGCCTTCGCCGAGACCTCGAATGAGATACCGCTGCATGAGCAGGGCCAAGGTGAGTACCGGGATCGACGCGATAAGGCCGGCCATCGAGAGCTGCGGTTCGATCCGGTTGATGGGATCCATCAGGTTGACGATCGCCGGCGCGAGCATCGGTGTACTGCCGACGTAGAGCACCTTCGACACGAGCAGGTCGTTCCACGACAGCACGAATGCGAAGACCGCGGCTGTCACGATGCTCGGCACGGTCACCGGCAGGACGACCCGCCGCAGAGCCTGGAGCCGGCTCGCACCATCGATCCGCGCGGCGTGCTCGAGGTCCGGCTCCACCCCGTCGAACGTCCCGATGAGGATCCAGGTCACGAGCGGAACGGTCAGCGCGATGTGGCCGATCGCCATCCCCGGCAGCGTGTCGATGAGGCCGAGGCCCTTGAAGATCGCAACGAGCGGCACCAGGAGCGCGACGCCCGGAAGCATGTACGCGACCATCACGCCCGTGTATGTCGCGCCCCGGCCGGGGAACCGCAGCCGCGCGATCGCGTACGCCCCCAACAAGCCGAGCAGCGTCGTGACGATCGCTGCTGTGGTCGACACCAGGAGGCTGTTGCGCAGCCCGGCCTCGAAATACGGGATCCGCATGAGCTGGTCGAACGCGATGGTCGTCGGCGCCGGCGGCAGGACATGGGGTCCCGTCAGCAGATCGGCCCGTCTCTGTAATGACCCGAGCACGACCACGAACCCGAACGGGACGACGATCAGCAGCACGACGCCGAGCGCAAGCAGCGACGCCACGACCCGCGCGCCGAGGTCCTGGCGAAGCGCGTTGAGCCCGCGCCAGAGGAGGGTCAGGCCGGCCAGGGTGGCGACGACCCAGATCCAGAACGGCAGGCCGAACGGGCGAGCGATCTGCACGAGCTCGAGGACCGCGGCGCCGACGATGAGCCCGGCTCCCGCGATCGCGGCGGCCCTCGCGATCAGCGGTTTGGTCGCCGCCCGTGGCTCGTTCGTCGTCACGACAGGAGTCCCCGTGCCCTGCCCCGCGTGAGGAGCAGAGCGAGCACAACGACGAACGCGGTGACGATATACGCGAGGACCGCGCCGTACCCGAAATCGGTCTGCTCGAACGTCGTCTTGAACGTGTAGAAGTAGAGGTTGTACGTCGAGTAGCGTCCAGGCCCGCCACCGGTCAGCGCGAAGATCAGGTCGAAGAGCTGGATCGTGATCAGGACCTGGATGATCACCGCAGCGATGAGGGTCGGGCGCAGGAACGGCAGGACGACGTGGCGGAACCGTTGCCATCGTGCGGCACCATCGATCCGGGCGGCGTTGATGGTCTCCTCGGGCAGGTACTGCAGGGCGACCAGGAAGATCAGGGCGATGAGCGAGAACGTCTTCCAGATGTGGATCGCGGTCAGCATGTACAGGGTTCCCGGGACCCCGCTCAGGAAGAGCGGCGGCTGATCGACCAGGCCGGCGTTGACGAGCCACTCGCCGAGCAGGCCCCGGCGCGAGTCGAGGAACCACTGGAACATCGCGGCGACGACGACCGGCGGCAGCGCCCACGGGATCAGGAGTGCTGCGCGGGCCAGGCTACGACCAGGGAAGTGCTCGTTGAGGACCAGGGCCACCGCCAGGCCGATGACCACGCCGAGGACCGCCGACGGGATGACGTACATCAGCGTCTGACCCGCGGCCTGCATGAAGATCGGATCGGCCGTGATCCGCAGCCAGTTGTCGAGTCCGACGAACGGCCCCAGTCGGCCCGGCACCGTCGAACGGCCGGTGACGGTCAGCAAGAGCGAGTACAGCACGGGATAGCCGATGAGGCCGATGAACAGGGCCGCAGTCGGGATGAGGAACAGCGCGGCATACGCCTGGTTCTCGCGGCGGATCGACAGCCCGCTCAGGCGGTTGCCGCGCTCGGACACCGTGATTGTCTCGGCGGTCATCGCGCCACGACCTCGCGCGGTTCGGCGCCGGTGGGACGCGCGTCCGCCGGGAGGCTGATGCGCTCCCCGTTCTCAGGGTCGAAGAACAGCAAGTAGTTCGGGGCGAACGTCACGCCGACCTCGTCGCCGACGGCCAGCTCCTCGGGCGGGACGCGTGCCCGGAGGGTCCGGTCCGCGACGGCGATCGTGGCGTACTCATCGGGGGCGACGACCTCCGTGAGCGTTACGTGCCCGGTCATCGACGACGATGCGACGTCGCGCACCACCCGGACTCCCTCCGGGCGCACGCCGAGGACGACCGGCAGCCGCGTCGCCGGCGGGTCCTGGTCTCGGAGGTCGACGCCGATGACACCGGCCACGAAGCGCGCCCGCCCGTCGACGGCGACGATCTCGCCCGGGATGAAGTTCATCGGCAATCGTCCAACGAACGAGGCGACGAACCGGTTCGCCGGTCGCCGGTAGATCGACCCCGGCGTGTCCACCTGCTGGACGTCGCCGCGGGCCATGACGACGACCCGGTCGCCCATCGCCTCGGCGTCGTCCTGGTCATGGGTCACGTAGATGAACGTCGCCCGCAACTGCTGGTGGATCCGCTTGAGCTCCTCTCGCGTCGTCGCCCGGAGGTTGGCGTCGAGGTTGCTGATCGGTTCGTCGAGGAGGAAGACCTTCGGTTTGCGGACGATCGCCCGGCCCAGCGCCACGCGCTGACGCTCACCGCCGCTCAGGGCGCGCGGATGACGGTCGAGCAGACCACCGATGCCGAGCATCTCCGCGACCTCGCCGACACGGGCGTACCGGTCGGGCTTGTTCATGCCGCGGAGCATCAACGGGAAGCCGATGTTGTCTCGGGCTGTCATGTGTGGATACAGCCCGTACGACTGGAAGACCATCGCGACATCGCGCCGCTCGGGCGTGACGTTGGTCACGTCGCGTCCATCCATCAGGATCCGCCCGGAGGTGACTTCCTCGATGCCGGCGAGCAACTTGAGGACGGTGCTCTTGCCGGACCCCGAGGGCCCAAGGACGCAGGTGAAGAGGCCGTCCTCGAACGTCAGCGATGTCTCGCACACGGCATCGCTCGCGGCGTTCGGGTAGCGCTTGACCACCCTGTCGAGGCGAACCTCAGCCACGGTCATTCCCGGCTGCGGCTGCGACGCGTTCTGGCCCGGCTCGCGCGATCTCCCACTCCTCCCGGAGCTGGTCGGCATCGATGTTCAGGTCGGCGGCCAGGAAGTCGACCTCGATGTCGACCAGCGGCCTGGCCCCCGCTCTCGTGGCGATCCGCTGGAGATACGAGCGCCGCAGCCGCGCAAGATCGACCTCGCCGATGCCCATCGCTTCGATGGTCGGCGGGAAGACGATGCGCTTGCCCGGACGCTCATCCTCGCGTGGCCCGACCGCCAGCTCGATGCCCATCTCGCGGGCCAGCGTCAGCTGGGCGGTCGGATGCTTGCCCGCGCCCGTGTATTCGGTCTCCTGGACGACGATGACTTCGTCGTCACGGAACTCTCGGGCCAGGACGACCGCCGCTGCCAGGGATGTGTTGCCGGCCGGTCCCCGCTCGAGGCCCTCGAGATCGGCGAGCAGCTGGGTCGTATAGAAGACCTCACCCTGGGTGACCGTGACGTAGCGATCCAGGTAGCGCAGCCCGCGAGCCGCGTTCCGCGGCACGTCGACGCGATCGGGATCGACGGAGAACGGGACCCCGAAACCGGTGTGGCCGGTCGTGAACGACTTGCGATTGAAATCACCGTCGCTGGCCATATGCAACCCGGTCAGGTCCACGCTGGCGCCGATCATCGACGTGTCGTCGGCGCCCGCCCGCTGAAGGCCCCTGGCGGTCCCGGTGACGTTGCCCCCGCCGCTGTGGGTCGCGACCACGGCTGCGGGGGGCCGGCCGTACCGCTCCGTGCATTCGACGGCGATCTCGTAGCCGAGCGTCTCGATACCCAGCGTCGCATACGGGGTGTACAGGCTGGCGTTGAAGTAGCCGGTCTCCTCGAGCAGGCGCAGATGGATGTAGAACAGCTCCGGACCGACGGTCATCTGCCAGACCTCGGCGCCATATGCCTCGCACGCTCGTGTCTTCTCAAGGACTTCGGGTTGGCCACGACCGTTCGAGTCGAACACCTCCTGGAGGATCAGCGCCTTGAGCCCGTACATCGCGGCCTGCGAGGCGATCGCTGCCCCGTAGTTGCCGGACGTGGCCGCGATCACGCCCTGAAAACCACCGTCGGCGGCCTGCGCCAGACAGATCGACGCCCTGCGGGCCTTGAAGCTGCCGGCCGCGTTCGCCGCCTCGTCCTTCACCAGGATCCGCGCGCCATATCCGGGCGGGGCGGCCTGGCGGGCCAGCGCGCTGAGCCGGTTCATCTCGAGCAGCGGGGTCTCACCGACCTTGTTCTGGCGCTGCACCCGACGGACGTCCTCGAAGGTCGGTGGCGGGCTGTCGGCGAGGCCCGCATAGTCGAACGCGATGCCGCCTTCGATCTCGTAGCGGTCGTAGTCGATCCCGATCGACCGCCGCATGATCTCGGCGCGGCGGGCCATGACGCCCGTATAGGAGTCGTCGCGGGTCATCGCGACTCGGACTCCTCGAGCGCTCGACGGGCGGCCACGCCGAGGGCCAGCAACTCGGGAACGGGGTCGCCGAAGTCGGCGGGGTTGCGCGGGTTGACGACCGTGAGCCGACCTGCGACCTCACGTCCCAAGAGCGTTCGCACCGTCGCGTCATCGCCGAGCGAGGCGGGCTCGGCCAGGAACCCCCGGATGCGGGCGACAAAGTCGGTCTCCGCGGTGTCCTGCGGCACGTTGGGTGCCCGCCCTCCGGCCGGAAGGACCACCTGGCTGACCTCCACCCACGCCCCGGCCGGGACCAGCGTGGCGTCGGTCGCGGGGCTGCGGGGGAGCTTCGCCACCACGACCTCCGATTGCTCAGGGCGCCGGTAAACGTGTCATGCACGATATGCCAACGACCACCTTGCGTCAACGCATATAGTACAGCTCAAGGCCCGTGCACGGAGGCATCCCGCGTGTCCAGCCTCGTCCAGGATGACGCACTGCGATCGCTCTCGGAGACCCTGCGAGGCGAGTTGTTGCTGCCCGGCGATGACGGCTACGAGATCGCGAGACGCGTCTTCAACGGCATGATCGACAAGCGCCCTGCGGCCATCGCCCGCGTCCGCGGGACGTCCGACGTGATCGCGGCGATCGCCTACGCCCGGGATCGCGGTCTGCCGGTCGGCGTCCGCGGTGGCGGCCATAACGTGGCGGGCCACGGGACATGCGACGACGGCCTGCTCATCGACTTCTCCATGATGCGCGGCGCCCGCGTGGACCTCGCCTCACAGACCGTGCGCGCGGATCCGGGCTGCAACTGGATCGACTTCGACACGGAGACGTCCGCCCACGGGCTCGCCACGACCGGCGGGACCGTCGGGAGCACCGGGATCGCGGGGCTGACGCTCGGCGGAGGGCTTGGCTTCCTGATGGGGAGCTACGGCTTGACGTGCGACAACCTCGTCTCGGCCGACGTGGTGACGGCGGACGGCTCGTTCCTGACAGCAAACGACGAGAACCACGAGGACCTCTTCTGGGGCATCCGCGGCGGGGGCGGCAACTTCGGGGTCGTCACCTCGTTCGAGTACTGCCTCCATCCGGTCGATCGGCTGCTGGCCGGGCTTGTCGCCTATCCCTTCGAGCAGGCTCGCGCCGCGCTCGAGCTGTTTCGTGAGGTCACGGCGGTGGCGCCGGACGAGCTCAGTTGCGCCTTCGTGATGGTCACAGTCCCGGACGGCGGACCGCGCATCGCCGCGATCGCGGCCTGCTACAACGGATCGATCGAGGACGGCGAGAAGATCGTCGCCCCCATCCGCCGCCTTGGCCCACCCCTCGACGACGGGATCCGGCCGATGACCTATCCCGAGGTCCAGCGCATCTTTGCCGAGATCCCCTTCGGGCTGCAGAACTACTGGAAGGGCCACTTCCTGCGCGACATGCCAGACGCGGCCATCGACGCGGCCGTGGAGTCGTTCGAGGGGGTCACGTCGGATCATTCCGCAATCCTGATCGAGGCCCCGCACGGCGCCGTGCGCCGGGTGCCGGACGACGCCACGGCCTTCGGCCAGCGCCAGGCTCGGTTCAACGCGAGCGCGCTCGCGGTCTGGGAGGGTCCGACCGATCCGGATCGGCACGTCCGTTGGGTGCGCGATTACGCCGACGCGGTCGCGCCGTACGCCTCCGGGGACTACGTGAACTACCTGGCCGACGACGCGTCGAGCGCTGAAGTCGCGTCGGCCTACGGCCCCCGGCGCTTCGAGCGTTTGGTCGCGCTCAAGAACCGTTACGACCCGTCGAACGTCTTCCGCTTCAACGCCAACATCGCTCCGACACCGCCAGGCTGACGCACAGACGACCCGTCAGACCGTCGGCTGCCGCGACTATCCTTGACCTATGGATGAGCAGACCGTTCGTGCCCGCGCCCGGGCCATGTGCGACGCGATCGTCGCCGGCGACGTCGATCGGGCGATCGAGGACGTCAGCCCCGAGCTGCGCAGGAACCTCGGCGAGGTGATCAGCCTTTTTCCGCTGCCGTCGAGGGAGGCGGCGATCGAGTCGATCGCTCAAGGCGGCTCGAGCTTCGTGGTCGTGCTCCGGCTGGTCGGGGAGAACGAGGAGGTCCAGGTCCAGACGCGCTGGAAGGATCGTGACGGCAAGCCGACCCTCGTCGAGGCGAGCCACTTGAGCCGGACCGAGGTCGCGGCCGAGGCCGCCGAGACCGAAGGCGGCGGCGAGGACACGAACGACGGGGGCTGAGGCCCCACCGGACCGAACCGGGTCAGGCCTCCATCCGGAGCTCTTCGAGGTCGAGCTCGCGCTCGATGGTCCGCAGCGTCTGGTCGTTGATCTCGCCGCTGTCGCGCAGCTCGATGACGGCCGTCCGCTGCGCCGAGATCACGCCGCGCTGGATCTCCTCGTGCTCGACACGTTCCTGGTGGCGTTCCTCCGTCTCGGCCGGGTCCTCCGTGGCGAGGTGCTGGGTACGGTCACGCAGGCTTGACTCGAGCCGATCGAGGAGCGGCTGGTGGCCCGGCCATGACGGGCGCGCCCGCTCGACCTCGTCGAATCCGGCCTGGTACGCCACCGAGCGGGCGACCGTCAATTCGTCCCCGTCGAATTCGACGCCATCCCAGTCGGCCCAGCGCAGGACCACAGGTAACGTCAGCCCCTGGCCGACGAGCGTCGCGAGGATCACCGCGAACGTCACCAGCAGGATCAGGTTCCGGTCCGGGAAGTCGGCGGGCAG
>DASTIG010000129.1:0-2223 GCA_035717785.1 Candidatus Limnocylindrales bacterium
GTGGTCGGGGACGCGTGCTGGATCGCCGGGACGACCGATGCCGGCCCGGACGGTGTGTCCCGACATCCGGGCGACGTCACCGGTCAGGCGCGCGCGGTGTTTGGGATCATCGAGGCCGCCCTGGCCGAGGGAGGGTTCAGCCTGCGGGACGTCGTCCGGACTCGCATTTTCGTCGTGGACATGGCCGTCGCGGACGAGCTGTCGGCCATTCACGGGGAGGTCTTCGGCGACATCCGGCCGGCGGCCACGATGGTCGCCGTCGCCGGCCTGATGCACCCGAGCCTGCTGGTCGAGATCGAGGCCGAGGCTCGCCGGTACTGACGCCGGCCCGCCGGCCGACCCGACATCCGGGTGATCGCTCGCAGCGAACGATTTCGGCCTGAAGGCACGTTCACGCTCGCTCGCGCCGTCGTTCGAGCACATTTCGTTCGCTCCGAGCGATCGATCCTTGCGCAAACCTGGAATCGCGCCCTTCCCGCGGGCCTTAAGGCGGATTTCGATCGCTCCCAGCGATCAGGGTGACGCGGAACCAGGCGAAGAGTCCGTCGCGGGGTGAGGGTCAGGCTGGGAGCGGTGACAGCCCGGTCGCACGCGCGATGACGACGATCGCGACCGAGGCGACCAGGCCCAGCAGCAGGTTGCGCCGCCAGGCGGTGACCGCGAGACACGCCAGCACCGCGATCCATTCGATCCCGACGTGGAACGACGGCGTGCCGGCATCGTCCGTCGCGACCATGACGCTGACAGCGGCGAGGGCTGCCAACACCGCCGGTCCGACCAGCTGGAGATAGTCGAGCGCCTGGCGCGGCAGCCGTTCCATCCCTGGGGTCAGCAGCCCAACGGCCCGTGTGGGATACGTGACGAGGAACATCAGGACCGCGAGGGGGATGAGGTCGGTGCTCATCGGCGCTTCTCGGCCTCGTCAGAATCCGGTGGTGGCTGGACATGCGCGCCGGGCATGACGAATCGGTCCGCCGATGCAAGCGTGCCCAGCGGTGCGGTCTCCCGGGCCAGGGCCCCGGGCACGAGCAACCCGACGGCCGGGCCCACCAGCCCACCGACCACGATCCCGATCGCCGGGCTCGACAGCAGTGCGACGACCACGCCGACGCCCGCCCCGACGATGGCCGCGACGAGCTCGCGCCGACCGGTGATCAGACCGACCGCGAGTCCGATCATCGCCGACGGGAAGATGATGTCGATGCCGAAGCGAGCCGGGTCGGGGATCTGACCGCCGAGGACCGCGCCGACGAGGGTCGCGAGGTTCCAGGGGATGAAGGTGCAGACGATCGCGCCGATCCAGTAGCCCCACTCATCGGTCCGCCCGAGCCGCCGGAAGTGGCCGATCGACAGCGCGAACGACTCATCGGTCAGCAAATGGGCCATCACGGCGCGGCGAACGAACGGCACGTCGCGCAGCCATGGCCCGAGGGCGGCGGAGTAGAGCAGGTGGCGGGCGTTCAGCAGCGCGGTCAGCAGCACGACGCCCGGCCATGCGAGGCCGCTCACAACGTAGCCGACGGCGGCGAACTGCGCGGCCCCACCGAACACGATGACGCTCATCGCCATCGCCTCGATCGGGGAGAACCCGGCCTGTCGGGCCGATAAGCCGTAGACGAACCCGAACCCCAGCGCGGCGACGGCGATCCCGGCTCCGTCGATGAGGACGCGGCGCCGGCTTGCGGGGAGGTCCTCCGTCGGCTCCGCCGGCCTCGTGTCGTTCAGCGCAGGAAGGTCTTTCCGCAGGGTCCGTCGCAGACGACGAAGACGGCGTGCTTCTCAGCGGCGTACCCGGCAGCGTGGAGGAGTCCCGGACAGCCCGGCGTCGGGCACTTCCAGACCCACCACCGCTCGTTCGCGTCGAGCGGGGTCGATTGGGAGCTCAGCGTGGCGGCCAGACCGTCCCTTTCGGATACGAGGCGGGCGACCGTCGCGGCTCGATCGGCTTCGCTCTCGCTCGTGTACGGGTAGTTCTGACCCACGTTCGAGGTCACGGACGCCTCCGATCGTGCGCGCTCGGGGACGAAGGGCCGGTGACGGCGTCGTGTGAGCGCTCGCCCGTCACCGGCGCCCGGAGTATCGCATATGGTCGGTCCCTCACCAGACGGCTGGCAGGCCTTCGCTGCGCGGGTCGGTGGTCGCCGCGAGCGAGCCGCCGGCGGCCGGACCGCCATCGACGAGCTCGATCGCATGCTCGTGGCCGAGGCCGCTGTCGAACGCGCC
>DASTIG010000130.1:0-22093 GCA_035717785.1 Candidatus Limnocylindrales bacterium
GAGGCAACGAATGGCACGCGGTTGTAGAGCATCAGACCGACCGGCAGCGTCGCCATCGCGGAGCGCGGCGTCAACGACGCCATCAACGACCCGCTGGACGCGTTGTGGTGGGGCGTCGTGACGCTGACGACCGTCGGCTACGGCGATGGCTATCTGGGGACCCCCGAGGGTCGGACGCGGCCAGCGTCACAGCTTCGACAGCTGCCAGCGGCGGACCCAATGCCTAGGTCGCGCCCTCCGCGGCGAAGCCGATTACGACATAGACCACGGCCAGGGCGCGAAGGCGAGTTCCCATGGATCTCGTGGCGGGCGACGAAGGCGAGGTACCGATCCCGGAGCGACGCAGGGCGGACCAGCGGCTGGCTCACGCCGAGCATGCTACCGGGTACCCGATGGCGCCCCGCGACTGACCCACGACCATGACCCGTGGCTGGTTGCAACCGTACCGCCGCTCCCGATCGTCCGTCGTCTCGAGCTCGGAGGTGGCCGTATGATGGGCCGCGTCGGGACTCCGGGGAGTGGCGTAGTTGGCAACGCACGTGCTTTGGGAGCACGAGATCGTGGGTTCGAGTCCCACCTCCCCGACCACCAACCGGATGGGGTGCGGCCGCTGATGGCGTAGCGTTGCACCGTGAGCCTGGAAGTCGAGGATCTGAACCGGCGTCTTCTGCGCGCCCGCGACGCCATGGACCGCGCCTACGCCGAGCCGCTCAACGTCCGCGCCGTGGCCGCGGTGGCCCATGTCTCCGAGGCGCACTTCATCCGCACGTTCCGTGCCGTCTTCGGGGAGACGCCGCACCGCTACCTGCAGCGGCGGCGGGTGGAGCGCTCGATGTTCCTCCTGCGCGAGACCGACCGCAGCGTCACCGACATCTGCCTCGATGTCGGCTTCACCAGCTTGGGGACGTTCAGCCGCATGTTCCGCGAGATCGTCGGCGAGACCCCCTCGGGCTACCGACTGGGGCACGGGCCGATCGTGGCGCCTCACTGCGTCCAACTGGCGGCGATGCGACCGCGCATCGCGGCGGGGGCGGCTATGCGATCGAGCAGTTTTGGAGAAGCCACCGGTGCGGAAGCGTCCTAGGATCGGGACCAACCCCAATCAATTCGCACAAGGGAGGATCGCCATGATCAACAGGCTGAACGTCGCGTCCATCTATGTCCTCGACAAGGAAGAGGCGCTCGACTTCTACGTCAATAAGCTCGGACTCGAAATAGGCAATGACGTCCGGCAGGGTGACTACCGCTGGCTGACGGTGCGCGTTCCCGGCAACCCGGAGACCGAGGTCTCCCTGGAGCAGCCGGGCCAGCCGCTGCACGACGAAGCGACCGCTGCGCAGCTCCGCGAGCTGATCACCAAGGGCGCCCTGGGCGGGCTCGTCTTCATCACGGACGATGCCCGGGGCCTGTACGAGACCCTCCAGGAACGCGGCGTCACCGACTTCACCCAGGAGCCCACCGACCACTTCTATGGCACCGACATGGGCCTGCGCGATCCCTTCGGTAACCCCATCCGGATCCTGCAGCAGGGAAAGGTCGCCCAGAAGGCGACGGCATGACCCGCCCGGCCTAGCCTCTGGCTCCGGTCGACCTGCGCAGGATCAGGCCGGGATCGTACAGCACCTGAGGACGAGCCCGCCGGAGCCGGCGGGTTCGTCGATTCAGGCGAGGGCCGACGCCATGGCCACGACGGCAAAAGCGCCGATGATCAGCCCGGACGCGACGTTGACCCGTCGAAGCCCAGTGGGCGTCAGCCGCGACCGGAAGGCGCCGACGGCGGTGACGAGCACCACCCACCACGCCGCCGACCCCGCGAACACGCCGAGGGTCAGCGAGGTGGCGCCGGCCGCGTCGCCGCCTGCCACGCCGAGTCCGACGAACAGCGCGGCGAACGACAGGATCGTCATGGGATTGGTCAGGGTCAGACCGAGCGTGCTCAGGTACGCGCCCGGCAGCCCGCGGCGGCCATTCGCGCCGGCCGTGGCCGCCTCGCCCGGCACCGAGCGGAACGTGCGCCAGGCGAGCCACAGCAAAAAGGCGCCACCCACGATCCCGAGCACCCGTCGCCAGTCGACGAGGAGGTCAGTCACGGCCGTCAGGCCGAACGCGGCGATCGCCCCGTACGTCGCGTCGGCGGTCGCGACGCCCATCCCGGATACCAGCCCGACCAACCGGCCCTGCGCGAGAGTGCGCCGGATGCACAGCAGGCTGATCGGGCCGACCGCGGCGGCGATCGTGAACCCAAGGATGAGGCCTCGGAGGAAGAGCGTCGGCTCCATGGTGTGGGCTCCCGTGAACATGAAAAACCCCCGGCGTTCGTGCCGAGGGTGTTCCTCTCAGATCCGTTGTCGGCGCCCGCGTGGGGCGCAGCGCATCAGCTCGAGCGGGCCCTCGCGGGCCGCTGCTGCGACAGGGCGGCGCTGACGTCGATGAGGTGATGCATCGCGCGCAGGGTGCGGGATGATGCGGGCGCGTGTCAATGGTCACCAGCCAGGGCCGGCCGCGGCGGCCGCTCGCGGTCCGGGCAACGGCTCGGCCCGCAAATCGACGCCCCCGCTATCATCGGCACATGGACAGCCCCAGCCCTCGCCGCGGTCTTCGGGGGCGCGGACACCGCTCCGCCTCCACGACCGACACCGCAGACGCAGGGACGAGCACGATCGAGCCGGTCGACCACGACCGGTTCCCCGACGTCGCCACGCGCCGCGCCATCGACGGCGGCAAGGCCAGCCAGCGTTTCCGCGATCTCCTCGCCGAGGGAGGACCGGTCCTCGCGGATGGGGCCATGGGCACGATGCTGTTCGCCAACGGGCTCCAGTTCGGCGATCCACCCGAGGTCTGGAACCTGACCCAACCCGAGGTCATCCGGCGCATCCAGCGCGGCTACCTCGACGCCGGGTCGCGGATCATCATGACCAACACGTTCGGTGGCAATCGCCTCCGGCTCGGTCTGCACGGCCTGAGCGAGCGTGTCGACGAGCTCAACCGCACCGCCGCGATCCTGGCACGGGCCGAGGTCAACGCCGCGGGCGGGACAGCCCTCGTCGCCGGTGACATCGGCCCCAGCGGCGAGATCGTCGCTCCCCTCGGCACGCTCGACTACGACATCGCGGTCGACGTCTTCCGCGAGCAGGCCGCGTCGCTCGTCGCCGGGGGCGTCGACCTCATCTGGATCGAGACGATGTCCGACCTCAACGAGATCAAGGCCGCGATCGAGGGTGTTCGCCGCGTCGCCCCCGGGATCGCGCTGGTCACGACGATGACCTTCGACACCCGCGGCTTCACGATGATGGGCGTCTCTCCCGAGCAGGCCGTGGAGGCGCTCGTGGCGTGGGGCGCCGACGCTGTCGGTGGCAACTGCGGCAACGGCCCGGACGAGCTGCTGCCGGTGATCGAGCGCATGCACGCCGCCAACCCGGACGCCGTCCTGGTCGCCAAGTCGAACGCCGGGATGCCCGAGCTGGTCGACATGCGCGCCGTCTACCGCGCCGACCCGCCGACGATGGCCGCATTCGGTGTCCAGATGCACGAAGCCGGCGCCCGGATCGTCGGGGCGTGCTGCGGGAGCACCCCGGATCACCTGCGCGCGATGCACGCCGCGCTGATCCCGGCCGCGGCTCACTAGCTCCGGATGGGGGAGCGGCCGCTCAAGATCGGCGTCCAGCTGCCCGAGGTCGAACGAGAGGTCCGCTGGCCCGAGCTGCTCGACATGACCCGAGCCATCGAGGATCTCGGGTACGACTCCGTCTGGCTCGGCGAGCACCTCCTCTATCGCTGGCCCGACCGACCCTCGCGTGGGCCGTGGGAGGCCTGGTCGATGCTCGCCGCGATCGCAGCAGTCACCGAGCGCATCGAGTTCGGCCCGCTGGTCGCCTGCACCGCGTTCCACAACCCAGCCGTCCTCGCCAAGCAGGCCTCGACGATCGACGAGATCAGCGGCGGCCGGCTGATCCTCGGCCTGGGCGCCGGCTGGAACGAGACGGAGTTCCGCGCGTTCGGCATCCCGTTCGACCACCGCGTCGACCGGTTCGAGGAGGCGTTCACGATCATCCGGACGTTGCTGCAGGACGGCGCGATCGACTTCGACGGGCGCTTCTACCAGGCGCGCGACGCCGAGCTGTTGCCGGGCGGGCCGCGACCGACCGGCCCGCCGCTGATGATCGGCTCGAACGGCCCACGGATGCTGCGCATCGCCGCGCCGCATGTCCAGGCCTGGAACAGCTGGTTCGCCGACATCGGCAACGCACCCGAGGGCGTGGAAGCGCTGCGTGACGTCGTCGACGCCGCGTGCCGCGACGTAGGGCGTGACCCCGCTGCCATCGAGCGGACGGTTGCGGTCCTGGTCAAGTTGCCTGGCGGCACCGGCCGCGTCCAGGGTTCCTACGCCGAGGCGCAGCCCGTGCCGCTGGAGGGCTCGCCCCAGGCGATGGCGGAGGTCCTGCGTGCCTTCGCCCGAGCGGGCATCGCTCACGTCCAGCTCGTGATCGACCCGATCACGCGGGGATCGATCGAGGCGTTCGCGCCGGTCCTGGCCGAACTGGAGCGCTGAACCGGCCCTCCGGCGTCCCATGTGGCGGTACTAACGTTAGGGTCGACGATGGGTCGCCCGCTGTCCAGAATCGCCGGGCTATGGCTGGATCGCATACGAGGGGATCGCGATCGGCCGCTGCGCTCGTCGCTGCGGCCGTGCTTGTGGCCGCGTGCGGGGGCGCCCCACCGAGCGCCGCGCCCTCCGCCGTATCGGCGCCGCTCGCGACACCGAACCCGCACCTCCCGAGCCCGGCCACGGCTCAGCAGGTCTTCAGCGGCCTTGGCAAGGCCGGCCTGCGCATCACCGCGAACACGGCGTCGCTGGGCGCCGAGGGGAGTGACGTCGTCACCAAGATCTACGCCACCTACCTCGGGTGGCCGCTCGACGTCACGCAGTTCCGTTCGTCGACCGCCCTGACGCGGTTGACCGAATGGCCGGTCGGCGAGGCGCCCGGCAGCGGTGAGCCGCCGATCGCGCTGGCGGGCATGAACATCCTGATCACCTGGGGGCCGACCGCATCTGGCACCGTGCCCCAGAAGCCCGACAGCCGTCAGTCGGACGGGCTGCGCGAGCTCGTGACCGCCCTCGACATGCTGCTTTCGCCACTCCGAGCACGCACGAACGTCCCGGTCGCGTACTCCGGACAGGTCGCCACGGCCCCCAGCGCGGCGCCATCGGCGCCCGCGCCCTGACCGTCGCCCCGAAAACGTCGGGTCACGAAGAGGCCCGAAGGCCGTACCCTGTCGGCATGACGGACGTCCTCCGGCCGCGAGCCCGTAGTGCGTCGAATCGCTCTGGCGAGGAGGTCTCGGACCTCGACAAGCGGATCATCGAGCACTTGCAGGCCGACGGGCGTCGGCCCTACACGCAGATCGCCGCCGACCTCGGCGTGAGCGAGGCCGCGGTGCGCGCTCGCACCAATCGACTGATCGAGCGCGGCATCCTGCAGGTCGTCGGCGTGACCGATCCGTTGAAGCTCGGCTTCCACCAGATGGCCATGATCGGGATCCGCTGCGAGAGCGACCGGCTCGTGTCCGTGGCCGAGCAGGTCGCCGACATGCCCGAGGTCGACTACGTCGTGATCACCGCCGGCACGTACGACCTGCTGATCGAGACCGTGTGCGAGGACAACGAGGCCCTGCTGCGCTTCCTGACCGAGAAGCTGCGCACGATCGACGGCGTGCGCGAGACAGAGACGTTCGTGTATCTACGCATGGTCAAGCAAACGTACCAGTGGGGGACCCGCTAGAAGTCTGGCGCCTCGGTGCACCGTCCGTTGCCCGTCGCACCCACGCACCGGCCGATTCGGCCATGCCCGCGGCTAAGATGGTCATGTGGAGCTCGAGCCGATCCTTGCCCTGATCGTCGTTGCGGTGACCGCGAACCTGGTGGTCATGGCTGCCCTCATCGCATCGCCGGTGATCGGGCGTGTGCGGTCGAGGGGTGCGGTCGAGAACCGGCTCGATGTCCGGGAGGAGCGGGCGATGGCGGCCGCGACGGTCGTTGGCCACGCGGACGACGAGCGCACCGAGGACGGGGTCCCGACCCGGGCGTACGACCGCGTCGTGCGCATCGCATCGTGGGTCTTCCTGCTCGCCGCGACGACCATCGTCGGTGTCACCGGCCTGTGGCCGGATAGCCAGACCGCCATCTTCATCCTGCTCGCGCTCGCCGGCGTATTCGTGCTGGTCATCCACGACCTGCTGCCGACGACGGCGCTCGGTCCGGCCAAGTTCCTCGTCGAGGGCTCGGTCGCGATCACGGTCGCGACGATGCTCGTCGCCCTGACCGGTGGCGCGAAGAGCCCGTTCTTCTTCGTCTACCCGCTCATCGTGGGCGGCGCCGCGCTGGTCGTCAGCCCCGGCATCACCCTCGGGCTGGCGCTGACCGCGGCCCTGGGCTACGTGCTCGCGGTCATCCTGGGCTCGACGGCCGCGGTCCTCGCGGAACCTGTCACGACCGCAACAGTCGGGATCAACCTCACCGCTCTGATCCTCCTGGCCTACATCGCGATGGTCATCGCGCGGGAGCAGCGCAGCTCGCGTGACGCGGCGATCCGCCTGTCGACGATCGATCCACTGACGTCGCTGTTCAATCGCGGCTACTTCTTCGCCGCGCTGGAGCGCGAGATCGCCCGCAGCGCCCGGTCGGGTCGCGGGTTCTGCCTGCTGATGATGGACCTCGACGAGCTGAAGGCGATCAACGACCGGCTCGGCCACTTCCACGGTGATCGCGTGTTGAACGCGGTCGGCCAGGTCGTGAACGATGGCGTCCGGCGGATCGACACTGCCGCCCGGTATGGCGGCGATGAGTTCGTCGTGCTCCTGCCGGAGACGGACCCGACCGGTGCCTTCGTCCTCGCGGAGAAGATCCGGATCGGCGTCAACGAGCTCGCCCTCGAGCTGCCCGACGACGCGGTCCGGCCGTCGATGTCGGTGGGTGTCGTGTCCTTCCCGGACGACGGCCAGACCGCGGACGAGCTGATGATCAGCGCCGACCGCGCGATGTACACCAGCAAGCGCGCGGGCAAGAACCGGGTCACGGGGGTGAGCATCCCGGCGCCCGCCGACAAACGGAAGGGCGCGCCCTCGAAGGCCTAGGTCTCGCTCCGGCTCAGGCGCTGACCGACCACCGGAAAGCCATCGACGCCGACAGGCCGCGACCCGGCGCCGCGGTGGGCGGCTCGGTTCCTTGGGCCTCGGCGAGGTTGATCGCATCGGGGGGCGCGGTCTGAGGCTCGACGCAGACGCCCTCATCCCGCTCGTCGAACACGACCCAGACGTCGGCGGTCGACGTGATCTCGAGCTCGAGGACGCCCGGCCAGCGCAGGCGCGGAGGGGCGCGCACGCCGGTGAAGGCGTCGTCCCACGGGCGCGGGCCGGGGCGGGATCGCGCGCCCGTCGGCAGCCCGTCGGCATCCCGGACGTACATCGATGATGCGTCGAACTCGAGCTCGACGGCCGCGTCGCCGACCCGGCGCCGGAACCACGGGTGCCAGCCGAGCCAGGCGGGCATCTCGTCATCCGCCTCGAGGGTCAGGGTCGCGTCGAGGCTACCCGGCTGCAGCGAGATCTCATGGGTGACCCGGCCGGCGAACGGCCAGCCGGGACCGAGATCGACTGCCAGCGTCGCCCTGTCCAGGCCGTGCGACAGGACGTGCCACGGGCGGTCGAACACCGTCCCGTGGATCGCGTGCGGCGACATGTTGCGCTCAAGCTGGTGGACGCGGCCGGCGAACGTGAAGCTCCCATCGCGGATCCGGCCAGCGAACGGGACCATCGGGTAGCAGCCCCACCAGATCGGCCCGGCTCCTTCCGTGACCAGGATCTCGTGGCCCCCCACACGCAACGAGGCGAAGCGCGCTCCGACGCCGGCGTCGATCGTCAGCGTGTCTGCGCCGGTGCGCAGGACCAGCGGCGCGTCGCCCTCGGCCGATGACGGGGGCGTCACACGCTCAGTGTCATGACCCGGTCGGGCCGCAGCAGGAACGGAGGGAGATAGGCGGGGATGTTGGAGAACGGCAGCACGTCCGGGTGCAGCTCGATGCCGAGGGCCTCGCCCATGAACCGCCGTCGCGCCTGGGTCCGGGCCCACGCCTCGGGATAGCCGCTCGCGAAGGCGGCGCGGAGCGACTGGTCGGCGAGGGCGATACCGTCCTCGATGTTCGAGGTGAAGTAGGGCGTCCCGGTCGCCGGGATGATGTCCACTTGGAACGCCATGCCCGAGCGGAGCTCGATCGAGGAGCCCGGGCGGATCGGCGAGTTCACCCACTCATCGAGCCCGATCTGGTGGCCCGGGTTGAGGAAGATGCCGAAGAACGGATCGCTGAGGTGGCGGTCGATGATCGCGTGCAGTGCCCCGCCGGTCTGGCCGACGTGCAGTGCGCGATACCACTCGGCGACCGCGGCGAAATACGGGCCGACCAGCCGCTCCACGTAGTCGCCGATCGCATCGGGCAGGTCGGCCGCGTCCTCGACGACGAAGCCTGCACGGCAGGTGAGCGCGCCCCAGATCCCGAAGGCGACAGTGAACGGGTCCCCACGCTCGATAGGCCGGTCGCCCGGGCTGAGCAGCCCGAACGCGGCGCGCGGGCCTGCGGTGAGCATCAGATGGCACGACAACGGGGAGCCGTCCCAACCGAGCAGCGCGACCGCGTCGTGCTCGCGCATGCCCGGGCGCAGACCGGTCAGCACGGAACGGACCCCGCTCGATGTCGTGCACGCGGCGGCCTCCATCGCCGCCAGCTGCTCGACCTCGTTGATGATCCGCAGGCCGTCGCTCGGATCGATCAGCAGGTCGACGGCGTTCTCGACGGCGCCGCGAGGCCCCGTCAGCGCCCGGAGCTCGTCAGCGAAGACGGACGGCACATCGAGCATCGACGTGTCCGCGTACGGTTTCCAGCCGACGACGCCGATACGAGCACCGTCAGTGACGCCCTCGCCCGCGAGGATCTCCGACAGGGGCCGCGATCGGTCGCGCGGCTGACCGGGCAGGCTCAGGTCCTGGTACAGCTCACGACGCATCGGGAGTGGCGCCGCGCCGGCCATCCCGAAGCATTCGTTGCCGACGAGGATCGCAGGCTCGGTGGCGTCGCCGACCACGAGGATCGCCTCCTCGAACCGCGGATCGAACCCGGTCAGGTACGCCAGGTTCGCGCTGTGCTCGCGGTCCGCGTACACGACGATGCGGTCGTAGCCGCGCTGCTCCGTCCGCTCGCGCAGCCGCTCCATGCGCCGGCTATAGACGGTCGCAGGGACCTCGGGCGTCGTTGACGAACGGCCGAAATCCGGCAGCGCGACCTCGGCGAGACGGGCGTGGCGTGCCGTCGTCATGGGGCCACTATCGCCTACGGGCTCACCGGCTGGGCGGCCGTCGCGCCTTGATCGATGCGTACGACCCGGTCCGCGTCCACCGGCATCCACGGGCCGACCTCGCCGTCCGGCCAGGTGACGCGGACGTCCGCACGCTCGGCGGCGCCGAGGCCGAAGTGGATCGGGACCAGCTGACCGCTGGCGTGCCCGCCACCGACCGTGACTTCGCGCTCGAGCTGTGTCGGGCCGGTGCGGACCGTGATCCACGAGCCGATGGCATCGCGATTCGGGCCCTCCTGCTGGAGGTCCACGGCGATCCAGCGGCCCATCGGCCGTGTCGTTTGCCGGTCGCCCGACCCGGCGTTCCGCCACAGCTTGACGTTCTCGCGCCGGGCGATCTGGACCAGGTCCAGCAGGCCGTCCCCGTTCAAGTCCACGAGCGCCGCCCCGCGGACTTTGGCATAGCCGACGATCCCCGCGGCCGGCGCGCCTTCGACGAAGGTGCCGTCGGCCTGGCCGATCAACAGGTTGCTGGGGTCCTTCGCGGCGTACTCGGTCTGGGTCTCGACATTGCCCTTGCTGACATACAGGTCGGTGAACCCGTCGTTGTTGACGTCCTCGAACGCCGGGTGCCAGGCCGTGGACGCCAACGGGTCACCGCCGGCATAGGGTTTGTGGGCGGTCACCCCCCGCCGCAGCGCGATGTCTTCGTATCGCGGCTGCGTCGGACCATCCGCCAGGGTCTGCAGCTTGTTGTCGGCCTGGCTCGTCAGGTAGACCTCCGGGTACGCGTCGCCGGTGAGGTCCTGGCTGGCGATGCCCATGCCCCAGATCCGCAGCAGGGCCCAGCCCTCGTCGCGCGTATAGAGCCGCGGCACCTGACCGGCCTCGATCCGCCATAGCTGTTCCTCGCCGTCCCGGTAGTAGTGGCGGTCGTTGGACACCCGCAGATCGCGCCGGCCTGACCGGTCCCAGTCGCTGAAGAGCATCGAGAGCGTGCACCAGCTAGGCGTCAGCGCGACGGGCGCGGCGTACGTCATGCCCGATGCCGCAGGTCGGACGAGCCGGTCGTCCGCGCATGCGCTCGTCGGCTCGCCCTGGTCGTCGAGCGCGAGGTAGTCGCCGAAGGCGAGCGTCGGCATGGTCGCCGCCGGAGTCTCCCATGTCGCGCTGAAACCGACGGTCCAGCCGCTTCCCCCATCGAAGACGATCGACTCGTTGGCCCGCTCGAACCGGCAGTCGCCGAGGCCGCGCAGGATCACGTCCTCGCCGAGTCGGAGCACGGCCAGATCGATGTGACCGTCCCCTTCGAGGTCGACGGGGTACGCCCCGGTGACCGATGCCAGGTCCGTCGAGGGATCCGCGGCCTGCTCGAACTGGAGCGAGCCGCCGATCTCGCTCCGGTTGCGGTAAAGCGCCGCATTGCCCTCCCCGCCCGCCAGGTAGAGATCCGTCCGCCCGTCGTCGTCGCAGTCGAATGCCGCGACGCCGCCACCGACGACGTACGGGTAATCCCCGGCATACGTGTGCTCGATTCCGGCCTCCACCGCCTCCTCGATGAGGTGTGGGGGGTCGAGCGCGACAGTCGGCCCCGATGCGACCGATTCCGCCGGTGACAGGGCCCGGACGACGAGGAGACCCCCGGCCACGAGGGCAACGACCACCAGCGCGATCACGACCAGCCGCGCACCGCGGGGAACGCCTCGAGCGCGGGTGGTGGTCGACACGGGCGGTGGCACCTCCCCGATGCTCCCTGGGCGACTGACCGCGGTATTAGAGCACAGGGATCACAAACCCCTTGACCGCACCCTAGCGGCCCGCCATCCTCGTGCCTCCGTCGAAGGTCCGAGCGGAGGGGTTCGCGCGATGAAGCGATTGCGAGGGGGGACTGTGGCAGCAGTCTCGGCGCTCGCGCTGGTGGCCGGGCTGCTGGGCGGCTGCGGTGACGCGAGGCCGCCGTTCGTGGCCGAGGCCTGCACCCGGGGCGACCTCGGGGGCAGATCCGTAGCTCGCGTCTGGGATGACCAGACGCTCGAGCTCATCCGCCAGGTGGTCCCCGCGCCGACCGTGCACGCGCGCAATCTCTTCCACGTCTCGGCCGCGATGTGGGACGCCTGGGCCGCCTATGACGAGACCGCGGACGGGCTGTTCGTGACCGAGAAGCTGCGGGCCGACCAGCCGGACGCCGCCCGCGAGATAGCGATGAGCTACGCGGCCTACCGCATCCTGCTCTGGCGCTACGGCACGGTATCCGACCTGCCTGCCGCGACCGAGCAGCTGACCGCGACGATGGACAGCCTGTGCTACCGGACCGATTACACCTCGATCGACGGCGATAACCCGGCCCAACTCGGGAATCGCATCGGCGCTGCTGTGATCGAGTTCGGCCGGAACGATGGCGCGCACGAGGAGGAGCGCTACGCGGACCCGACCTACGCGCCGAAGAACGAGCCGCTGGTCGTCACCGAGCCCGGGACCGTCATGACCGACCCGAACCACTGGCAGCCGCTGGCCCTGGACAAGCAGATCTCCCAGAACGGGCTGCCGATCCCGGGCAAGGTCCAGACGTTCATCGGGCCGTACTGGGGTCACGTGACGTCGTTCGCGCTGCCGCCCTCCGACGCCGGGACCCCCATCGACCCGGGGCCGCCGCCGCAGCTGGGAGACGCCGCCACGGACAAGGCATTCAAGGACGAGTCGGTCGAGATCATCCGGCGCAGCCACCTGCTGGACGCCACCAATGGCGTGACGATCGACATCAGCCCAGGTGTCTTCGGCGATAACACCGTCGGTGCCAACGACGGGAACGGCCACGACGTCAACCCCGCCACCGGCCAGCCGTACGAGCCGCACCCCGTGCTGCAGGCCGATTTCGCCCGGGCCCTCGCCGAGTACTGGGCGGACGGGCCGAAGTCGGAGACGCCACCCGGTCACTGGAATGTGCTCGCCAACGAGGTCTCGGATAGTCCGGGCTTCGCGTTCCGCATCGGTGGCCAGGGTGAGCCGGTCGATCGGCTCGAATGGGACGTCAAGCTGTACCTGGCACTCAACGGCGCGGTCCACGACGCGGCGATCGCGACGTGGGGCGTGAAGGGCTTCTACGACTCCTCCCGCCCGATCTCGCAGATCCGCTTCATGGGCGGCAAGGGGCAGTCGAGCGACCCAGCCGGACCGTCGTACGACACGCAGGGACTGCCGCTCGAGCCCGGCCTCATCGAGGTCATCACCCCGGAATCCAGCGCGGCCGGGCAGCGGCACGCCGGGCTGTCCGGCCATGTCGGCGAGATCGCCATCAACGCCTGGCGCGGGTTCCCGAAGGATCCGAAGACCCAGACGAGCGGGGTCGGCTGGATCCGGGCGGTCGATTGGGTGCCCTACCAGCGCAGCACGTTCGTGACCCCCGCGTTCGCAGGCTATCCGTCGGGGCACAGCACGTTCAGCAGGGCCGCGGCCGAGGTCCTCACCGCGTTCACCGGCGACGCGTACTTCCCAGGCGGGATCACCAGCTTCACGGTCAAGAAGGGCGATCTGCTCCACGAGGAAGGACCGACCCAGGACACGACGATCCAGTGGGCGACCTACTTCGACGCGGCGGATCAGGCCGGGATCTCCCGCCTCTTCATGGGTATCCATGTGCCCAGCGACGACGTCGAAGGGCGCAAGATCGGGTCGACCTGCGGCAAGGACGCGCTCGCCCTCGCGCTGCGCTACTTCAACGGGACCGCGACTCCCTGATCGGCGGCCGCGAAGATCGACTCGATCACTCGCAGATTCGCCACCGCATCCGCGGGAGGCACGGGTGTCGGCAAGTCATCGAGGATCGCCGTCGCGAAGATCTCGGCCTCGACCGTGTACGGGTCGGCGGTCGGGAACTCGAGCACCTCCGTCGCCGGCGCCACCGGCGGGTCGCCGCCGGCCGTGAGGGAGATGCGCGTCGGACGGTCCGGCGGGATGTTGAACGGGATCTCGATCGAGATCCGCCCGTCGGTCCCGTAGATGTCGACCCGTTGGTCGGTCTCGGTCCGCGTCGAACACGTGAAGCCGGCGATGCCCGCGTCGAAGTCGAGGATCGCGCTCGTATGTACGTCGACGCCACTGCCTGGATCGCGCCGGATGGACGCGACGATCCGCGTCGGTTCACCGTCGAACAGCATCCGCGACAGGTTCACCGCGTAACACCCGATGTCGAACAGGGCACCACCGCCGAATGCGCGGATGTTGCGGATGTTCGCCGCGTCGTCGTTGAAGTACGAGAACCAGGTCTGGACCGCGGCCAGGCGTCCGATCCGCCCCGCCTCGACCAGCCCGCGTGCGGCGACCCACGACGGATGGTGGCGATACATGAACGCCTCCATCAGGTGCACGCCGGCGGCGTCGGCCGCTTCGATCATCCGTTCCGCATCGGCCGCTGTCATCGCGAGCGGCTTCTCGCAGAGGACATGCTTGCCGGCCCCGACCGCGGCGATCGTCCACTCGGCATGCAGGTGGTTTGGCAGCGGGATGTAGACGGCATCGACGTCCGGGTCACCGAGGAGGGCCTCGTAGGAGCCGTGGGCATTGGGGATCCCGAAACTCGCGGCAGCACCACGAGCGAGCTCCGCGTCCCGCGAGGCGATCGCGACGATCTCGCAGCGGTCGGCCTTCAAGAACCCGGGGATCACCTTCCCGGTCGCGATCTTCGCGGTGGACAGGATCCCCCAGCGCAATGCGCGCGACATGGCCCGTCTCCCTCGAATCCGTATTGACATGGCCGCCCGGTTGTACGAGTCTCGCACAGCCATTTGAGAAAGAGGAACACAAACCTCGTGTTGATAGGTCGGGACGAGCTCGGACACCGGAGCGAGACCGTTCGGCGGGCGAACCTGAGCACGATCGTGCGCGAGCTGCATGGCAGCGGCACGCTCTCGCGCTCCGAGCTCGTCGGCCGTACCGGCCTGACCCGGAGTGCGATCCGCGGACTCATCGGGGAGCTTGTCGCTGGGCGCCTTGCGACCGAAGGTCCTGCGACCCTCGACGGCACGCCGGGGCGACCGTCGCCTCTCGTCCGGCCGGATCCCAACGGCGCGGTGGTACTCGCTCTCGAGATCGCCGTCGACTCCCTTGCGGCGGCGACGGTCGGGCTGGGCGGCGAGGTCGTGGACCTCGTCCGGGTCGATCTCCCGCGCGGGCGGTCGAGCGTGGTCGACATCGCCGCCGAGCTGGCGGAGCTCGCGGTCTCTGTCAGCGAACATCTCCCAGCGCCAGACGCGCTCGTCGGCGTCGGCGTCGCCGTGGTCGGTGTCGTGCGTCGCAGCGATGGGATGGTGTCGACGGCCCCCAATCTGGGCTGGCGCGATGAGCCGCTCGGCGTGCATCTCGCAGAGGCCCTCGGATGGGACGTGCCGATCGCGTTCGCCAACGACGCCGACCTGGCGGCCCTCGCGGAGCATCGACGTGGCGTCGCCCGCGGCATCGACGACCTCGTGCTCGTCTGGGGTTCGGTCGGTGTGGGCGGTGGCCTCGTCGTCGATGGTGAGCCGCTGACCGGCGTCGCCGGCTACAGCGGCGAGGTCGGGCACATCCCGGTCAACCCAGACGGGCGGCCGTGTCGCTGCGGGTCGCTGGGCTGCTGGGAGACCGAGGTCGGGACGAGCGCCCTGCTGCGCCGCGCCGGTCGACCGCCTGAGGGTGGCAACGACGCCGTCGACGCGGTCCTGGCCGCTGCGGAGGCCGGCGATCCGGTCGCGCTGGCCGCTTTTGCCGAGACCGGCCGCTGGCTCGGGATCGGCCTCGCGGGCATCATCAACATCCTCAACCCGGAGCTCGTCGTGCTCGGTGGTCGGTTGACCGCGAGCTATCCGTTCGTCCGGTCGACGCTGGAGGCCGAGCTCGATCGGCGTGTCCTGCGCGCGTCGCGCCGCATCGTCCGTGTCGTCACGACCAGCTTGGGGGCCGATGCACCGCTGCTCGGCGCCGCGGAGCTGGCATTCGAACCGTTGCTCGCCGATCCCGCGGCTTGGCTGCGACCCCGCGTCGCCCTGCCCGCGCTGGCAAGCGCCTGAGATCGCAGAAAGGAGGAGCCGACAGGGGCGCGGGGCACAACCGATGGTAGCCTTTGGGTTCGACATCGAGTCACTCGAGGCGCTACGGCATAGGAGGAGTCAACGATGTCCATTCGACGGATGACCGCGCTCACGCTGGGCGCAGTCCTCGTCCTTGCCGCCTGCTCGAGCGGCGGCGGCGCCACCACGGCACCAAGCACCGGCGCGAGCGCGCCCGCGAGCGCGGCGTCGACCGCACCGAGTGCGAGCGCGGCCGCGTGCACGGTCGCCGTGTCCTGGAACAACTACCAGCAGCCGCGCTGGGCGAAGAACGACCAGCCGAACATCAAGAAAACGGTCGAGGACGGCGGCGGCACGTACATCGACGCGGACGCGAATCTCAGCAACGAGCAGCAGCTGACCGATATCGACACGCTGATCTCGAAGGGCGCCAACGTTCTCATCCTGCTCGCGCAGGACACCAAGGCGGTCCTGCCCGGCCTTCAGAAGGCCAAGGACGCCGGGATCCCGGTCATCGCTTATGACCGCCTGATCGAGGACTCCAGCATCCTGTACATCACGTTCGATAACGTCGCCGTCGGCAAGGCGGAGGCGGAGGCGGTCCTGGCCAAGGTCCCGGAAGGCAACTACGTCCTCATCAAGGGCGACCCGGGTGACCCCAACGCCTCCACGTTCCTGCCGCAGGGCTGGGACGACGCCGGACTGAAGGCCGCGGTCGACAGTGGCAAGATCACGATCCTCAACGGCCCTGACGGGACGTTCACCGACGCTTGGAAGACCGAGAAGGCCCAGCAGAACATGGAGGCCATCATCGACAAGGCCGTCGCGGACGGCACCAAGATCGACGCCATCCTGGCGGAGAACGACAGTACGGCACTCGGTGTCGCGGCTGCCCTCACGGCCAAGAGCTACGGCTACCCACCGCTGAGTGGCCAGGACGGCGACGAAGCCAACCTGCAGAACGTGGCCGCCGGGATCCAGTACGTCGACGTCTGGAAGAACGCCAACGAGCTCGGCAAGGCTGCCGGCGCCGCTGCCCTCGAACTCTGCAAGGGCACGGCCATGGCCAGCCTGGCGCTCCCGGACGGCCTCGTCGAAGCGAGCGTCGCGCCGGCGGCCGGCTTGACGGCTCAGCCTTTCACGACCCCTGACGGCAACACCGTCAGCTCGTTCATCCTTCAGCCGACTCCGCTCACCGCCGAGAACCTGAACCTAGCGGTCGACGGTGGCTGGATCACCAAGGAGAAGCTCTGCGAGAAGGTCACGGCGACCCCGCCGGCGGCCTGCCAGTGATCAGCGCCCCGCGCTGAAGTCGTCACGGCCTGCGTGCCATCGAGCACGCAGGCCGTTTCTTTCACTGTCCATCGGGAGGGTCGCCGTGACGAACGTGGCCGACACGGCTCCGGGTCAGGCGCAGGCGCCGCCTCGCACCTCGATCCGCGGACTGATCGCGGCAACGGAGATCGATCTCCGGCTGTTCGGGATGCTGGTCGCGCTGGCGGCGCTCCTCCTCACGTTCAACATCCTGAGCGGGGGCAAGTTCTTCCATCCCACCAACATGGTCACCCTGGCCGTGCAGGCGTCGGGCATCGCCATCATCGCGACCGGCATGGTCTTGGTCATCGTGTCGCGGAACATCGACCTCTCGGTGGGATCGCTGGTCGGCATCATCGCCATGACCTATGCGCTCCTGATGACCGAGATCCTGCCCGATGTGCTGGGCCTGCCCGCGGACTTCCCGTTCCGTTGGGTCATCGCCCTCGGCATGGGCATCGCTCTGGGTGCTGCCATCGGTGGACTGCAGGGCTTCATCATCGCCTACATCGGGGTGCCCTCGTTCATCGTCACGCTGGGCGGTCTGCTCACGATCCGCGGTTTCGTGTGGTACCTCTCGAGCGGCGCCGCGGTATCCGGGTTGGACCGGGATTTCCAGCTGATCGGCGGCGGAGCGATCGGCTCCATCGGGGGCCCGGCGACCTGGGTCGTCGGCATCATCGGAAGCGTGGCGATCATCGGGTTGCTAATCAACGGCCGACGACAGCGGCGAAGATTCGGCTTCCCGCTTCGGCCGATGTGGGCGGAAGTGCTGCTCGGGGCGATCGGCTGCATTGCCGTCCTCGGAGTGGCCGCGTTCGCCAATGCGAACCTCTGGCCGCAGGGCCTCGCCAATCGGATCGCGATCGAGCAGAACTGGGGGCCGGCGCCCGCAGGCGGCTGGAAGATCCCGACCGGCTTCCCGTACCCGATCATGCTGCTTATCGGCGTGACCCTCGTGATGACCTTCATCGCCAACCGGCGACGGTTCGGGCGGTACGTCTACGCCTACGGAGGCAATCCAGACGCGGCCGAGCTGGCCGGCATCAATACCCGCTGGACGATCCTGAAGACCTACGTCTTGATGGGCGTGCTGTGTGCCCTGGCCGCCGCCATCGCGTCCGCGCGGCTCAACGGTGCCACCCTCGATGTGGGTCAGAGCTACGAGCTCTATGTGATCGCCGCGGCCGTCGTGGGCGGCACCTCGTTCGCCGGCGGCATCGGGACCATACCGGGTGCCGTCCTGGGCGCCTTCGTGCTGGCGTCGCTCGCGTACGGTCTGAGTTTCATCGGCGTCAACTCCCCGGGCCAGAACATCGTGGCGGGGATCGTGTTGATCCTCGCGGTCGGCTTCGACACCTTCAACCGCCGGCGTAGTAGCTCATGAGAGGCGACAGATGACGACAGTCGCGGCACCGCCGCTCGTCGAGATGCGCGGCGTCAACGTCGCGTTCGGCGGCGTCCACGCCGTCGAGGATGTCACCATCGACCTGCAAGCCGGCGAAGTCGTCGGGCTGGTCGGGGGGAACGGCGCAGGCAAGTCCACGTTGATGCGTGTCCTGTCGGGTGCCCGCCCGGCGGACTCGGGTGAGATCAGGATCGACGGGAAGCCCGTCGTCATCACCAACCCACGCGATGCCAAGGCCTACAACATCGAGACGATCTACCAGACACTGGCCCTCGCCGACAACATCGATGCCCCCGCCAACCTGTTCCTCGGGCGGGAGTTGACGACGCGCCTCGGTAGCCTGGATGACTCGAGCATGGAGGCCGAGACCCGCAAGGTGATGGGCCGCCTCAACCCGAATTTCACCCGCTTCGCGCTCCCCGTGAAGTCGCTCTCGGGCGGGCAGCGCCAGGCCGTCGCCATCGCACGTGCCGTCTACTTCAATGCGCGGATCCTGATCATGGACGAGCCGACGGCGGCGCTCGGTCCGGCCGAGACGGCCAGCGTGCGTGACCTGATCCGCCAGCTCAAGGGTGAGGGCATCGGGATCTTCCTGGTCAGCCACGATATCCACGACGTGTTCGACCTCTCCGAGCGGATCGCGGTCATGTACCACGGCCGGATCGTCGACATCGTGGACAAGGCCGACGTGACCCCGGATGAGGTGCTCGGGATGATCATCCTCGGCAAGCGGCCCAAGGAGGCCAGCCAGACGGAGCTCGCGCAACTCGAGCTGGGCGGCTAGCGGTCGCCCTCTGGGGCGGTGGCGCCCGTGCGCTCCGCGGTCCGGTGGAAGATCGGCGCGAGCGCCGGGTAGAGCTTGCGGTACGCCTCGTGCGCGTCTGCATATCGCTTGATATCCGGTCCCGGTGATGCCGCTGGGCTGACCCGGACCAGTTCGTGGGCGGCGGCCTCCACGGACTCGAACCAGCCGCCCCCGACCGCCGCCAGCATGGCGGCACCATAGGCCGCGCCCTCGGTGGTGCTGACCGTCGCCAACTCGGCGCCGAGCACATCGGCCAGGATCTGGCGCCACAGCGGGCTGGCCGTGCCGCCGCCTGACGCCCGGACCTGGGACGGGGCCGGCATGCCGGCCTCGATCATCTGGTCGAGCCCGTCGCGTAGCCCGAACGCGACACCCTCGAGCACGGCACGAGTCATGTGCCGCCGATCGTGACCGATCGCGAGGCCGACGAACGCGCCACGCGCAAGCGGATCCGGGTGGGGACTTCGCTCCCCGGTCAGGTACGGAAGGAACAGCAGGCCGTCGCTGCCGGGGGAGACCTCGTCGGCGGCCGCTGCGAGCGACCCGAAGTCCTCGCCCGGTGCGAGCGCATCCCGGAACCAGCGCAGGCTGCCTGCCGCCGACAGCATCACGGTCATCATGTGCCAGCGTCCGGGCACGGCGTGGCAGAACGCGTGGACCTGCCCGTCCGGGTCCCGAAGCGGCTCGTCGGTCGTGGCGAAGACAACCCCCGACGTCCCGAGCGACAGGGCCACGACACCGGCGCTGACCGCCCCGACACCGACCGCGTTCGCCGCCTGGTCCCCACCGCCCGCGACGACGGGTGTGCCCGCCCGCAGACCGGTCGCTGCGGCAGCCTCCTTCGTCACCGTACCGGTGATCACGGGTCCCTCGTAGGTCGGCGGCAGCCAGGCCGGATCGATGCCGAGCGCGGCGAGCACCTCCGGCGACCAGTCGCGTCGCGCGAGGTCGAACAGCAGCGTGCCCGCGCCATCGGCCTTGTCCAGCGCGTGCTCGCCGGTCAGCCGCAGCCGGACGTAGTCCTTGGGGAGGAGCACATGCGCGACCCGCGCCCAGATCTCCGGTTCGTGGTCGCGCACCCAGACGAGCTTCGGTGCCGTGAACCCGGTCAGCGCGTCGTTCCCCGTGATCGCTATCAAGCGCTCGCGTCCGAGTGCCGCCCTGATCTCGTCGCACGCCTCTGCGGTGCGCTGGTCGTTCCACAGGATCGCCGGGCGCAGGACCCTGTCCTCGGCATCGAGCAGGACCGCCCCGTGCATCTGGCCGGTCAGCCCGATCGCGGCCACGTCGTCGGCGGCGATGCCCGTGCTCGCCAGGACCGAGCGGAGGGAGGCGACCGTGGCGTCCCACCACAGGCCGGGGTGCTGTTCCGTCCAGCCGGGTCGGGGCATCTCGAAGTCGTACGCGGATGCGCCGCTGCCGACGACCGCGCCCGAGCTATCGACGACGACGGCCTTGGTCGCGGTCGTCGAGACGTCGATGCCGATGACGTGCGGCACTGGTCGATCCGAGCGGACGTGACCTGGCGTTCGGACCTAGCGGTCCGCGGCCCAGATCCGCTGGTTGACGAGGTTCTCGAGCGCTTCCTGCCGCCCCGACGTCGGCCGGGGATCGATCTCGCCCGCGGCCACGCGAGCCTCGAGTGACTCGAGCGATGCGTCCCCTTCAAGGATCTCGGTTCCGAGGCCCTGGTTCCAGCCCGCATAGCGGGCGTCCAGGCGCTGCTCGAGGTCACCCGCCTCGATCATGTCGCCCGCCACGAGGAGCGCCCGTGCCAGCGTGTCGATCCCACCGATGTGACCGTGGAACAGGTCGGTCCGGTCCATGCTCTGGCGCCTCAGCTTCGCATCGAAGTTGAAGCCACCGGTCGTGAATCCGCCGAAGCGGAGGATCTCGTACAGCGCCAGCGCGAGCTCGTCGACCGAGTTCGGGAACTGGTCGGTGTCCCAGCCATTCTGGTAGTCGCCGCGGTTCGCGTCGATGCTGCCGAAGATCCCGTTCGCAGTCGCGTACGCGATCTCGTGATGGAAGCTATGGCCGGCCAGCGTGGCGTGGTTGGCCTCGATGTTGACGCGGTACTCGCCCTCCAGCCCATGGCGGAGGAGGAAGCCGTGGACGGTCGCGGAGTCGTAGTCGTACTGGTGCTTGGTCGGCTCCTGGGGCTTGGGCTCCAGGAGCAGCGCGCCCTCGAATCCGATCTTCGCCTTGTGCTCCGCGACCAGCGTGAGGAACCGCGCGAGCTGGCGCTCCTCGCGCGCGAGATCGGTGTTCAGAAGCGTCTCGTAGCCTTCGCGGCCGCCCCACAGGACGTAGTTCGCACCACCGAGCCGGTGCGTTGCCTCGAGCATGTCCTTGACCTGGGCGGCGGCGTAGGCGAACACCTCTGGGTCGGGGTTGGTCGCGGCTCCCGCGGCATAACGCGGGTGGCTGAACAGGTTGGCCGTGCCCCACAGCAGCTGCAGGCCGGTCCGCCGCATGTGACCCTCGATCGTGTCCACGACGGCGTCGAGGATCGACCTGGTCTCGGCGAACGTGCGTCCCTCCGGGGCGACGTCGCGATCGTGGAACGTGAAGTACGGGACGCCGAGCTTCGTGAGAAGTTCGAAGGCGGCGTCGACCTTCTCGGTCGCGGCTTCGAGCGGATCGCGCCCGACGGCGTTCCACGGCCGATCGAACGTGCCGGTCCCAAAGACGTCAGAGCCCGGCCAGGCGAACGAGTGCCAGAGGCAGACCGCGATTCGGAGGTGATCCTCCATGCGCTTGCCCAGCACCATCCGGTCGGGGTCGTAGACCTTGAAGGACAGCGGGTTCGTGGAGTCCAGGCCTTCGTACCCGATCGGCCCCGCCACGTCGGTGAAGAACGCCTCGCCCACGCCGATCCCTCCTCGCGAACCATGCCGACCTGCCCTCGCAGCCTAGCACTCGGATCTGTAGGAGCGACGCACAAATGCCATGCCGGCCCCGGAACCCTGTGTGTCCGACAGTCGCGTTTTCGACGCGAAGGACCCCGTGGCGGCGCGCTCGTAGTCGATGCGTGTTTGGCAGTCGCGGACCCATGGCGAACGGACGACCCTGCGCGATTTCGGTGCGAAAACGCGTCTGGGAGCCGCGGCTATCAGCCGAGCCGTTCCAGCCTGATCGTCTCCACGGGGCTCTCGAGCTCGATGACTTCGGTTTCGGCTT
>DASTIG010000131.1:0-6055 GCA_035717785.1 Candidatus Limnocylindrales bacterium
TCCGCACCGGTCGGGTCGGCGCAACGCAACCGGCGCAGGTCGACGACGTCCCAGTCGCCACCGGCCGGGCTCGCGACGTACGCCGCGACGGCGCGCGAGATCGACGGCAGGTCGGCGGGGTCGGCCAGGATCGTCGCGTAGTCGGCGTGGTACGAAGCCCCGAACAGGATCGCGGTCGCAGTCGGTGCGACGGGCGTCAGCCGCAGGTCGGACCCGTGGCGCATCGTGGTATGGGTGACAGCATCGGTCGGCTCGACCTCGTGCCGGTGCATCAACGGCACGATCGCGACCGGCTCGACATCGGTCGAGCCGTCACCGCGGCAGACCACGAGCGTCTGGTCGTGCGCGTTGTCCCCATACGCATCCCACCACGCCCGGTGGAAGGCCCATGCCGAGAACGGTGTCGACCAGGGATTCCGCGCCGCGAGTCGATCCCACGTCGCCTGCGGGACCGAGTCGAAAGCACGCGCTTCAGCGTAGGCCGGCGCCGGTTCGGAAACGGGTCGGGATCGAGGCTTGACGGACCCTGGACAGGCAGGGTCCGCATCGAGCGCGGGAACGGTCATCGTCCCGAGGATAGCATCGGTCGCGGGAGGTGGTTGCGAGCGCAACCGGCCTGGCTAGTCCTCCAGCCCGAGCCACCGACGTAGCAGGAAATACTCCGGGCGCGGGCGATCGTCGGTGATCAGCAGACCCTCGCCGACGTAGGCACGCGCTTCGTCGTTGGTGAACCAGATCTGGCGATCGATGACGTCGAGCCACTCGGGGATGCTCGTGGCGGGCGAGTCGTACGCGGACGAGATGTCGTCAAGGACGCCAGGCCGCTCGAGGACCGCCGCGGCGATCTCGGGGTCCAGCTCGACGGGGTCGTCCGAGCCGAGCATATAGAACCCGTAGCCGCCGGCTCCGCGCACGATCAGGACCTCCGGGAAGACCGCCGCGAACGTACGGATGTGCTCCTTCAGCTCGGCCTCCCGTGCACCGAACGGCACCCACTGCATCATCACGCCGCCCGGTGTCAGGTGGTCCCGCCCGGCACGGTAGTACTCGTACGAGGAGATGACCGACGCGCCCGAGCTCTCGATCGGGGGCGGTGGGTCGGTCACGATGATGTCGAACGATTCCGTGGCGAGCTCCAGGTGGTTGCGGCCGTCGGCGACGATCAGACGACCATCGGGATCGGCAAGGACCGCCGCGGCATCGGCGTAGTACCACCCGAACATCCGGGGGACCGACGGCACAAGCTCGACGACATCGGTCCGCAGCCCCGCGATCAGCGCCGACCGGAACGCCGTCCCCATCCCGAATGCGACGACCAGTGCTCTCTGCGAGTCGGGTCGGGCGATGAGCGGCAGGATCGGCATCAGCTTCGCGTCGACCGTCAGCAGAGTCATCGATGTGCCCGCCACCCACAGCTCGGGCGTCGACGATTTCTGGCCCGCCTGGACCGATGCGATCTCGTCCTCGTCGGACGCGAAGATCCGACCACCGAGCGACTCGATGAGGGTGACGTTGGGCTGCGTGATGACCCCCGGACGGGCCGCGAGGAATACGATCACGACGATCAGCCCAGCTCCGACCGCCGACAGCCAGCGCGAGCGCGGTGACGCGAGCCACGCCAGCACCACGCCGAGCGCGGCGTTCACGACCGCCAGCACGATCACGATCGCGGGTGAGCCGATCGTCGGCATCAGGACGAATGGGATGACGAGGCTGCCGAGGATCGCGCCGGTCGTGTTCGACGCCAGCAGCGCGCCCGACTCCGAACCGGCCTCACCCAACTCGTCGCGGAGGAGCGCGGACGCTGTCGGGAATGCGATGCCAAGGATCGTCGAGACCGGGAGGACCACGACGACCGCCGCGACGATCAACGCGCGGACCGACACCACGGGGTTGCTGGGATCGAGGACGCGCGGTGACTCGATCACCAGCAGCAGACCGAGGACCGCGAGGCCCGCGACCGCGAGCTGCGCGATCGCGAGCACCCGGATCGGACTGGTGATGCGTGGTCGCAGTCGGGTGAACAGCACCGCTCCGAGAGCGATCCCGGCCAGGAACAGCGCGAGCACGGCGGTGAACACGTAGGTGTAGCCACCGGTCCCTGACGTAAGGAGGCGGGTCCAGGTCACCTGGTAGCCGAGCGACGTGAGGCCCGACAGGAATGCGATGGCGAGCGCTAGCGCGATCGATGGCCGTCGTCCCGACAGCGCTGGACGGGCGGGTGCCTCTCGGCGGACGACCTCCTCGGTGTCGCCGCGGGCCAGCTGCAGCGCGATCAGCCCGGCGATCCCGGAGCAGGCCGCGCCGACGAGCAGAGCTCCGGACAGGCCGAGCAGCTCGACGAGGACGAGGCCGGCCACCAACGTGCCGACTACGGCACCGATCGTGTTCGCCGAGTACAGCCGGCCGAAGGCATCGCTCAGAGCGGCGTTCCGAGCCACATGCTTGACGAGGGCCGGAAACGTCGCGCCCATCATCACGGTCGCCGGAGCCAGGGCGAGCACGGCCAGTGCAAGGCGCGCCAGGGCCAGGAACGGCGTCGACTCGAGCGCCGGGTAGATCCCGCGGTACGCCTCGTGGATGAGTTGGAACGTGAGCGGCGTGACGAGGACGATGACGACCAGCGCCAGCTCGAGATACCCGTACATGCGCAACGGCGAGCGCACGCGATCGGCGATCCGGCCCCCGATCGCTGCACCGATCGCCATCCCGCCGAAGAAGCCGGTGAGGATCGCAGACACGGCCTGGGTCGTGTTGCCGAACACCAGGACGAGCTGGCGCGACCACACGATCTCGTAGACGAGCCCGGCGGCGCCGGACAAAATGAAGATGCCCAGGATGGCATGGGAACGGCGCATCGGCGGAGTCTGTCATGCCTGTCGGGGCCCGTGTGGTTCGCCTACCATCCACACGGCATGTGGGCGCGGCTCGGGCGAGTTCTGGTCGACGACGGGCCGATGGGCCGGTCGATCGCCGTCATCCTCCTCGCGGCGGCGTGGGTGGCGACCTGGCGCCCCCAGGTCGACCCGGACGCGTGGTGGCACATCTCGATCGGGAAAGCCGTTCTGGCTGGCGGGATCCCGACGACCGACCCGTTCAGCTGGCTGACGGCGGGCGATCGATTCGTCGCGCACAGCTGGCTATGGGATGTCCTGATGGCCATGGCCTATGGCGCCGGCGGTGCGACCGGCACGAGCCTTCTCGTGGTGCCGGTCACCGCCGGGATCGTCGTTGCCGTGTGGGCGCTCATCGGGATCGCGGCCCCGGGCATCGCGCCCATCGCGCGCAGTGTGCTGGTCGTCCTCGGCGTCGTCGCGTCGTTGCCGTTGTGGGCCCCGCGCGGTCAGACGCTGGACGTGCTCTTCGTCCTGGCGACGACGTTCGCGATCGCGAGCTACCTCCGGCTCGGGACGCCGACGGCCTTGCTCGCGCTGCCGGTCATCGGTGTGCTGTGGGCGAACCTCCATGGCAGCGCGCTCCTCGGCCTGGTGGCGATCCTGGCCATCGGCCTGCTCTCGCTGCCGATCGGGGCGCGCTGGGGAGTCTGGCCGCGAGGGCGGGTCACCCCGCTCGCGGTCGCGGCCGTGGCCTCGCTCGTGGCTGCGATGGTCAATCCATACGGCCCCGCCTTGCTCCTCTATCCGTTCGATCGCGCGGTGGCGAGCGCGTTCTCGTTCGACATCATCGAATGGCGCTCACCGGACTTCCGTTCTCCGGAGCTGCTGGTTGCCCGAGTGCTGATCGCGAGCCTTCTCCTGCTCGCCGCCGCCTGGCCGCGGCGCCGGCGTGACCCATTCCTGTTGCTGACGGCCGCGGGCTGGACCTTCGCAGCACTCGGAGCCGTGCGGTTCCTGCCTATCGCCGCACTGGTCGTCGTGGCCGCCGCCGCCCCCGCGATCGGGCCGTCAGTGGCGCCATGGTTGGGCATCAGGCCGGTCAGTGTGGGCGATGCGGCACCATCCGCTCCCCTCCCGGCGCCCTTCGTCGCGACCGCCGCGGTGGCGTCGTTGGCCATCCTCGCGGTGGGGTGGTCGTTCATCATGCCGTCTGCCCAGGCGGCTGCGATCGCCCATCGGCAGCCGGTCGTGGCCCTCGACGTCCTCGCGGTGCAACCCTGCTCCGGTCGGATCCTGCCGGCGTATGGATGGGCCGGCTACGTGATCGAAATGACCGGTCGCGAGGTCGGGGCGTATGGGAACTCCGCCGAAGGTCCGCTTGCGGAACAGGCTTCTGTCGAGGCGGTGACCAGCGATCCGCGACCGTGGCTCGATGGCCACGCGATCGAGATCGCGCTCATGCCAGTCACCGGACCGCTATCGCATTGGCTGACCGAGGCGGAAGGCTGGCGTCTTGCGTATCGCGACGCACAGGCGTCGATCCACGTCCGGAGCGATCTACCCGACTGTCAGCTCTGATCGGGTTTCCGGCGCCCGAGCAAGGCCAGGAACCATCGACGGACGGGCATGTCACCTCGGCGCGATGAGCCCATCCAAGCGGCGATCGGCACGACGAAGAACGGGAAGTTGCCGAACGAATACGACAGTTGCGCGCTGGAATTCTGCGTGATCACGGGATACTGGAGCCAGTACGTCCAGAGCGGGAGGCTGACGACGACCAGCGCCGCCGCCCCGAGCCACCAGGCACGGGACAGCACACCCGGTAAGCCGAACACTGCAAGCGATGGCTTGATCGACACCAGGACGCCCGGCCAGGACCAGCGCACCGCACCTGCCACGAACGCGGCGATCCACATGTCCGTGTTGCCGAACAGGATCTGGGCCGGACCCTTCGGCAGCGCGAGGAGGAACAGGAGCACCGGCCAGGCCCACGGGATCGGCCGGCACCACCAGAGCACATAGGCCAGGAACGCCAGCGGCACGATCCACCAGAGGACGTCCGGCAGGTAGAGGAACGGGATGAAGAGGTACAGCGCGTGCGGCGGATACAGGTTGTGGACCTGGGTCTGGACGACGTACGGACCAGCCAGCTGCTGATCCGTGTAGTAGACGCCCGTGGTCATGAACCGCTCGGCCACGAACCGGTAATAGTCGAGGTCGGTCCCGATCGCCGATTGGCCGTCGATGATGAAGTACAGCTGGATCGTCTCGATCGCCAGGACCGCGCACAGGACCGCGATGAGCGCGACCTGCACGAGCCGGCGTGCGCGGGGGCCGATCACAGGTTGTACGCCCAGTACACGCCGATCCCCATCACTGCCATACCGAACACGATCAGCGCCTTCCAGCCCCAGCCGATCCCCTCCCGCTCGGCGGCGGCGAGGCCGCAGAGGGTGATGACGAACGGCACCGAGTCGAGGAAGTAGCGATAGCCGTACTGGAGCCACCCGCCGCCGTAGTACAGGAGCGTCGGGACCAGGACCGCGATCGCCGCCGCGGCGAGCCACCAAGTCCGCGTCTGGCGCCAGTCGGCGCGGAGCGCGAACAGGAGCCCCGGGCTCGTGAGGAAGACAGACATCCCGAGACCGTCGGGTTGGATGAACGGCCAGCTCGGCAGTGGACGCGGCAGGTGGAGCAGGAGGTAGTCGATGTTCATCGGCACGTGGGCGAGCGAGAACAGGCCGATCGCGCGCTGCCGCTCGAGCCAGTCGGGCAACGTGGCGAGCGCGTAGCCCGACTCGAGCGGGGTGCCGAATCGAAGCTGGTTGTAGGCGAAGAAGAAGAAGACCGAGGGTGCCACGCCGAGGCCAAGCTCGAACCACTGCCGCCACGGGATCGCATCCCTGGCGCGCACGATGTAGGCGCCCGCCTCGCCGCGCACGGCCGTGAGCGACCGTTCATCGACGGTCGGATGGAGCAGCAACGCGTAGAACGGGACCGCGAAGGCGAGCGGCGCGCGCGTCAGGAACGCTGCCCCCGCGAACAGGCCGACGAGCCACGCCCGGCGACGTCCGAACAGCTCGACCAGGCAGGCGAACGTCAGGATGGTGGCGATGAGGTGGCCCGTATGCCACACCCCGCCGCGGGTGGTTACCCACAGGATCTGCGTCGAGAATCCGAACAGGGCGGTCAGCCATGCCCTGTCCGACAGGCGAGCG
>DASTIG010000132.1:0-20294 GCA_035717785.1 Candidatus Limnocylindrales bacterium
GCCGATCGGTTGCGGCGTCCGATCGCCCGGGGCGACGTCGAGGCCCGCCTCGGCACCCGGATCACTCGTCGAGTCCCGTGCCAGACCGGCCCGTTCGGCCACGATCCGCGACAGCTCGCGGACCTGGAACTCGGGGCGCTCGTCTCGCAGCAGCGGGAGCCCGATCCGCTCGCGCCGGATGTCGGCGGTCGCGATATCAACCGTGAACAGGCCCTCGTCGTAGAGCGGCGCCGAGAACAGCGCGGCACCATTCGGTCCGATGACCTCCGAGCCGCCCCAGAATGAGATCGATTCGTCGACCCCGACGCGGTTGCAGAAGATCACGAAGGTCGTGGTCAGCTGCGCATAGGTCCGCATGAGCCCGCGCCACGACGTCGCGGTCCCGAGCCCGACCTCGTTGGTCGCGGCCAGGTCGCGACCTGGCGACGACGACACGTTGATCAGGATCTGGGCGCCGTCGAGGGCGAGGAGCTGGGGCACCGGCAGGTGCCAGAAGTCCTCGCAGATCGCGAGCCCGATGCCCACCCCGAGTCGGGACGGCACCGCACGCAGCATGTCGCCGTGGGCGAAGAACCGCCGCTCGTCGAACAGGCCGTAGGTCGGCAGGAAGACCTTGCGGTGGACGTGGCAGACCTCGCCGTTCTCGAGCAGGGCCGCGGCGATGAACAACCGGTGGTCGGCCGACTCCTCGACGAACGACACGACCGCGGACAGGTCGCGCGTCGCGGCGGCGAGGTCGGCCAGGCGCGGATCGTCGAGGCGCATCGCGACCTCGGACGCCAGGTCCTGGAGCTGGTAGCCCGTCAGGCCGAGCTCGGGGAAGACGATGAGGTCCGCGCCTTTGGCGCGAGCGTCGGCGAGGAGCTCGTGATGCCGGGCAAGGTTCGCATCGAGCTGGCCCAGCGCCGGTGCGATCTGCGCGAGGGCGACCCGCACGGTCTTCATGCGACCGAGCATACGCGAACCCGATGCTAGGCTAGGACGCGATGTCACGAACGCGACCACGGCCGAGCCGGCTGCTGTCGGCCGGCATGGCGGCGATCGTCGCGCTCGTCGGCTGCGGCGGCCCGGCGCCGTCCGCATCCCCGGAGAGTAGCCAGCTCGCCGGCCCCATCAGCACCGACACCTTCCCGACGGCGCCACCCACCAGCGGCCCGTTCGAGCCGATGGTGTACCCGATCGACGGCCCGGCGCCGTGCGAGGAACCGGCCAGCGCGGACCCGGCGTTCGGACCATACGGGGGATCGATCCGCAGGATCAGCGCGACCGACCCGCTGACGGTCGTCTTCGAGCTGTGCGATGTGGATCCCGCGTTCCTCGCCAAGATCGCCTCGCCGTCCTTGGCGATCGACGACACGGCCTGGCTGCAGAGCCGGATCGACCCCACCGCCGAACGGCAGCGGATCCTGACCGAGGTCAACGGCACCGGCCCGTTCCGCCTGAACGGCTGGGATGGCAACGGCGACATCGCGTTGACCAGGTCGACCGCGTATTGGGGCGATCGTGCCAGGACGGGAGACGTGATCTTCGTCGCCGAGGGCGATGCCGGTCGGCGTCTCGACAAGTTGCGCGAGGGATCGGTCGACGCGATCGACATCGTGGCGCCCGGCGATCTCGAGGCCGTCGATGGCAATCCGGAGCTGACTGTCGCCCCTCGCGAGGGCCTCAATGTCGCCTACGTCGGATTCGACAACCGCTTCGCGCCGTTCGACAACGAGGTCGTCCGGCAGGCCATCGCGCTCGGCATCGACCGGGCGGCGATCGTCGAGGCGGCCTTCCCGCCGGGGACCGAGGTCGCCAGCCACTTCCTGCCGTGCGCGATCCCGTACGGGTGCCAGGGTGCCGCATGGCCCGAGCCCGACCCGGAGGCCGCCCGCGACTTCCTGGCGGAGGTCGGCTTCGCAGAGGGCTTCACCTCGACGATCACCTACAGCGACGAGCCGCGCGACTACCTGCCTGACCCCAGCGCGGCCGCGACGGCCCTCCAGACGCAGCTCCGCGAGCAGCTGGGCATCACGGCCGAGCTGACCGTCATGCCGTTCGAAGAGCTGACCGCGGCCGTCGACGCGGGGCGACTCAGCGGGTTCTACCTGCTCGGCGCACGGGCGCGCTACCCGGACCCCAGCATCCTGCTGGAGAGCCACTTCGGGCCGACCGCCAGCCTCCAGTTCGGCAACCGCTTCGACGACATCGCTCGCTGGCTCGCGCGTGCTCGCGTGGCCGACCCCGCTGCACGCGCGAAGGGCTATGGCGGGGTGAACGACCTCATCCGCGGCCACGTCCCGATGATCCCGCTCGCGCATGTCGGCTCGGCGGCGGTCTTCCGGACCGACGTCCGCGGCGGTCACGCGACCGCCACCGCGACGGATCGGATGGCGAGGGTCATGCCGGGCGATCGGTCGCAATTCGTGTACATGCAGCACGATCGGCCGGGCGGACTCTTCTGCGCGGACGAGACAGACGACGTTGCGCTCCGGGTGTGCGCGCAGTTGTCCGAGTCGCTGTACCGGCACGACCTGCCCGAACCCAGCCTGACGCCGTCCCTCGCCGAGGCGTGCGTGCCCGACGACGACCTCATCGTGTGGACGTGCGCGCTGCGGGCCGGGGTGCGCTTCCACGATGGGGCAGCGCTGGATGCCCATGACGTGGTGCTGTCGTACGCGATCCGCTGGGATGCCGCCCATCCGTTGCACCATGGACGCGAGGGCGCCTTCCAGGCATTCACGGATCGATTCGGGGGATTCCTCCACCCGGCGGCACCCGTCCCCGCACCCTAGCAACGGGCGCGAACCGGTGCTAAGGTTCCCGCGCACCTTCGCCGGACCATGTCCGGCGCTGAGCGAAAGAGCCCGTCGCGGTCGGCAGGGAGGTCCACGAGCCGCCGAGCGGGCCCATAAGAGGAGGAGTACCTGCGCATGACTCGTTCAGCGAGTTTGCCGCTTCGGTTCGCCGCGTTGCTCGGCACCGCGGCGATCATCGCGGCCTGTACCGGCACGACGGCGTCTCCGAGCGCCGCTCCGGCGAGCGAGGCACCCAGCGCCTCGGCGGCGGTGTCGGAAGCCCCCTATGAGGGGATGGCCTACCCGGCCAGTGGTGAGGCGCCGTGCGGACAGACCGAAGCACCGGATGCGACGCACGACAAGTACACGGGCCTGTTCAAGAAGATCACGGCGGTCGATCGCGTGACCGTCGAGTTCCAGATGTGCAACCCGGACGTCGCGTTCCTGTCGAAGGTCGCGTTCAGCGCCTTCGGCATCCAGGACTCGGCGTATCTCGAGGCGCACGCGCCCGACAAGTCGTACCTCGACAACCCGAACGGCACGGGCCCCTACAAGATCGGCTCGTGGGAGAAGGGCAACCGCCTGGTCCTCAACGCGTTCGATGGCTACTGGGGCACCAAGGCCCTGACCCCGAACGTCGAGTTCCGCTGGAGCGACGAGGCGGCCCAGCGCTGGCTCGAGCTGCAGGCCGGCACGGTCGACGGCATCGACAACCCGGGCACCGACGACATCGCCACGATCAAGGGCGATACCAACGTCAAGTTCAACCCGCGCGAGGGCCTGAACACGTTCTACCTCGGCTTCAACAACACCCTCGAGCCGTGGGACGACGTGAACGTCCGCAAGGCGATCGCCATGGGCATCGACCGCGAGCGGATCGTCACCAACTTCTACCCGGAAGGGTCGGAGGTCGCCACCCACTTCACCCCGTGCGCCATCCCCTTCGGTTGCGAAGGTGACGACACGTGGGGCTTCGACGCCGCTGCCGCGAAGCAGATGCTGACCGACGCCGGCTTCGACTTCACCAAGACCTACAAGCTGCAGTTCCGGGCTGCCGTCCGCGGCTACCTGCCGGATCCGCCGCAGATCGCGACCGAGATCGCGGGGCAGCTCAAGACCAACCTCGGAATCAACACGAGCCTCGACCTGCAGGAGTCCGGCGCCTTCCTCGACGCGAACGCCGCGGGCACGCTCGACGGCATCTTCCTCCTCGGCTGGGGCGCCGACTATCCGGACGCGACGAACTTCCTCGACTATCACTTCGGGTCGGGCTCGGGCGTCAAGTTCGGCGAGCCGTTCCCGGACGTCGTCACCGCGCTCAACACGGGCGCCCAGACCGCCGACGAGGCGGCCCGCAAGGCGGCGTACACCGAGGCCAACAACCTGATCAAGGAGCACGTGCCGGCGGTCATCGTCGCCCATGGCGGCTCCGGCACGGTCTTCAAGGCCGATGTCGAGAACTCGCACAGCTCGCCGCTCAGCACCGAGATCTTCTCGGTCATGAAGGCAGCCGATCGCGACACGCTTGTGTGGATGCAGAACGCCGAACCGCTCAGCCTCTACTGCGGCGATGAGACCGACGGTGAGACGCTCCGTGCATGCGAGCAGATCAACGAGTCGCTCTACGCGTACGAGATCGCAGGCACGGCCGTCGAGCCGTCGCTCGCGACCGAATGCACGCCGAACGCCGAGCTGACCACATGGACCTGCACGCTGCGTGACGGCGTGAAGTTCCACGACGGTTCGGACTTCGACGCCAACGACGTCGTGGTGAGCTACGCGGCGCAGTGGGACGTGGAGCATCCGCTCCACATCGGACGCTCGGGTGCGTTCGAGTACTTCCCCGGCCTGTGGGGTGGGTACCTGAACCCGCCGCCGCCGGCTGCGTAACACGGGGTCTCCGACCTCACACCAGCCCGAACGGGGGCGCCATGCGGCGCCCCCGTTCGCTCTATCCTGAGGTCCGCAGCGAAGCGGCCAGCACATCCGAGGAGCCCCCCGCCCCGTGGCCCGTTTCATCGTCCGGCGGCTGCTCGTCACGATCCCCGTCCTGTTCGGGATCGTGTTCGTGGTATTCATCCTGGCGCGCGTCGTCCCGGGTGACCCGTGTCGCGCGGTGCTCGGGGAACGGGCGACCGACGCCGTGTGCGACGCATTCATCCAGCGCTACGGACTCGACAAGGCCATCGTGCCCGGCCTGTACAAGGTCGGCAGCTCCTGGGAGTTCCGACTCGCCGACGTGCCGAGCACGCTCCTGGACAACCAGTTCACCGGGTATCTCGGCCAGCTCGTGAGGGGGGATCTCGGGACGTCGATCAAGCACTCGCGCCCCGTGACGCAGCTGCTCGTCGAGCGGCTGCCGACGACGATCGAGCTGGCGCTTTTGGCGATGCTGTTCGCCATCGTCGTGGGCGTCCCGATCGGTCTCATCTCTGCCTATCGCCACAACTCCGCGGCCGACGTCAGCACGATGGTGTTCGCCAATCTCGGCGTCTCGATGCCGGTGTTCGTCCTGGGCCTCCTCCTCGCATTCATCTTCGCGATCGTCCTCAAGGACACGCCCTTCTCGCTACCTCCGTCCGGTCGACTGAGCTCCGGGATCGAGGTGATCCCACTCGTCGAGGTATGGGGCCTCGAGGACCTGCAGGGACTGCCCCGCGGCATCCTCGACTTCATCTCGGGCATCTACACGTTCAGTGCCCTCATCACCGGGCAATGGGCCGCGTGGGTCGATGCGGTCCGCCACCTCATCCTGCCGGCCATCGCGCTCGGAACCATCCCGCTGGCGATCATCGCGCGCATCACGCGCTCGAGCCTGCTCGAGGTACTGGGCCTGGACTTCGTCCGGACCGCTCGGGCCAAAGGGCTCAAGGAGCGTTCCGTGGTCCTGCGACACGGGACACGCAACGCGCTGCTGCCGGTCGTCACGATCATCGGACTCCAGTTGGGGGCGCTGCTGTCCGGCGCCGTCCTGACCGAGACCGTGTTCAACCTCGCCGGGGTCGGCCGGACGATGTACGAGGCCATCACCGGGCGTGACTACGTCGTGATCCAGGGCTTCACTTTGCTCATCGCGATCGTCTACGTGCTCGTCAACCTCGTCGTCGACGTGTCCTACGGATACCTCGACCCGCGGATCCGTTACCGATGACCGCGCCCGACACCCCTCTTCCCCCGCTGGCACCGCTAGCGCCGGCCGCCGACGATACCCTGGCCACGGCCCGCCCAGCCGGCCTGTGGCGTGACACGCTCGCGAGCGTCCTGCGTCAGCGCTCTGCCGTCGTCGGGTTGATCATCCTGGTCTTCCTCGTGTTCATCGCGGTCTTCGCCCCCGTGATCGCCACACACGACCCGAACCAAAGCCTCCTGGGCATCGAGCAGGGTGTCCTGAAGCGTGAGGGGTCGTGCATCCACGTGCTCGGCTGCCCGGCCGACCAGCCGCAACACATCTTCGGCACCGACGGCAACTTCCGCGACGTGTACAGCCGCGTGGTGTACGGAGCCCGTACGTCGCTGACGATCGGGTTCGCAGCGATCGCCTTCGCGATCATCATCGGCACCACGATCGGGGCCGTGTCCGGGTACCTCGCCGGCGGGACCGACACGGTCCTGATGCGATTCATGGACGTCATCCTCGCGTTTCCGTCGCTGCTCCTCGCGATCGCGATCGTCACCGCGGCGGGCCGCAGCCTCGTCAACGCGCTGCTCGCGATCGGGATCGTGTCCGTGCCGATCTATGCCCGCGTCGCCCGATCGGCCGTGATGTCCATCCGCGAGAGCGACTTCGTGACCGCCTCGCGCGCGCTCGGTGAGTCGTCGATCGGCATCCTCGGCCGGCGCATCCTGCCGAACTCGCTCACCCCGCTGGTCGTGCAGGGCACGCTCGGGATCGGTGGGGCCGTCCTGGAGATCGCCGCGCTCGCATTCATCGGCGTCACGGGAGACCTGACCAACCCGGAATGGGGCTCGATGATCGGGCTGGAGCGGAACCAGCTGTTCAACGCGCCACACATCATCCTGGCACCGGGTATCGCGATCACCCTCACGGTCCTCGGTTTCAACCTGCTGGGCGACGGCTTGCGCGATGCCCTCGACCCGAGACTGAACCGATGACCGAGGGCGAACGCGTGGTGGACGAGCCGGCGGCCACGACCGACACGCTGCTCGATCCGTCCGTCGCGGGCAATATCATCGAGGAGATCGTCCCGGCGTCGAAGCGGCGCCCCAAGCACGAGCGTGGCGAACGACCGCTGCTCGAGATCAGGGGCCTGCGCACGTCGTTCCATACGCGAGACGGCGTCGTGCGGGCGGTCGACGGCATCGACTTCCACGTCGACCGCGGCGAGATCATGGGCCTCGTCGGCGAGTCCGGCTGCGGCAAGAGCGTGACGAGCCTGTCGATCATGCGGCTCGTGGCCAAGCCCGGTCAGATCGAGGCGGGCCAGGTGTTGTTCGACGGGCAGGACCTGCTGACCCTGTCGCCAGACCAGATGCGCCGCATCCGCGGCGACCGGATCAGCATGGTCTTCCAGCAGCCGCAGTCGTCGCTGAACCCGGTCTGGGACGTCGGCCACCAGATCGCCGAGGTCCTCGAGATCCACCGCGGGATGAAGCGGGGGGCGGCACGGAACCGCGCGCTGGAGCTGCTCCGAATGGTCGGGATCCCCGACCCTGCGAGGCGACTCGACGCGTTCCCGCACGAGCTGTCCGGTGGGATGGCCCAGCGCGTCATGATCGCGATGGCGCTGGCATGCGAGCCCGAGCTGCTGATCGCCGACGAGCCGACGACAGCCCTCGACGTCACGATCCAGGCCCAGATCCTCGACCTGATGCGCAACCTGCGCGACGAGACCGGCACCGCGATCATCCTGATCACGCATGACCTCGGCGTGGTCGCCGAGATGTGCGACCGCGTGGCCGTCATGTACGCCGGCGAGATCGTCGAGCACACCGACGTGACCACGCTGTTCCGCCGCCCGAAGCACCCGTACACGCGGGGATTGATCGGGTCGATCCCGGTCGTCGGCCAGGTCCAAGACGAGTTGTCGGTCATCCCGGGCAACGTCCCGAACCTCATCGACCTCCCGAAGGGCTGCCGGTTCGCTCCGCGCTGCCTGACCCGGATCGAGGAGAACGTCTCGCTCGCGACGGAGGTCCATCCGGAACTCCTGCCGGTCGCGACCGGCCACGACGTCCGCTGCTGGGTCTACCACGACGCGGCAGGCAACCTCATGCCACGCGACGAGCCGGTCGTCGGGGCACGGGCATGAGCGCGACGGCGCCGCTGGCCGCTGGCGAGCGCACGGGCGCGACGGCACCGCTCGTCGAGGTCCGCGATCTCGTCAAGCACTTCCCGGTCCGCGGCGGGGTGCTGCAGCGGACGGTCGCCATGGTCCAGGCGGTCGACGGCGTGAGCTTCGATATCGAGCGCGGCGAGACCCTTGGTCTCGTCGGTGAATCGGGCTGCGGCAAGACGACGGTCGGGCGGCTCCTGCTCCGGCTGATCGAGCCGACGTCGGGCTCGATCCATTTCGACGGCCGGGACATCACGACGCTGAAGGGCGCGGAGCTGAAGTCGTACCGCCGCCGGATACAAATCATCTTCCAGGACCCGTACGCCAGCCTGGACCCGCGTACGCCGATCGGCGACAGCATCGGCGAAGGGTTGCGCATCCACGGCATCGGATCGTCGAGCGAACGGCGGGCGAAGGTCGCGCGGATGATGGACATGGTCGGGTTGCAGGCGTACCACGCCCGTCGGTACCCGCACGAGTTCAGCGGTGGGCAGCGGCAGAGGATCGGCATCGCGCGGGCGCTCGTCCTGGAGCCCGACCTGGTCGTGTGCGACGAGCCCGTCTCGGCGCTGGACGTGTCGATCCAAGCCCAGGTCCTGAACCTGCTGAAGTCGCTCCAGCGCGAGCTCGGGCTGACCTACGTGTTCGTCGCCCACAACATGGGCGTGGTGGAGCACATCAGCGACCGGGTCGCCGTGATGTACCTGGGTCGCATCGCCGAGCTGGCGGATCGGATCGACCTGTTCCGCCACCAGGAACATCCGTACACCGTCGCCTTGATGTCAGCGATCCCCGTGCCCGATCCCGAGATCCGCCGTCAGCGCGTGATCCTGACCGGCGACGTGCCAAGCCCGGTCAACCCGCCGTCCGGCTGTCGGTTCCACCCGCGCTGCCCGCTGCGCGCTTCGCTCGGGAACCCGAAGATCTGCGTGACCGACGAGCCGGTCCTCAAGGACGTCGGCGGCGATCATCTGGCGGCGTGCCACTTCCGCGGCCCCGGCGCGCCCGAGGCGACGGCGGTCGTGGCCGCGACACCGACTGCGCCGGCGGCCGCGCCCGGCTGACGGGCCGGGACCCCCGGCCCCCCGGCTAGGCTGACGGCGCTGGCGGTGCCGCCCCGTTCGAACCGTCGGTCGCGTCGGTCTCTTCGGTCAGCGTCCCTATCACGGTCTCGGCGACGGCGATCGTCTGGGCCTCGGACTGGGCACCGCCGTCCTCCGGCCGGATCGTGGCCAGGGCCGCCTCGGGTGTCCCGCGCCGGACCGGGCTCATCTCGATGTGCGCGATCCCCACGTCGGTCGCCCGGGCCTGCTCGGCAAAATGGCAGGCCGCTCCGTGGTCACCCTCCAGGGTCAGGATCGGCGGGTCGATCGTGCGGCACTCCTCGGGCTTGCCGAGCCGCTCGTAGAGCCAGCAACGGGTGTGGAAGCGGCAGCCCTCGGGCGGGTTGACGGGGCTTGGCACGTCGCCGGTGAGGATCACCCGCTTGCGCTTGCGCTCGAGCACCGGATCGGGCACGGGGACGGCCGAGAGGAGGGCCCGGGTGTACGGGTGGCCCGGGTTCGCGTACATCATGTCGGGCGGTCCGATCTCGACGATCTTGCCGAGATACATCACCGCCACCCGGTCGCTGATGTGCTTCACGACCGACAGGTCGTGGGCGATGAACAGGTACGTCAGCCCGAGCTGCTCGCGCAGGTCGGTCAGCAGGTTCAACACCTGGGCCTGGATCGATACGTCCAGAGCCGAGATCGGCTCGTCGCACACGATGAACTCGGGCTCGACGGCCAACGCCCGGGCGACGCCGATGCGCTGCCGCTGGCCACCGGAGAACTCGTGCGGATAGCGGCTGACATAGTTCGGATCGAGCCCGACGATCCGCAGGAGGTCGGCGACCCGCTCCTTGCGCGCCGTGCCCGACGCCAGGTGGTGGGTGTCGATCGGCTCGGAGATGATCGACCCGACGGTCATCCGCGGATCGAGCGAACCGTATGGATCCTGGAAGATGATCTGCATCCGCCGGCGCATCTTGCGAAGGGGCTCGCTCTTGAGCTGGCCGAGATCGATCCCGTCGAACCGGACCGTACCCTCGGTGACATCCCTAAGGCGGATGAGTGCTCGACCGGTCGTGCTCTTGCCGCAGCCCGACTCGCCCACAAGCCCGAGCGTCTCGCCCTTGCGGATCTCGAAGGAGACCCCATCCACGGCCTTCACCGTACCGACGTGGGTCTGGAAGATGCCCGCCCGGATCGGGAAGTAGACCTTGAGGTCCTCGACCTCGAGGAGGTTCTGCGGCGGCTCCGCCGGGACGCTCCCGACCTCGGGCATGGTGACGGTCATGGGATCCATCCATCGGGTTGAGTCGCCCAGCAACGGGCAGCGTGTAGCGTCTGGCCTCGGAGCGTGAGATCCGGTTCGTCCTGCCGGCAGACGTCGCGCGCGAACCGGCAGCGGGGCTCGAACCGACACGCATCCGGCGGGTTGACCAGGAATGGCGGCAGGCCCTCGATCGTTCGCAGCCGGTCACCCCGGATGTCATCGAGCCGCGGCAGCGAATCGAGCAACCCCCACGAATAGGGCATCCGCGGCTTCTCGAAGAGCTCGTCGACCGTGCCGGTCTCGACGATGCGGCCGGCATACATGACGTTGACCCGGTCGCACATCCCGGCCGCGATGCCGAGGTCGTGGGTGATCATGAGCACGGCCGTGTGGAACTCGTCCGACAGCCGCTGGATCAACTCGAGGATCTGAGCCTGGATCGTGACGTCCAGCGCGGTCGTCGGTTCGTCGGCCAGGATGAGCTTCGGATCGCACGAGAGGGCGATGGCGATCATCACGCGCTGGCGCATCCCGCCCGAGAACTGGTGCGGGTAGTCGTTCAACCGATCCTTGGCACGCGGGATCCCGACCTTGCCCAGGAGCTCCGCGACCCGATCGCGGGCTGCCGTCTTTGAGAGCCCCATATGCTGTCGGATCGATTCGGCGATCTGATAGCCGATGGTGAGCGTCGGGTTCAGGCTCGTCAGGGGATCCTGGAAGATGAACCCGATCTCCTTGCCGCGCAAATGGCGCATCTCGTCCTGGTCGAGCTTGAGGACGTCGATCCCATCGAAGATGATGTCGCCGGCCACGATCCGGCCGGGTGGGTTCGGGACGAGCCGCGCGACCGAAAGGGCGGTCACGCTCTTGCCGCACCCGGATTCGCCGACGAGCCCGAGCGTCTCCCCATAGGCGAGATCGAAGCTGACGTCGTCGACGGCCTGCACGACGCCGTCGGGCGTGAAGAAGTGCGTCGACAGCCCGGTGACCTTCAGGAGCTTCTCTGTCCTGGGGTCCACCGGCGGCTTCGGGTTCGCCTCCACCTGGACCTTCCGCGCGTCCTCGGGCGAGACCTCGATGATCGTGGGCGAGGCAGGGTCGGTCATCGTGTCATCGACCGTCGACACCTACTGCTTTCCCTTGAGCTTCGGGTCGAGGGCGTCGCGCAGGCCGTCACCGAGGAACGTGAAGCCGACCAATGCGAGCGCGATCGCGATCGCCGGGAAAACGACGAGATGCGGCTCCGACCTGATGAACTTCTGACCCTCGGCGATGAGACTGCCCCACGACGCGCGTGGAGGCTGGACGCCGATGCCGATGTAGGCCAGCGTGGCCTCCGCCAGGATGGCAGCGGGGATCCCCAGCGTCACCGCGACGATGATCGGGCCTATGCCATTCGGCAGCAGATGCCGGGTGACGATCCTGCGATCCGCCACCCCGATCGCACGGGCCGCTTCGACGAACTCCGTCTCCTTGAGCGACAGCATCTGACCGCGCACGAGGCGGGCCACCGTCACCCACGATGTCAGGCCGATCGCGACGAACACCAGCAACAAGCCGTCGAGTGCCTGACCGAAGACCGTCTCTCGGAACGCGACGGACATCAGGATGATGAACAGCAGGTCGGGGAACGCGTAGATGATGTCCGTGAAACGCATCAGCGCGTTGTCGAGGCGGCCGCCGAACCAGCCCGCGATCGCGCCGATCGGGACGCCGATGCCCAGGATGACGATCTGCACGACGAAGGCGACGCTGACGCTGATGCGCGCGCCGTCGAGGAGGCGGCTCAGCAGATCGCGACCCAGCTGATCCGTCCCAAGGACATGACCCGGACTCAGCGGCGGCAGCGGACCGCCACCAGCCGCGAAGACGGCCGCCAGGTCCTGTTGCGAGTACGGGTACGGCGCGAGCCACGGCCCGAAGACGCCGACGAACACCAATGCGATCACGAGGAAGAGACCGACGACGGCCAGTCGATTCTTGCGCAGGCGGCCCCACGCGTCCCTCCACAACCCGGTAGCCCGCGGTCGAGCGATGCGACCCGCGACGGCGGTTGGAGTTGCCATCGTCCGCTCCCTAGCTGTACCGGATCCGTGGGTCGATGTAGGCGTACAAGACGTCGACCACGACGTTGAGGAAGGCGATCGCGAACGCATACAGCATCGTCATCGCCATCAACAGGCTGTAGTCGCGAGTGCTGATCGCCGAGATATAGAAACGACCGATCCCCGGTACGCTGAAGATGGTCTCGATGATGAATGAGCCGGTGACCAGGAAGGCGAGGGTCGGGCCGAGGATCGTCACGACCGGGATCAGCGCATTGCGGATCATGTGGCGCGACACGACCGACGTGTTGCCCAGGCCCTTGCTCTGAGCGGTCCGGATGTAGTCCTTGCGCGTCACCTCGAGCATCGACGCGCGCGTATATCGCGCGATGACCGCGATCGGGAAGCCGGCCAGGGCGACCGTCGGTAACACCCAGTATTGCGGCCCCTTCCAGCCCCCTGTCGGGAACCACCCGAGTTCGACGGCGAACAAGACGACGAGCAGGATCGCCAGGACAAAGCTCGGCGTGGCGATGCCGATGATCGATACCGAGGTCGACAGGTAGTCCGGCCAGCGGTTATGGCCGAGGGCGGCGAAGATGCCGAGCGGGATCCCGACGACGACGGAGAGCGTGAAGGCCATGACGCCCAGCTGGACCGTGGTCGCGATCCCATCGGCGACGATGTCATTGACCCGCCGGTCTCTGGATCGATAAGACGGCCCGAGATCGCCCGTGACGAACGCGCCCGCCCACTGGATGTATTGCTCGTAGAGGGGCTTGTCGAGCCCGTATTCGGCGTTGAGGCGTGCTTGGACACCCGCAGGCAGGCGCTTCTCGGCATCCCACGGCCCGCCCGGGACGGCGTGCATGAGGACGAAGGTGATGATCGAGACTGCGAACAGGACCGGGATGATCCAGAGGATCCGCCGGGCGAGGTAGGTGATCACAGGCTCACTCGCGGTCTTCTGATGCCTTCCTGGACGGTGGTCGATGGATGATGGGCCGGCCCTACGGACCGGCCCATCGGTTGGTCGTCGTTGACGACTAGTGCTTCAGGATCTTGATGGTCTCGGCGAATTTGTCGCCGGGGTTGTTGTGGTCGATCGGCGTGACGATCTCCCCGTCCACCCAGGTCTTCACGACCGTCGCGAAGTCCCTGTAGAGGAGTGGGAGGTCTGCCGCATCGTCCGCGAGGATCTTCCCCGCCTGCTTGTACAGGTCGGCCTGCTTCGTCGCATCAGGCTCGCTCGCCGCCTCGAGGAGGAGCGCGTCGAATGCTGGGTTGCAGTACTGGCTGTTGTTATTTCCTCCACCGCAGGTGAAGTTGCCGCTGAGCTGGTTGTTGGCGTGCGGGTAGTCGGCACCCCATGCATCTCGGGCGATGTCGTACTCGCCGGCGGTTCGCTGGGTGAGGAAGACGCTGAACTCGCTGCCGATCTGTTCGGTCTTGAGACCGAATGCCTGGTTCCAGGCCTCCGCCAGGAATGCCACCCGCGGCTCATGACCGGCCCCTGTGTTGAAGCCGAACTTCAGTGCCGGGATGTCCGCGGCACTTGCATATCCGATCGACGCCAGGGCCTTGTCCATGCTGGCCTTGGCCGCAGTGAGATCGAAGGGATACGGATCGATGGTCTCGTCGTAGCCAGGCAGGCCCGGCATCACGAAGCTATTGGCCACCGTGCCGATCCCAGAGAAGGTGGCATCGATGAACGCCTGCTTGTCGATCGCCTGGGTCAGCGCGATCCGGAAGTCCTTGTTGACGGTCGGGCAGGTCTTTTCGTCCGGACAACGGGCGAGCTTGCCCTCGCCGGAGGGATCGACGCCGTTGTTGTAGTCGTAGTGCGCGATCCCGAGCGTGGGGATCACCGAGTACTGGTCGGCGAACGCCGGATCGTCCTTGATCCGCGCGATGTCCTCGTCGGGGATCGGGTAGACGGAATCGACCTCGTCGGCCTCGTACGCACGTTGTGCCTCGGCGAGCTCGGCGAAGATCGGCATCTGGATCTCCGTCAGCGTCGGCTTCTCGCCGTACCAATTCGGGTTGGGCTTCAACACGATCTGCGCGTTGTGGTCCCAACTCTCCACGGTGAACGGCCCGGAAGCCACATAGTTGCCGGTCTCGGTGGCACCTTCAGAGGTGATCCACTTCTCCTGGATCGGGACCGTCACCCACATCGTGGCGACGCTCAGGAAATAGGTTGCCGGAAAGGCGAGCGTGACGACGAACGTCTTCTCATCCGGCGCTGCGACGCCGAACTTCTCGAGCGCCGCGTCGACGACCGCATCTGTCGCGGCGGGCTTCGCTCCGGCCAGGTCGAGCAGGTCCTGGCCACCCACGACCTCGGCCATGACGTAGCTGTACGGGGCTGCTGTGCGTGGGTCGACCAACCGCTTCCAGCTGTACACCAGATCAGCCGCGACGATCGGATCGCCGTTGCTGTACTGGGCGTCCTTCAGGTGGAAGGTGATGGTCTTGGCATCAGGCGAGATGTCCCATGACTCGGCCAAGCCCGGCACGAGGTTCAGGTCTTTGTCGATGTAGACCAGGCCGCGCTGGACCGACGTCAGGACGGCCGTGGACTGGGAGTCCTGGGCCATGGTGGGATCAATCGTGGCCGGATCCTGGATCAGCGGCCAGCGGATGATCTGCTCGTCTGCAAGTTCGGCGGACGGCTCGGTCGACGGCGCCACCGACGCGCCGGGCGCCTGACTCGCGGGAGCCTGGCTCGCCGGCGTGCCACCGCACGCGGACGCAACGATTGCGACCGCGCCGACGAGGGCGAGGAGACGTTTCTGCGACATGTGTGTCCCTTTCACGTGACCGTCGCCACGATCTCCTGCCGTGACGTCCGGAGTTGTTCGGGCGCACCTCGGTCGTGTCCGGCGACCTTGACGCGTTGACCGACCTCGGCGCCAGACGATCCTCCCATCGCTGTCGCCGTGCGCGAAGGCACCCGCGGTCACGATGACGAGCCGCGGGCCTCAAGATGGCGCCTATCATTCACACGAAGGTCGGACCCGTCAACTTCGCGGGGACCCGATCCACGCTCAATCGGGGCAGGGCATTGCGCGCCCGGTCATCGGGCGCCAGCGCAGATCCGGCTGGCGAGCGGCGGTCGCCTCGTCCAGGCGTTTCACGGGCGCGGTGTGTGGAGCCCCCTTCACGAGGGCGGGATCACGCTCCGCCTCGGCGGCGATCTCCGCCAGGGCATCGGCGAACGCATCCAGCGTCTCGATCGATTCGGTCTCCGTCGGTTCGATCAGCATCCCTTCATCGACGATGAGCGGGAAATAGATCGTCGGTGGGTGGAAGCCGTAGTCGATCATCCGCTTGGCGAGGTCCAGCGTGCGCACGCCGGTGCGGCTCTTGATCGTGGCCGCCGACGCGACGAACTCGTGCTTGCACGGACGGTCGTACGGCAGGTCGAATGTGCCCGCGAGGCGGGACTTGAGGTAATTCGCGGCGAGGACCGCGTCGTCGCTCACTTCGCGCAGCCCCGAAGCGCCGTGCGCCCGGATGTAGGCATACGCGCGCACGAGGACGCCTGTGTTCCCGACGAAGCTGCGCAGTCGGCCGATCGACGACGGGCGCTCGTCGTGCCGCTCGAGGCGGAACGTGCCGTCGTCGAGGCGCAGGACGCGCGGCGTCGGCAGGTACGGCACGAGCCGCTCCCCCACCCCGACCGGACCGGCGCCAGGGCCACCGCCGCCGTGCGGCGTGCTGAACGTCTTGTGGACGTTGAAATGCATGACGTCGAAGCCGGCCTGACCCGGCTTGAACCGGCCCAGGATCGCGTTGAGGTTCGCGCCGTCCATGTACGCCAGCGCACCCGCGTCATGGACGGCCTCGAGCAGGTCGCCGATGCGTGACTCGAACAGCCCGAGCGTGGATGGGTTCGTGATCATCACGGCCGCGGTGCGGTCGCCGAGAGCCGCCCTGAACGCGTCGAGGTCGACGCCACCATCGGCGGCGGATGGGATCGTGATCGTCTTGTAGCCCGCCATCGACGCCGTGGCCGGGTTCGTGCCGTGCGAGCTGTCCGGGACGAGGACCTCGTCGCGCTCGGTGTCGCCACGCTCGCGGTGGTAGGCGCGGATCATCAGGATGCCGGTCAGCTCGCCCTGCGCGCCGGCGGCGGGCTGAAGCGTCACCGCGCGCATGCCGGAGATCTCGGCCAGGGCGCCCTCGAGCTCCCACAACAGCTGGAGCGTGCCCTGCGCCACCTCGTCCGGGACCAGCGGATGGAGATCGGCGAAACCGGGCAGGCGGGCCGCCCATTCGTTGAGCTTCGGGTTGAACTTCATGGTGCACGAGCCGAGCGGGTAGAAGCCCGTGTCGACCGCGTGGTTGAGCTGGCTCAGGTTGACGTAGTGACGGACGACGTCCGGCTCGTTCATCTCGGGCAGCGCCGGTGGTGTCGCTCGTCGTGCGCCCGCCGGCACCCGGTCGAGCGCGTCCTTGGGTGGATGGGGGATCTTGCCCCCACCGCGTCCCGGGCGGCTACGCTCGAACAGCGTGGGTTGCAGCTTCGGGCCGGTGACGCTCATCGGGCCGCGCCGATCGCCGTCGTCACGTCGCCTGCCCCGGTCTCGACACCGACGGGCGGCCCACCTGTCAGGACCTCCCCGAAGGCGGCGACGAACCGGGCGATGTCGCCCGACGTGGTCAGCTCGGTCGTGCACAGAAGCAGGCCGTCGGCCAGGGCCGGCTCGTCCGGCTCCGCGTCGGCCAGCACGAGGCCGGCCAGGAAGCCGCGCTCGATGAGCCGGCGATGGACGGTCCGCGCGTCGGGCACTCGCACCGCGAACTCGTTGAGGAACGGGCCCGGTTGGAGGCGCTCGACGCCGATCGCGGCCAACGCGCTCGCCAGCTCGGTCGCCCGCGCGGCCCCGGTCGCGGCCACGTCCTGGAGGCCGTGCGGCCCGATCGTGGCGAGGTAGATCGAGGCGGCCAGGGCGAGCAGCGCCTGGTTCGTGCAGATGTTGCTCGCCGCCTTGTCCCGCCGGATGTCCTGCTCGCGGGCGCGCAGCGTCATCACGAACGCCCGCTGGCCGTCGAGGTCGGTCGTCATCCCGACGAGGCGGCCGGGGATCTGGCGGACGAGGGCGTCGGTGGAGGCGAGGATCCCGAGATATGGCCCGCCGTATTGCGGCGCGATGCCCAGCGGTTGACCCTCGCCTGCGGCGATGTCGGCGCCGTAGGCGCCCGGCGGCGCCAGCACCGCGAGCGACACGGGCTCGATGACGGCCACGAACAGCGCACCCGCTGCGTGGGCGAGCTCGCCGATCCGCGGCATCGGCTCGAGGAGCCCGAGGAAGTCGGGGTTCGCGGCGATGATTCCGGCGACCGGTCGGTCCGGCTCGCCCAGCATCCGCTCGAGGGCGGCGAGGTCGGTCGTGCCCGCGGCATCGCCGTCCGCAACGAGCGGGATCTCGTCGAGCTCGAGCCCGCCGCCGAAGTACGTGCGCAGCGTCGCGCGGTACTGCGGGTGCACGCCGCGGCTGACGAGCACGCGCTCGCGCCTGGTCGCCCGACAGGTCATCAGTGCGGCTTCAGCCGTCGCCGCCGCCCCGTCGTAGTGCGACGCCGAGACCACGTCCATATCGACGAGCTCGCCGATCAGCGACTCGTATTCATAGATCGACTGGAGCGTGCCCTGGCTGACCTCGGGCTGGTACGGCGTGTAGGCCGTGTACCACTCGCCGCGCAGCAGGAGCTGGTCGACAGCCGGCGGGCTCCAGTGCCGGTAGACACCCGCGCCAAGGAACGACACGAGGTCCGTCCGGTTGCGACCGGCCATCTCGCGCAGACGCGTCGCCAGCTCGAGTTCGGGCTCGGGATCCGGCAGCTCGAGGGCGCTCGCCCGCAGGTCGGCCGGGATGTCGGCGAAGAGGTCGTCGACGCTGTCGAGGCCGAGCGCCGCCAACATTCGCTCGCGGTCGGCCATCGTGTGTGGGCCGTACGGCATCGTCCCGTCAGCCCGCCGCGACGAGGTCGTCGTACGCCTCGCCGTCGAGCAGGTCGTCGATCTGGGATGGATCGGCAACGGCGATCTTGATCATCCAGCCGGCGCCGTACGGGTCGTTGTTGACCTGCTCGGGCGTCGAGGCCAGCGCCTCATTCGTGGATGTCACGGAGCCGCTTAGCGGCGCGAACAGGTCGCTCACGGCCTTGACCGACTCGACGACGCCGAAGGGCTTCGCCTCCTCGAGCTCACGGCCCGTGTCGGGGAGCTCCACGAACACGATGTCCCCCAGCTGGTCAGCGGCGTACTGGGTGATCCCGACGGTCGCCTGATCGCCGTCGACCCGGACCCACTCGTGGTCGCGGGTGTAGCGCAAGTCGGTTGGCGAACTCACGTCAACTGCTCCTCCGGTAGAACGGCAACGGGACCACCCGCGCCGGGACACGCCCATCGCGGATCTCGATGTCGAGCATCGTGTCGGATTCCGCGTCGGCCGGTGCGACGTAGGCCATCGCGATCGGCACGCCCAGTGTCGGCGACTGCGTCCCGCTCGTCACGACTCCTGTGCGGCGTTCACCTGCATACACAGGGTAGCCGTGGCGGGCGATCCCTCGTCCCTCCACGATCAGACCGACCAGGCGCTGACGCGGGCCGTCGATGGCGACCTTCTCGAGCGCGGCGCGTCCGACGAAGTCGCCGGCCTTGTCCAGCTTCACGACGCGGCCGAGACCGGCATCGAAGGGGGTGGTGGTCAGATCGAGCTCGTTGCCGTAGAGCGGCATGCCCGCCTCGAGACGGAGCGTGTCACGGGCGCCCAGCCCGACGGGTCCGCCACCGGCGCCGCGCACGGCGTCGAGCAACGCATCCCATAGCTCCCCGGTCCGGCCGGTCTCGACGAAGACCTCGAACCCGTCCTCGCCGGTATACCCGGTCCGTGCCACATGGGCGGGGATGCCCGCGACGAAGCCCTCGGCGATGCCGTAGTAGCGCAGGCCGCCGAGGTCGACGTCCGTGAGCGGGGTGAGGACGTCGACCGAGCGCGGGCCCTGGACGGCCACGAGGCCCGTCGCCAGCGACTGGTCGTCGAGCACGGCCCGAGAGCCGGCCAGTCGTTCGGCGAGTTCATCCGACACGACCTGCGCGTTGGCCGCGTTGGCCACGACGTGGAACCGATCGTCGGCCAGCCGATAGATGATCAGGTCATCGATGATGCCCCCATTCGGCGCGCACATCATCGAATAATGGGCGCGACCGACGGCGAGTGCCGGTGGGTCCGACACGACTGCAGCCGCCAGCCCCTCGCCCGCGCCGGCACCTTCGATCAGCAGCTCTCCCATGTGCGAGAGGTCGAACAGCCCGACGCGTTCTCGCACCGCACGATGCTCATCGAGGATGGAGCCGTACTGGACGGGCATGCGCCAGCCCGCGAAATCGATCATGCGGGCGCCCAGCGCCTCGTGGCGGCTGGCCAGCGGTGTCTCGTGGATGACCGTCTCGACGAGATCCGGTCCGGTCACGAAGCCCGCCCCGCGGGCGGCGCGGCAAGGAGGTCAGCCGCGTGCGCGACCAGGGCGCGTTCGGTCTCGAATGTCAGCAGGGTCGTCGCCTCGTCGAAGTCGACCCAGCGGACCTGGTCGAACTCGTGGTCGTGGCGGGCGAGATCACCGCCGATGGGTTCCATCATGAAATAGTGGACGGTCTTGTGGATCCGGGTGCCGGACTGGACGAACGTGTACTCGATCGAATCCAGCGGCCCCGTGATGCGCACGTCCAGTCCCGTCTCCTCGACCACTTCGCGGACTGCCGTCTCTTCCCGCGTCTCGTTCCACTTGGGCGTGCCCTTGGGTAGAGTCCACGTGCGACCGTCGCGCTCGCGGCGCCGGCTTCC
>DASTIG010000133.1:0-59696 GCA_035717785.1 Candidatus Limnocylindrales bacterium
CAGTGGCGCGGCGGCCGTCTTCCCGGGATCGATCCTGGTGCCACCAGAAGGATCGGCAGGGCGAGGGTCACAAGCGGCTCCAGGCGACACGCGCCACGCTCAGGGGAGCCCGGTCGAGCCTCCTTCTGGCCTCCGAACCCCGGATCCGTCTGGTGGGAGCAGAAACCCCGCCGGCAACGACCCGACTCTCTTCCGCGAGGACCCGCTCGCGCCGGTCACGACCATCCGGCCGGGCGGCCCGTCCGACGACGAAGGTGGCCCGGGCGACTCCCCGGCGAGCGTCGCCTGGCTGCGGGCGGGTCGCGGTACCGGCTATCCGGGCCAGACAGGCCAGGGTCCCGCCCCGATCCCGATCGACGAGGAGAGCGGCATGACGCTGCCCCCACCGCGCAAGACCGACCGCCTGGGGCGCCCCAGCATGTGGGACCCGCCGCCGGACAGCCTGGCGCACAACAGCTCGGTGGCACGCGTCGAGGTGGAGGAGCCACCCCGGGCCCGCGGCGGGTCGACGGTCGGGCTGTCGCACTGGGAGCGCTGGCTCGAGTTCTGCGCCCGCATCGACGGCTTCCCGCGCCACCTGTCGATCCACTCGGGCGGGATGCTGGTCACGGCTGCGCCGCTCATCGACATCGCCCCGCTCGAGCACGCCACGATGCCCGGTCGCGTCGTCGTCCAGTTCGACAAGCGCGATGTCGAGACGCTCAAGCTGATCAAGCTCGACCTGCTCGGGCTCGGCATGCTCGCCGCGATCGACGAGACGCTCCAGCTCATCGAGCACGACTGCGCGGTCTGCCTCGACCTCGATCGACTGCCCGAGGAGGTGCCGGAGGTCTTCGCGATGCTCCAGGCGGCCGATACGGTCGGGGTCTTCCAGGTCGAGAGCCGGGCGCAGATGCAGACGCTGCCGAAGTCGAAGCCGCAGAGTCTCGACGACCTCGTGGTCGAGGTCGCGATCATCCGGCCGGGCCCGATCCAGGGCAACGCCGTCCACCCGTACCTGCGGCGCAAGCAGGGTCTCGAGCCGGTCGCCTACCTCAACCCCAGCCTCGAGCCGGTGCTCAAGGACACGCTCGGCGTGATCCTCTACCAGGAGCAGGTGATGCGGATCGCGATCGAGGTCGCCGGGTTCTCGCCGGCGGCGTCGGACGGGTTCCGGCGGGCGATGGGGACGTGGCGCTCGAGCCGCGAGATGGAGAAGCTCCATCGCCAGTTCGTCGAGGGGGCGCTGCTGCAGCCGGGCATGACCGAGGACGATGCCGAGGAGCTGTTCCGCCAGGTCTCCGCGTTCGCCTCCTTCGGGTTCGCCAAGAGTCACGCCGCGGCGTTCGCCCGGACAGCGTACGAGTCGTCGTTCCTCAAGCTGTTCTACCCGGCCCAGTTCCTCGTCGGGCTCATCAACGCCCAGCCGATGGGCTTCTACCCGGTCGAAGTCCTGGTCAACGATACGAAGCGCCACGGCGTGGCGGTCCTGCCGGTGGACATCAACGCGTCGTCGTACAAGACGACGACCGAGTGGGTCGGACCGGACGGGCAGCCCGACCCCGTGATCTCGTCGGGGTGCATCGTTCCCTCCGCGGCGTCGCGTGAGCGCTGGACCCCGACATCGAGTGGCGGCTGGGGCGTGCGGCTCGGTCTCAGCCTTGTGAAGGGGATCGGCGAGCAGCACGAGGCGCCCCTCGACGCGGAACGGGGACGCGGTCCGTATCGGAGCCTGGTCGATGTCGTCGAGCGGACCGACCTCCCCGAGGAGGTGATCGAACGGCTCATCCGGAGCGGGGCGCTCGACTCGCTCGGGCGCCCGCGGCGCGAGCTGTTGTGGCAGCTCCGCGAGGTGGCCGGGGCCTCACGCGGGCGGATGGACGGTCGCACGGCGCGTGGCCTCGGCCGGGCGGCCGGCAAGCGCGGTGCGGCCGCCGGCCGGCCGATGGACCTGCGCCTGCCGGCGACGAATGTGCCACCGCTCCCAGCGATCACCGAGTCGGAGCGGATCGGCGATGCCTACGCGGTCCTCGGGGTCGATGCACGACGGCAGGTGGTCGGGCTGTTCCGCGGGGCGCTGGATCGTCTTGGAGCGGCCACCAATGCCTCGCTCTCGGATCGACGGCCGGGCCGGGTCCGGGTCGGTGGCTTGGTCGTGACACGGCAGCACCCGATGACCGCCAAGGGCACGGTCTTCCTGGCGCTCGAGGACGAGTCCGGGATGGTCAACGTGACGCTCTGGCCGACGACCTGGGAGCGGCTCCGCGGTGTGGTACGCCGCCACGCGTTGCTGCTGGTCGATGGGGAGCTCCAACGCGAGGGATCGGTCGTCAACCTCGTCGCGCACGAGATCCGGTCACTCCCCGATGTGGCCGCCGAGGCCGGAGGTCCGGATCAGCCGGGAGGTGTCCGTCAGCTCGGCCATGCCGGCATGCGCCGGCTAGGGTGATGACCATCCCGTCCACATGGCTGTCGTCCCTGGACGGCCGCGCGTGCGTTGGAGTCTGCGCTCCTCGCTCACGCACCTAGAAGTGCGCTCGCTCGGGTGCTCGACTCCGCCTTCGCGCGGCCGTCCATGCACGACGAACGCAGTTGCGAACGTCAGCGGCGCGCGCCGGCCTTCTGGTTGGCATTCCTCGCACGCGTCCGTCCGTCCGGTCGTGTCGGCGCACCCGGGCGTCCCCGACCGCGGTTGGGGTTCGAGAGATACAGGAACCGCCGATACCAGGCCGCGGTGGATGCGAAGAACGCGCCGACGATCGGCGACATCAGGTACGAGGCGAAGACCACGTCCTGAGCCTGGGTCTGGGTCTCGGCGTTCGGCGCAAGCCCGATATATCCGTTCAGGACGAGGAACGAGTAGGCGGTCGCGGCCACGAGACCGACGATCAGGCCGAGGAGCCAGCTCGCCCGCGGCGCCATGAAGCCCGCGATGAACACGCCGCCGATCGCCGGCGTCACGATGAAGTACTGGAACAGGAACGTCACCAGAACCGGAAGGCAGTCACCCGGCCGGTCGAGTCCGCACTGAGCAGTGGCCAGGCTCTCCCCCGGTCGGACGACGATGAAGAGCAAGGCGCTGACGATCGTGAGAAGGACCGGGATCCACAGGGCCCTGTGCCGGACGAGGGTCGGCAGGGCGCGCAGGTCGGCGCGGATATCGAGCGGGCGGAACGCCTCGCGGAATGCGGTCGCGAACCCGCGACGCACCTCGGTGGTCGCGCCCGGAGCGGGCCGCGCCGTGGTCGTGGCCTCGACCTGCGGAGCGTCCAGGGCGGCGTCGTCGACGCCCGCGAGTGCCTGCTCGCTGCGATGACGGCGACGGGCCTCGGCTCGGTCGGTCCTCTTGGCGCGGGCCACGGTCTCTCCTGGTGTGCATCGGGATGGGTCGACTGACGGCGCGCGTCATCGTAGTCGATGGATGCGCACAAGGGCGGATGCCGCTTTGTGACCTCGAGTGCGTGGCTGGTGAGCCGCGGATTGCGCGGCGTGCGACGGCGGTTTAGTCCGCGTCGAGCGGCGCCTGCTATCACTTGGGGCGCGCCGCCGCCCGCTCGACCCCGCCGGGAGGTCACGCATGCAACGCGTCCGGCGTGCGGCGGATGTCGCGCTCGCTCTCGTCGTCGCCCTGTGCCTATCGAGCGTGCCGGCGGCCACCACGAGGTCAGATGGCGGGATCGCTCTCGCCGCGGCAGTCGCCTGGCCGCCATCGACACTGGTCGTCTCGGAGGTCCAGACCGGCGGTGCCAGCGCATCCGACGAGTTCGTCGAGATCGCGAACCAGGGATCCGGGCCGGTCGACCTGATCGGTCTTGAACTGGTCTACGCGACGTCGTCGGGTTCCACGGTCACGCGCAAGGCCACCTGGGCGGCGTCGACGATCCTGTCGCCCGGCAAGCGGATCCTCGTCGTCAACAGCGCAGGATCCTTCGGCCCGATCGGCGACGCGGTCTACACGGGAGGGTTCGCCGCGACGGGCGGGGCACTGGCCCTTCGGGTCGTGGGCGGATCGGTCGTGGACGCCGTCGGCTGGGGCGATGCGACGAATGCGTTCGTCGAGGGCGCGGCGGCCTCGGCTCCATCGGCGAGCACGAGCCTCGAACGCCGACCGGGCGGCTCGCTCGGCAACGGGATCGACACGAATGACAACGCGCTCGACTGGTTCGTGTCGACGACCCCGGGACCGCAAGGCAGTGCGGCGCCGCCGGTGCCGGATCCGGGCGCCGAGCCGACCCCGACGCCGACGACCGAGCCGACGCCGACATCGACACCGGAGCCGAGCGTGACGCCGCAGCCGAGCGTGGCGCCGCAGCCGACTGCTGACCCGACCCTGACGCCGGACCCGACCGCGGCGCCGACGCCCAGCCCCACGCCGACCCCGACACCCTTGCCAACGCCTGCTCCCATGGCGATCGCGACCGCGCGTTCGATGCCAGACGGCACCGAGGTGACGATCGCCGGTGTCTTGACCACCGACCTCGGTGCCCTCGAAGCAGGCCGGTCGGCCTTCGTCCAGGATCCGACGGGCGGCATCGCGCTGTACCTCGACGCGGTCGCAGTCGCACACGTGGCGATCGGGTCGACCGTTGTGGTCCGCGGGACCATCGACGACCGGTTCGCCCAGCGGACCGTGCGCGCGGCAGAGGCCGACATCGAGGTCACCGGCGGGTCCGCTCTCCCCGTCGTCCTCGGCTCGAGCACGGGCGCTGCGGGTGAGTCCGTCGAGGGTCTGCGGCTCCAGATCGATGCGCCGGTCACCGCCGGCCCCGACGCGCTCACTGACGGCACGGCCGTGACGATCGACGACGGATCCGGACCCCTGCGCATCATCGTCACGCCGGCCGCGCTGGCGGGTCGTGATCTCACCGTCGGATCGACACTGACGGCCACCGGACCACTTGGACAGCGCGACAGCTCGGGCACAGGGGTCGAGGGATATCGGCTCTACGTGACGCAGGCGGGCGACCTCGCGGTCGAACCGCCCCCGACGCCCACGCCGCCACCCACGCCGACCGCGACACCGACACCGGAGCCGACGCCCACGCCTTCAACGGAACCGACTTCGACGCCGATCGCGACGCCGATCGCGACGCTGAGCCCGACGCCGGCCGCGACCTCGAGCCCGTCGCCATCAGCCAGCCCATGGCCGGGATCGACCATCGCGGCTGCGCGGGCGCGGTCTGTCGGCTCGACCGTCGTCGTGCGTGGCGCGGTCACCGCCGAGGCGGGTCGGCTCGGGACACCGGCGCTGCTGGCGATCGCGGATGCCACCGGCGGCATCGTCGTCAAGCTCCCGAGCGGCGTGGTCCCGCCGTCGCGCGGCCAGATGCTCGAGGTCACGGGTCCGCTGGCGGACCCGTACGGCCAGCTCGAGATCCGCCCTGCGGCGGCCGGCCTCGTCGCGATCGGGACTGGCTCAGTGCCGGCTCCATCGGACCTGCCGCCCTCCGGACCGAGCGAATCGACCGAGGGACGACTCGTTCGCCTCAGCGGGATCGTCGCGACAAGCCCGACCAAGTCGACGAGCGGCGATATCACGGTCACGATCGAAGACTCCGACGGCACCCGGATCAAGGTGATGGCCGATGCGTCGAGCGGTCTCGGGCAGGGATCGTTCGCCCGAGGTGCGCGCTACCGCATCGTAGGCATCTCCGGGCAGCGCGCCTCGAAGAAGGGTGTGCCCGACGGGTACCGGGTCTGGGCCCGCGACCGCCACGACGTGACCCTGCTCACCGCTGCTCCGACCGCGACGCCCGGATCCAGTGCGTCTCCCCGAACATCGGGCGCGACACCGACCGTCAGCCCGATCTCTACCGCGCTGCGGACGAACGGGCGGGACGTCGCGATCGAGGCGGTCGTGACCGCGCCCGCCAGCCTGCTCGATAGCACAGGCCGTCGGATCGTCGTCCAGGACGCCACGGGCGCCATCGAGATCCTGCTGCCCAAGGACGCCTCGGCTCCCGGCGTTGGCAACCGGATCCGCGCCGTCGGGCGGATCGGCACCGCCTACGGGGCTCCACGGCTCCGAGCAGCGTCGATCGAACGGCGCGGCTCGGCCACCATGCCCGCCCCGCTACGGATCGCCGGACCAGTGAGCCCGATCCATGCCTGGCGGCTCGTCGCGATCGGCGGGCGGGTCGACAGCGTGCGCAAGCTTGGCGACCGCTGGCGCGCGGAGATCGTGATCGGCGCTCAGCCGCTGGTCGTTGTCGGACAACCGGGCGCGCGAATCCCGAGCACGGCATTGGTCGAGGGCCGCTCGGCCGAGATCGTCGGAATCGTCCGACTGGCTTATCCCAGCGCATCCGACAAGCGCCCGTCGATCCTGCCGCGCTCCAGCGGCGACGTGCGCATGGGACCCTCGGCTGCAGCATCGCCGAGGGCAGGCACGGCGATCGGCGGAGAGATGACCGGGTCTGCCAACCGATCGGGTGCTGCCTCCGGCGGTTCTCCCGTGACCGCTGCCGACCTCACCGACCTGGAGAGCCTCGTTGGCTCGACCGTCCGCGTGGGTGGCTTGGTCGTCGACCTGCAACCTGACGGCTTCACTCTTGACGACGGAACGGCGACCGGGCGGATCGTCCTGGTCGGTCCAGCGGCCGACTGGATCGACCTGGTCGAACCCGATGACGCGATCAACGTAACGGGCGTCGTGACGGTCGCATCGGACGGCATCGCCGCGGTGTTCGTCGATGACCCGGCGACGATCACGCTCGGCAGCACCCTGGCTGGGTCGGGCGACAGCCTCGCCCCAGGCACCACGGACGCCCCGACGGGTTCGGGAGAGGCCTCCGACCTTCGGATCGCAGGCTTCGGCACGGACGCCTCCGCCCTCCCCGGAGCCGGCGCCGGCGTGGCCGGATTGCTGGCGATCAGCCTGGCTTCGCTTGGAGCGGCCATCCTTCGCCGCCGCCACGCTCGGCGGCTCCTCGATGTCCGGGTCGCCGCTCGCCTCGCGGGCATCGGCGGGCGGTCGTCGACGCGATCGGAGCCGCCAGGCGACCCGAACGGGGGTCCGAGCGTGGCCTGAGCGCGACGCTCCGGGCGTCGTGCGGGGCTCGTGCAGGGGTGGTGCTGACGTCCGGCGTGCACGATTCGTGCGTGGCCACGCTTGACGCTCCCAGAATCGCCGGACTATCCTCCGCCCAGTTTCGCGCCAGCGAAGCAGGCACGTGAGCGAGGAGAGGTCTTGCCGAACGCGGATACCCGCGTCGACAGTCCCCGAGATCGCAGGATCGCGGTCCCGGAAGGGGAACGGCAGTACCACATCGGACTCGGACGGGGAGACCTGGCCGAGTACATCCTCCTCCCCGGGGACCAGGACCGGACGACCCGGATCGCCTCGCGCTTCGATTCGATCGAGCTCGAGCATCGACACCGGGAGTTCGCATCGGCCACCGGCACGTACAGGGGCCAGCGGGTGTCGGTCGTGTCGACCGGCATCGGCACGGACAACGTCGAGATCGCCGTGGCCGAGATCCTGGCGATCACCCGGCGGCCGACCTTCATCAGGGTCGGCTCGTGCGGTGCCCTTCAACCAGAGATGGACCTGGGCGACCTGGCCATCACCACGGGAGGAGTGCGACTCGAGACGACGACGAGCTGGTACGTCCACGATGGGTATCCCGCGGTCGCCGATTACGAGGCGGTCGTGGCGCTCATCGAGGCCGCGGAACGGCTCGGTCACCGCTACCACGTCGGCGTGACGGCGACGGCACCGGGGTTCTTCGGAGCGCAAGGGCGCCCCATCCCGCAGTTGCCCATCCGTTACCCTGACCTGGCGGAGGACATGAGGCGCCAGCGCGTCATGAACTTCGAGATGGAAGCATCGGCCCTGCTGGTGTTCGCGTCGCTTGCCGGCTGTCGTGCCGGCGTCGTCTGTGCGGTTTACGCCAACCGGACGACTGGCGAGTTCATCGGTGGATCGATGCAGGACGCCGCCGAGGCGGCCTGCGTCGAGACAGGCCTCGAAAGCCTGCTGGTGCTGGCAGAGATGGATGCCCAGAAACGAACCGCATCGACGGACCGCTGGCGCCCGTCGCTGTGGTCGACATAGCGCGATACCCCAGAGCGGGTACGAGACGAAGGCTCTCGTGACGCTCTACCAATGAGGAGGAAGCCCAATGGCTGAGGCCTACTGCGTCAAGGACAAGCGCAAGGTCGAAGTCCAGAATCCACAGCGGATCACCATGAAGAACGGCAAGCCGGCCCTGCAGGGCACTTGTCCGATCTGTGGCAACAAGGTGTTCAGGATCGGCGGCTGACCGCACGGATTCATCGACTCAAGGGGACGACCCCCGCCTCGATGGTGGGGGTCGTTCCATGTCCGCCGCCGGGCAGCGGCTTCGGGGCCCGGCGGGGCCGTTCGGGAGCCGCAGGACCCTTTGCTAGAATGGCCGCGTTCCCCAGACCGGTTCCCCGCGCGGGTCCCGCGCTTGCACCAGCGGTCCGAAATCGACCGCCAGGAGGTCCCCACGATGGCAGTCCGCGTCGGCATCAACGGCTTCGGCCGCATCGGGCGCCAGTCGCTCAAGGCCTTGATCGAGCGCGCGCCCGATGTCGAGGTCGTGGCGGTCAACGATCTCGTCGACGCCGAGATGAACGCCCTGCTGTTCAAGCACGACTCGACATACGGCGCCTATGACGGCGACGTCCGGGCGGGCGACAGCTCGATCATCATCGACGGCCGGGAGATCAAGATCCTTGCCGAAAGGGACCCGGCCGCATTGCCCTGGGGCGACCTTGGGGTCGATATCGTCCTGGAGTCGACCGGCATCTTCACCGACGCCGATAAGGCCACAGCACACATCACCGCCGGTGCCCAGAAGGTCGTCATCAGCGCCCCTGCCAAGAACGAGGACATCACGATCGTCCTCGGCGTCAACGAGGACCGCTACGACCCGGCGAGCCATCACGTCATCAGCAACGCCAGCTGCACGACGAACTGCCTCGCGCCTGCTGCCAGGGTCGTGCACGACCTGCTCGGGATCGAGAAGGGTCTGATGAACACGATCCACAGCTACACGAACGACCAGCGCATCCTCGACGTCGCACACAAGGATCCACGACGCGCACGGTCCGCCGGCCAGAACATCATCCCGACCACGACCGGTGCCGCGAAAGCGCTGGCCCTGGTGATCCCGGACCTGAAGGGCCGGTTCGACGGATTCAGCCTGCGCGTCCCGACCCCGACAGTCAGCGTCGTCGACTTCACCGCCACGGTCCGGCGGGAGACCAGCGTCGAGGAGCTCAACGACGCGTTCCGTGCCGCGGCCGCTGGCCCGCTCGAGGGCATCCTCGGCGTCTCGGACGAGCCGCTCGTGTCGACCGACTTCCGCGGCGACTCGCGCTCGTCGATCATCGACGCAGAGTCGACCATGGTGCTCGGCGGCGACATGGTGAAGGTCATCGCCTGGTACGACAACGAGTGGGGCTACAGCTGCCGGGTCGCGGATCTCATCGCTTTCGTCGCAGCTCGACTGCCCGTCGCCGCCGCTTGATCGCGACCTGACCCCCAGCATGGACAAGCTCACGATCCGCGATGCGGATGTCGCCGGCAAGCGCGTCTTCGTCCGCGTGGACTTCAACGTCCCGCTCGCCGACGGCAAGGTGCAGGACGACTCGCGGGTCCGCGCCGCGATCCCGACGATCATCACGCTCGTGCAGGCCGGGGCGAGGGTCATCCTTGCCAGCCACCTGGGCCGTCCGAATGGCAAGGTCACGGACAGCCTGCGCCTGCGCCCCGTCGGCCAGCGGCTGACCGAGCTGCTGCGCCGCAACGTGCCGGTCACCGGCGATGCCCTCGGCGTCGGCACCGAGGACGCGCTCAGGCGGATGCGTCCCGGCGAGATCGTCCTGCTCGAGAACCTGCGCTTCCACCCCGAGGAGGAGGCGAATGATCCTGACTTTGCGGCGACCCTCGCGTCGTACGCCGACCTGTACGTAAACGACGCGTTCGGGACCGCTCATCGAGCGCACGCGAGCACCGTCGGGATCGCCAAGCTCCTGCCGGCCTATGCCGGGCTCCTGATGGAGCGCGAGCTGACGATGCTTTCGAAGCTGCTTGAGGCGCCCGAGCGGCCGTTCGCCGCGATCCTCGGCGGGGCCAAGGTCAGCGACAAGATCAAGGTCATCGACAACCTGTTGACCAAGGTCGACCTGATCATCGTCGGCGGAGGGATGGCGAACACCTTCCTGCTGGCGCAGGGCAAGACCATCGGCAAGAGCCTCGCCGAGCCGGACCGGGTCGAGGACGCGCGGCGCATCCTGGCGCGCGCCGAGAAGAACAAGGTCCGGGTCGTGTTGCCGGTCGATGTCATCGTGGCGAAGGAGGTCACCCGCGGCACCGAGTACAAGACGCTCCTGGCCGAGAAGATCCCGGCAAGCTGGCACATCGTCGATCTTGGCAAGGCCAGTCAGGACCTTATGGTGGAGGCGCTCGCCGACGTCCGGACCGTGTTCTGGAACGGACCCCTGGGTGTGTTCGAGATCCCGTCCTTCGCGCACGGGACGAACGCGGTTGCACGGATGCTGGCTGACCGCGCGGAGCATGGCGCGACCGTCGTGATCGGTGGCGGTGACTCGGTCGCGGCGATCACTCGCCAGGGCCTGGCCGACAAGATGACCCACATCTCCACGGGCGGCGGGGCATCGCTCGAGTTCCTCGAGGGCAGGACTCTGCCGGGCGTTGAGGTGCTGTTGGATCGGCCGAAGCCGGAGAAGGCCAAGCCGGCCGCGAAGAAGGCAGCGGCCAAGGCGCCGGCAAGCAAGTCGCCGCCGGCCAAGGTCGCCGCAGCCGCCAAGGCGCCCGCCGGCAAGACCGCCGCAGCGAAGACGTCGCCGACCCAGGCGTCCCCGGTCAAGACCCCGGCCGGCAAGACCGCCGGGGTAAGGGTGCCAGCGGCCAAGGCCGGCACGGAAACCTCCGTGGCCCGCAAGCCGGCCCCGAAGAAGTCCACGACGACCGGGAGCCGCCCGTGACGTTGATCGACGGGGTCGACGCACGCGAGATCCTCGACTCGCGCGGCAACCCGACGATCGAGGTCGACATCGTCCTCGTCGATGGTTCGGTCGGGCGGGCAGCGGTCCCGAGCGGCGCGTCGACCGGCGCGCACGAGGCGGTCGAGCTGCGGGACGGCGACCCGGCACGGTTCGGCGGGAAGGGCGTGCTGACGGCGGTTCGCAACGTGACTGACCGCATCGCCCCAGAGCTGCTAGGACTCGATGCGTCGGACCAGGCGGGCATCGACGGCCTGTTGATCGATCTCGACGGCACGCCGAACAAGGGTGAGCTCGGCGCGAATGCGATCCTCGGCGTGTCGCTGGCGTGCGCCCACGCCTCCGCGGCCGCGTACGACCTGCCGCTGTATCGCTATCTCGGCGGCGTCGGGGCGCGGACCATGCCAGTCCCGATGTTCAACATCCTCAATGGCGGCAAGCACGCCCAGGACTCGACCGATTTCCAGGAGTTCATGGTGATGCCGGTCGGGGTCGGCACGTACGCAGAGGCGCTCCGAGCCGGGTCAGAGATCTTCGCAGCGCTGCGCTCGATCCTCCACGATGAGGGGCATGCGACCGGCCAGGGCGACGAGGGCGGATTCGCCCCATCGCTCACCTCCAACGAGGCCGCGGTCGAGGTCATCCTGCGCGCGATCGAGCGCGCCGGCTATCGCCCTGGGGAGGACGTGGCGATCGCGCTCGACCCGGCGACCACCGAGCTGGTCGAGGCGGGGAGCGGCGCGGACGGCGCCCCGACGCGGTACGTATTGGCCAAGGAGGGACGCACGCTCGACAGCAGCGAGCTGGTCGACCTGTGGGCTGACTGGACCGACCGTTACCCGATCGTCTCGATCGAGGACGGACTGGCCGAGGACGACTGGCTCGGCTGGGGTCAGCTCACGGAGCGGCTGGGCGGGTACGTCCAGCTCGTGGGCGACGACCTGCTGGTGACGAACACCGAGCGCATCGCCCGAGCGATCGAGCTCCATGCCGCCAACTCGGTCCTGATCAAGTTGAACCAGATCGGGACGCTGACCGAGACCATCGAGGCCATCGAGCTCGCCCGCGCCGCGGGCTGGTCGGCCGTCGTGTCGCACCGCTCGGGCGAGACCGAGGACACCACGATCGCCGACCTGGTCGTCGCCATGGGAACAGGCCAGATCAAGACCGGTGCGCCATCTCGCTCCGAGCGCGTCGCCAAGTACAACCGACTGCTCCGGATCGAGGGCGAGCTCGGGGACGGCGCTCGCTACCTCGGCCGGGCTGCGCTGTCGGGGTCGTGAACCGCATCGTCGACCGGGGAGCCATCACTGCCGCGTATGTCGGGATCGGTATGGCGATCACGATCGCCGCGAGCTTCCTGCTCATCATCCCGATCGAACCGGTCATCTGGCTCCTCGCGATCCCGTCCGGTCTGCTGATCGGCTACTACGCCAACCAGCGATCCGACCGTCGGGCCGGCCCGTGGTCCCGGATCCTGAGGAACGGGGTCTTCGCCGCGCTCGTGACCGGGCTGACGACGGCAGCGTTACTGCTGCTTCTCAAGGCGATCTTCTTCTTCGCGGATACCGGCTATCCGGACTTCAACCGCGTCGTCGAGGGCACGCCGATCCCGCCGTCCTGCGAGACGGGCGCATCGTGCGTGTACGCCCGGTATCTCGCGCTCGGGCGAGGTGCGGAGCTCAAGGCGGCCGGTGTGACGGATGCCGCGACGTTCGGCTCGCTCTACTGGAGCCAGCAGTTCTCGGTGGCCGGCGCCATCGTCCTGGTCACGACCGCCGGCGGCATGGGTGGGGCCGTGTTGTACGGGCTGTTCCGGCCGAAGCGGGCCGTGCCCGGCGACGGGACGATCACGACGCCCGCCTGACACCGGCCCCGGGCCGACGGCGACTCCCGGACACTCTGCCTGCCTCACTCCCTCGTGATGCGCCTCGTGCATGCGGTTTTGCGTTGGCCAGGTCGCATGCGTCCGGTGCACGACGAGCGAGTGGCCCGGACATGCCGACACCCCGGACATGCCGACGCCCCGGGTAAAAGCCCGGGGCATCGTTGGGCGCGGGACGGGCGACTAGGTCTTCGGTGAGGTCTTCCTCGGCGCGCTCTTGGACGTGGCCTTCGGCGCCGACACCTTCGCGGTCGACTTCGCGGCCGGCTTCTTCGACGCGGCGGACTTGGTCGCGGGGCGCGCCGGCTTCGCGGGAGCTGCCGTCTCCGCGGCGCCGGCCGCGGCGGCCTTCGCCGCGGCGGCTTCCGCCCGTGCCGTCTTGCTCAGCGCGGCGCGGGCCTTGCCGGCGGCCGTCTGTGCGCCCTTGGCCTTGGTCGACTTGCCGGCGGCGATGCGCGCCTTGGCGGCCTTCGCCGCGGCCGCCTTGCCGGTCTGCTTCGTGACCTTGCCGGCGGTGCCGACCGTCGCTCCACCCAATGCGGCGTTGATCTTGACCGCCAGCCGGGACTTGCGGCGAGCCGCGGCGTTCGGGTGGATCGCGCCGGCCTTGGCGGCTCGATCGAGAGCGGACAGGGCCGCGGTCAGAGCCGCGGTCGCGGTCTCGACGTCGGTCGATGCTTCGACCGTGCTGAGGGCCTTTGCGACGTAGGTCTTCGCGGCGGTGCGCCGCGGGCCAAGCACCTCGTGGCGGCGATTCGCCTGCCGGACGCGCTTGAGACCCGACGGTGTACGAGCGCCCGACCAGGTGCGGGGCGTCTTGGCCAAGGGAAACCTCTCGGAGCGTAGATGTGGTGGGGACTTGGTCGCAGCGAGGGCGCGGTGTGAGCGCCCGACGCGGAGGCGGATGCTACCACAGGCCTCCGGCCGGTACGGTGGGCAGCTGGTTGCCTCGATGAGACGCAGGGCGGGCACGTCGCCTGGCCGGCAAGCGATTTCTGTCAGCTGCTCATCACGCGGTCACTGGTCTCGAAAGTCGTGACAGATGTCAGGCTGATGAGCCGATCGACGGGAATCTGGACGGTCTCAGGCCAGGCCGTGCACGAGCCTTCGATGCTGCGGTCTCGGGGCCTGACGAACGACAGCCTTGGGAGCGTTTGTCAGTTTCGGCATACCGGTCGGTCTCCGCTCGTCGTCCGGGCTACACTCCCGCCTCGTGACCACTCCCCTGGACGCAACGTTCACTGGCGAGCTCTGGTATTGGCGAGGCCCGGCGCCGTTCCATTTCGTCTCCGTCCCGGACGACGTATCTGCCGCGATCCATGCCGTGTCGGCCGTCGTGAGCTATGGCTGGGGAGTGATCCCGGTCCGCGCCAGCGTTGGCGATACCACCTGGGACACATCGCTGTTCCCCAAGGACGGCCGCTACCTCGTGCCGATCAAGGACGCCGTCCGCAGATCCGAGCGACTTGCCGATGGCGATGCCGTCACCGTTCAGTTGGTCATCCGTCCGTGACCATCCCCCAGGAACGTCTGCGGAATTTCTCGATCATCGCCCATATCGATCATGGGAAGTCGACGCTGGCCGATCGATTGCTCGAGCTGACGCACACGATCGACGCCCGCCAGATGACGAGTCAGGTCCTCGATTCGATGGATCTCGAGCGCGAGAAGGGCATCACGATCAAGGCCCGGGCCGTCCGGCTCGAGTACACCGCCAAGGATGGCAGGATCTACGGCCTCAACCTGATCGACACGCCCGGTCACGTCGACTTCGCGTACGAGGTCAGCCACAGCCTGCAGGCGTGCGAAGGCGCGATCCTCGTCGTCGATGCGACCCAGGGCATCGAGGCGCAGACGCTCGCCAACGTCCACCTCGCCCTACGCGAGAACCTCACGCTCATCCCTGTCCTCAACAAGATCGACCTGCCTTCGGCCGACCCGGACACCATCATCGACGAGCTCGAGAACGTGTTGGCGATCCCGCGCGAGGAAGTCATCCTCGCCAGCGCCAAGGACGGAACCGGCGTCATCGACATCCTCGAGGCCATCGTCGAACGGATCCCGGCGCCGGCCGGCGATCCTGCGGCCCCGGTCCAGGGTCTGATCTTCGACAGCCACTACGACGCCTACAAGGGCGTCATCGTCTACGTCCGGCTCGAGCAGGGCACGCTCAAGGACACGGAGCCGATTCGCCTCATGGCCAGCGGCGCGGTCGCGGAACCGTTGGAGCTCGGCGTCTTCCGACCGCAGCTCGTGCCGGTCAAGCAGCTCAGCGCCGGCGAGGTGGGCTACGTCGCGACCGGTCTGAAAAACGTCCGCGAGGCACAGGTCGGCGACACCGTCACGACGCAGGCACGACCGGCGACCGCGCCCCTCCCCGGATACCAGGCGGCCAAGAGCCTCGTGTTCGCCGGCATCTATCCCGTCAGTGGCGAGGACTACCCGATGCTGCGCGAAGCACTAGACAAGCTGCACCTCAACGACGCGAGCTTCACGTTCGAGCCCGAGAGCTCGGTCGCGCTGGGGTTCGGGTTCCGATGCGGGTTCCTGGGGCTGCTCCACATGGAGATCGTCCAGGAACGGCTGGAGCGGGAGTTCGATCTCGACCTCATCGCGTCGGCGCCGTCGGTCGAGTACCACGTCCAGCTACAGCACGGTAGGGGCACCGTCGTTGTCGACAACCCGGCCCTGCTGCCGAACCCATCCGACATCGAGTCGATCGAAGAGCCCTGGGTAACCCTCAGCGTCGTGTCACCCAGCGCGTATATCGGCTCGATCATGGAGCTCTCGACGAACCGGCGCGGCACGTTCGTCAACATGGAGTACCTCGACCCGACCCGGGTCGTGCTCCATTTCGAGATGCCGCTCGCCGAGCTGATCGTCGACTACTTCGACCAGTTGAAGAGCCGCAGCCAGGGCTACGCGTCGATGGACTATGAGGAGCTCGGCTATCGACCGGCCGACCTCGTCAAGGTCGACATCCTCGTCAACAGCGAGCCGGTCGACGCCCTCAGCCTCATCGTGCACCGCGCTCGTGCCCAGTCCACGGGCCGCGCCCTGGCCGAGCGCCTGAAGGAATTGATCCCGCGCCAGATGTTCGAGATCCCGATCCAGGCGGCGATCGGCAGCAACGTCATCGCCCGGGAGTCGGTCCGGGCCATGCGCAAGAACGTGTTGGCCAAGTGTTACGGTGGCGACATCACGCGCAAACGGAAGCTGCTCGAAAAGCAGAAAGAGGGCAAGCAGCGGATGAAGCGCGTCGGGTCGGTCGAGATCCCGCAGGAGGCATTCCTGGCGATGCTCCGCATGGACGAGGGCTGAGCGTTCGTGGAGGAGCTCTTCGACGTCTCGCGCGGGCTGATCGTCGTCGGCCTCACGATGCTGCTCGTGCTGCTCCGCCTCGACGCGGAGCGGTTCGGGACGGCCGAGTACTACGAGTCGACGAGGGACGGCGAGCGGCCACGGGTCCGCAGGCGCCTCGCCTGGTACGGGCTGGGTGCCGGGATCGTCGTGGCGATCGCGTACATCCACCCCGCGCCTCAAGCGGACCTGTTCCTCGGGACGGGCGACCGGCTCGGGGCCGTCATGGGCGGCCTGATCTTCGCTGGACTGGGCGTGGCGCAGGCTTTGGCGTTCGCGACCCTCCGCTACCAGCGCATCCGCTTCCCGGACATCGGCTCGTACCCGGGCGCGCTGCTCAACTCGACCGCGACCGCGTTCATCGACGAGGCCACGTTCCGTGGCGCGATCTTCGGGACGCTGCTGACGCTCGGCCTCGAGGCGAACCTCGCTAACGTCATGCAGGCGCTCCTCTATACGTTGACGACGCGGCTGGGCGCCCCGGGACGGGACCGCTACCTGCTGGTCCTGACGCTCGCGATCGGCCTCATCGGTGGCTGGCTGACCGCCGTGACGGGCGGCATCGCGGCCGCGTTCCTCGGCCACGCCGCGACCCGTTTCGCTGTGTTCCTGGCCACCGGCCACACCGGACAGACCTTGCCGAAGGGCCGCGAGGCGGAGGAGATCGACCGCCGTCGCCGACCTCCTGAGGGCTGGCGCGTCATCGGGACCCGGGAGTCCGCTCAGCGGGATCGGTGACAGTGACAGGGACGCCGGCCCCGCGTCCCCCGGTCGCGCTCTACATCCACGTGCCGTTCTGCGTGTCGCTGTGTCCGTACTGCGACTTCGTCGTCATCGCAGGATCGGCGGCACGCGGGCCGCGCAGCCGGATCGCTCAGTTCCTCGACGCGCTCCTTGTCGAGATCGACCTGCGCGCCGATGCCCTCGACCGGAGGTTCGGTGAGCCGGGCACGCGCCGACGGCCGCCGCTCTCGACGGTCTATCTCGGCGGCGGCACGCCGTCCCTCTTGCCGCCTGACGAGATCGAGCGGATCCTCACCCGGGTCCGTGAGCGCTTCGGGATCGCCGAGCATGCCGAGATCACGATCGAGTCGAACCCCGGGCCTGACGAGCGAGGCGACCCGGCGGCTCTGCGCCGCGCCGGCGTCACGCGCATCTCGTTCGGTGCCCAGTCCTTCGACGACACCGAGCTGCGCAAGCTCGGGCGCCGCCATCGGGCGCGCCACGTGGCCGAGGCCGTTGCCGGCGCACGGGAGGCGGGCATCACGTCGATCAACGTCGATCTGCTGTACGACATCCCGGACACCGGCCTGCCGACGTGGATGACGACGCTCGATGTGGCACTCGCGCTCGAGCCCGACCACCTCTCGCTGTATGCGCTGTCGCTCGACGACCCCGTCGCCGAAGGCCTGACCGGACCGAACGGCGACCACCTACCGACCACCAAGGGCGCGCGTCGCTGGCGTGACGCGGTCAAGCCCGGACAGGACGAGGATCGCGCGGCCGGCCAGTATCACTACGCCGCGCTCGCGCTGGCCGACGCCGGCTATCGCGGCTACGAGATCTCGAACTGGGCGCGGCGGGGCCACGAGAGCCAGCACAACCTGGCGTACTGGCAGCGCCGGCCGAACGAGGCGGTCGGGCCCGGGGCACACGCGTTCGATGGGATCGCGCGGCGCTGGACGGCGGCCCGCCTCGACCTCTACGTGGCGGCCCTGGGTGGAGCGGCGCCGACGCTCCCACCGGGCGGCGTGGACGTGCTCGACGACGCGACCGGGGTGGCCGAGGCGGTCATCCTCGGGCTCCGTCTGGACACCGGCGTCCCGCTCGCCACGGCCCACGAGCCGCCGCTCGCCGACGCATTCGGCTGGGCCCTTGCCGCGGAGCTCCTGACCGTCACGCCGCAGGACCGGGTGGTCCTGACGACCCGTGGCCGTCTCCTGTCGAACGAGCTCTTCTCGCGCCTCGTGTAGGCCCGCCGCCCGCGTTGACACTCGGCTCGGGCGACTGCTACGATGCCTCCACGCACGTTAGCACTCTCACCCATCGAGTGCTAACTACCACGGGAGAACGAGTTTGGCGCGTAGAGCACGCCGTCCACTCGGCCCGTTGGACCTCCGCTCCCAGGCGATCCTCCGGGCCGTCATCGAGGAATACGTCACATCGGCACAGCCGGTCGGCAGCCAGGCGCTCGTCGAGCGCTACGGCCTTGGTGTGTCGAGCGCCACCGTGCGCAACATCCTCGCCGAGCTGGAGAGCGCCGGCCTGCTGACGCATCCGCACACGAGTGCCGGTCGGATGCCGACTGACGCCGGGTACCGCTTCTACGTCGAGACGATCGTGGATGCGGCGCCGCTGTCGGCGGTCGAGCAGCTGATGATCCGCCACCAGTTCGGCCAGGTGGAGTTCGCCAGCGAGCATTGGTTCCGGCTCGCCGCGACGACGCTCGCCGGGCTGACAAGGTCGGCCGGACTCGCCACGCCCGCCAAGCCGAGCGCGGCCCACATCCGGCGGGTCGACCTGGTCGCCGTCAACGAGCGGATGGCGAGCCTCATCCTCGTGCTCCGCGAAGGCGCGATCAAGCAGGCGACGGTCCCGCTCGACGAGGACGACGCCATCGACCAGGCGACGCTCAACCGGGTCGCCGGTCTCCTGAACGAGCACCTGGTCGACGCGACCGCGACGACGGCCGGATCGACGCTGTCCAAGCTCGACGAGGGCGAGCCAATCCAGCGGACGGCACGCAAGGTTGGGGAGCGCATCATCCGGATCCTCGATGACTACGACGCGGCCGCGGTCGAGGAGGTGTTCTCGGACGGGCTCCTCAACGTCATGGAAGCCCCCGAGTTCGCCCAGAGCGACAAGCTGCGGCAGGTCTTCACGGCCCTCGAGAACCGCGCCTACCTCGGCGAGCTCGTCGGAAGCGTCGCGGGGTCGAGTCGGGTCCGGGTGCTGATCGGCGCCGAGAACCCGCGCGAGGAGATGCACCACGTCTCGCTCGTCCTTGCGCCGTACGGCCGTCCCGGCCGCGCGCTGGGCGTCGTGGGAGTGCTCGGTCCAACGCGCATGAGCTATCGACACGCGATCGGCACGGTGCGCTTCGTGTCCGGTCTGATGAATGAACTGGTGGATCACCTCTATGCCTGAACAGCGACCCGTGCCTGAACAACGACATCGCACACGTGCCGAAGAGCGTGCCGAGGACATCGACATCCGCCCGACCAAGCTGCTTGCCGAGATCGACGGTCTCAAGGCTGAGCTGGCCACTGCATCGACCCAAGCGGACGACTACCTCGCGGCGCTCCAGCGCGAGCGCGCGGAATTCCTCAACTTCAAGCGCCGGACCGCCGAAGAGCGCGAGCGCGAGATCGGGCTGGCCGGTGAGGACCTCATACGCAAGGTGCTGGCGCTGGCCGACGATTTCGACCGCGCGATCGATGCCCGACCGGACTCGGTCGCGACGGATCCGTGGTTTCAGGGCGTCGCCGCGATCGACCGGAAGCTCCGGATGCTGCTCGACAGCGAGGGCGTGAGCCCGATCGACGCCGAGCCCGGCACCACCTTCGACCCGCGTCAGCACGAGGCCATCGCCACCGTCCCCGGCACCGGCCGGCCGGAGGGCGAGATCGTCGAGCAGGTCCGGCGTGGCTATCGACTCCGCGACCGCGTCCTGCGGCCGGCCCTCGTGGCCGTCGCCGCGGCACCCGAACCTACACCCACCAACGAACTACCAAACTGACACCAGATCCGAGCGAGGAGCAGACACAGACCATGGGCAAGATCATCGGCATCGACCTCGGCACGACGAACTCCGTCGTCGCCGTCATGGAGGGCGGCGAACCGACCGTCATCGCGTCGGCGGAGGGTGGGCGGACCATCCCGAGCGTCGTCGCATTCACGAAGACCGGCGAGCGGCTGGTCGGCCAGCTGGCCAAGCGCCAGGCCGTCACCAACCCCGGCAACACCGTGTTCTCGATCAAGCGCTTCATGGGTCGTCGATTCGATGACCCTGAGACCAAGCGCTCGCGCGAACTCGTGCCGTACACGGTCGAGAAGGATCCCAAGTCAGACGGCGTGGCCGTGAAGCTGGCCGACGGCAAGGTCTACACCCCGCCCGAGATCAGCGCGATGATCCTGCAGAAGCTCAAGACCGATGCGGAGGCGTACCTCGGCGAGAAGGTGACCGAGGCGGTCATCACGGTCCCCGCCTATTTCGACGACACGCAGCGCCAGGCGACCAAGGACGCCGGCCGAATCGCGGGTCTCGACGTCAAGCGGATCATCAACGAGCCGACCGCGTCGGCCCTCGCCTACGGTCTCGACAAGAAGCACGACGAGAAGATCGCCGTCTACGACCTGGGCGGTGGCACGTTCGACATCTCGATCCTGGAACTCGGTGAGGGTGTCTTCGAGGTCAAGGCCACCAACGGCGACACACACCTGGGCGGTGACGACTTCGACCAGCGTGTCATCGAGTGGCTACTGACCGAGTTCAAGAAGGACCAGGGCATCGACCTGTCGAAGGACCAGCAGGCCCTCCAGCGCCTCAAGGAGGCTGCCGAGAAGGCCAAGATCGAGCTGTCGTCCACCGCGACGACCGAGATCAACCTGCCGTACATCACCGCCGACGCCTCCGGGCCGAAGCACCTCGTCGTCTCGCTGACACGGGCCAAGCTCGAGGACCTCGTCGACGACCTCGTCGCGAAGACCGCGGACCCGGTCAAGGACGCCCTCAAGGACGCGGGCCTGAAGCCCGCCGACATCGATGAGGTGATCCTGGTCGGCGGCATGACCCGCATGCCGGCGGTCGTCGAGGCGGTCAAGAAGCTTTTCGACGGGAAAGAGCCGCACAAGGGAGTCAACCCGGACGAGGTCGTCGCCATCGGTGCCGCCATCCAGGCCGGTGTGCTCGCCGGTGACGTCAAGGACGTGCTGCTGCTCGACGTGACGCCGCTGTCGCTCGGCATCGAAACGCTCGGCGGCGTGATGACCAGGCTCATCGAGCGCAACACGACGATCCCGACGTCGAAGTCGCAGGTCTTCTCGACCGCATCCGATTCGCAGTCGCAGGTCGAGATCCACGTCCTCCAGGGCGAGCGCGACTTCGCGACCGACAACAAGACGCTCGGCCGGTTCATCCTCGACGGGATCCCGCCCGCCCCGCGCGGCGTGCCCCAGATCGAGGTCACGTTCGACATCGATGCGAACGGGATCCTAGACGTGAAGGCCAAGGACCGAGCGACCGGCAAGGAACAGCAGGTGCGGATCACCGCATCCTCGATGCTGGCCAAGGACGCAGTGGATCAGATGGTCCGCGACGCTGCCGATCACGCCGACGAGGACAAGAAGCGGCGCGAAGAGGTCGAGACCCGGAACCAGGCCGAGTCGCTGACGTTCCAGGCCGAGCGCACGCTCAAGGACCTGGGCGACAAGGTGTCGTCCGAGGACAAGCTCGAGGTCGAGAACCAGGTCGCGTCGCTGCGCGAGGCCCTGAAGGGCTCCGACGTGGACGCGATCCGATCCGGGATGACGTCCCTCGCCGAGACCCTGAACCGTGTCTCGACCGCGGCCTATCAGGCCTCGGCCTCCGAGGCCGACGCCACGAACGGGTCGAGCGACGACGGCGAGGGGGCTGACGGTTCCGGCGAGGCAGGTGCCGCGGATGGCACTGCCGAAGGCGAGGGCGAAGAGGCAGTCGAGGGCGAGTTCAAGGAGGTCTAGGCCTCCCTTGGTCCCTCGCAGATTCCAATAGCGGCCGCCCCGGCTCCACCAAGCCGGGGCGGCCACTTTCATTCAGGTGCGTTTCACATGCGCCGAATTCGGAGGCCTCCTTACCCCATTTCTGTCAGATGCTCATCAGGCGGTCGTTCGTCGGCTGCAGCTGACAGATGGTCGTTCCATGGACCGTTTGTCAGTCCTGCGTGGTGCCGCGGTGCGAGGCCGAGTTCAGTCCCGGATCAGTTTGGTCCCGCCGCGGTGACGAGTGACCGCCTCATGGCCATCTATCAGGAATAGGAGCCCGGCCATGCTTCCGGTCGGCGACCGGAGCCACCGGCGCACCGCCGCCGTGCGGGATGGCAGCACCGCCTCGAAGGTCGCCGCGTGTTGGTCGACACGACGACGGGCGGTCCGGTCGTCGGGGAAGACCAGCAATCTTGAGACGGTGTCGATTCGCCAACCACGCTCCCTGGCGATCCCGACGGCCAGTCGGACCTTCCGGTCGAGCGTGCCGAGCATCGCCTGAAGGTCGGGCACCACCGACTTGATCTCGATGACGAGAAGCGACTTCGTCGGGTGATGGACGGCGAGGATGTCGATCGTGCCGCGTTCACCTCGGACGTTGAACGACACCTCGGTCGCCACCTCCCATCCGGAGTCGCGTAGCAAGTGAAGGGTGGACTCGGTGAGGTCGGCGTGCGCGGCGTCCAGCAGGCGATCGAACCCCTCGCCGTGCCACAGGATGCGAACACTGACCGTCGCGCCGAGGGCACCGGCGATTCGCATGAGGGTTCGGACCGTGGCCGAATCGGCACGGCCTCGCTCGACTCGAACGATGGTCGATCGTGAAACGCCGACCATCGCCGCGAGGCGTTCCTGCGTTAGGCGGCGTCGTCGGCGCAGGGCGCGCACGGATAGCCCGAACCGCACCGCATCCATCGCTCGGAGTCTGACGACGAGCGCTTATCCGAGGCTTACTCGTCGCCTTTTTCCCGGATACCGAACGGCCTTGGCCGGCGTGGCACCGCCTCGGGCTACGCGACCCTCAGCGCAGGAACAGATCCACGCCCGGAGCGAACGCCATCGCGGCGATCACGATCGCGTACGCGACGAGCAGCAGAACGCCAGCCGCGAGATGCAGCTGGACATTGATGCCCATGAACGCCATCAGCCCGTACGGGTTGTCGTAGTTCGGCGCGAGCCCCGAGGACACGCGACGCGCCAGTGGGATCGTGAGCAGCATCAGCAGCGCCGGGATCGGCAGTAGGCCGGCGATCACGCCGAGCACCACGGCACCATAGGCCGCCACGACCGCCACGTTGTACCCGCCGATGACAGCCGACCTCGAGAACCGCACCGGCAGGGTCCGCTTGCCGGCACGGGCATCGCCACGCCGGTCGGGGATCTCGTTGACATAGAGGATGAGCGCAACAAGCAGGGCGATCGGGATCGACGCCACGAACGGCTCCCATGCCAGCGCCCCGCCGGTCTGGACGACGTATGCGCCGAGCAGCATCAGCGGCCCGAATCCGATCGCCACCGCGATCTCACCGAGCCCTCGATAGACGAACTTCAGTGGCGGTGCCGTATAGCCGAGCGACACGATGAACCCGACGACGCCGATGACGAGCAAGGCGATCGACCCACGCGTCGCGAGCAGCACCAGCCCGATCACACCCGCGGCGACATAGAAGACAGTCGCCAGTGTCGCCATCTGGCGCAACGTCACGAGCCCGTACTGGATCACCCGCGACCCGCCGCTGAACTTGGTCGGCGTGACGTTGGCGTCATCAGCCCCCTGGACCGTATCGAAGACGTCGTTTGCGACGTTCAGTCCGAGCTGGACGAAAGCCGCGCCGATGATCGTCAACGCGGCCGCGGCGACGTCGAAGAAACCGTGGCTTGCCGCGATCAGGATGCCGAGCAGCACTGGCACGATGGTCGCGGTCAGGAACGGCAGCCGGGTGGTGCGCAGGGCAAGGGAGCGGAAGCGCAGCCGCGGCTTGACGGGCGTGCCTCTCTCCGCGGAGAGCGCGTCGAAATACCGACGCGAGCGCGGCACCGACCGCTCCGAGTACTCGAAGAACGGGACCTCCGATTCGTCCCAGCCCCACGCCGAGCGCCCGATCAGGGTCAGGACGCGAGTCATCGAATCCGGGCGGATGCCCGGCGACACGCGGCCCCACACCGTTACGTGGCGGCGCTCGTCGTAGCCGTAACCGGGCTGCGGCCGGATGTGCGATCCGGTCAGGGACACCTCGCGGCTGGTCGGGACGGCCAGGCCAGTCGGCACCGGGAATGTCGCGGCGCCGCTGCCCGGATCGATCGACGCCGTAACGGCGACCGACACCGGGTAGCCCGTGTCGTCGATCCAGGAGGCGATGTGGAACGGATAGGTCGCGAGCTTTTCAAGCCCGGTTCGGGTGTCGAGCTCCGGTGTCGAGCGCATCACGCGGCCTCCTTGCCGACCACGGTCACGACCGGCGCCACCGATGTGTCGCCGTGCGGCCAGTACAGGACCCGGCGGGGCGTGATCTCGATGAGCGCCCGCTCGAAGAACAACGGCAGCGCCACCCGAGCCTCGAGGAACGCGACGATGGCCGGCTCCTTGGCCGACCAGATGGGGAGCAGTCGCTCCCAGCCGCCGTGCGGGTCATCGGCGATGACCCGGGCATCGCCCTGGATCGTCACACGGTCCGTCCTGCCACCGACGCTGATGGGATCCGTCACCGACACGGACACGCGCGGGTTCCGAGCGATGTGCTCGAGCTTGCGACTGAACAGGGTCGACGAGGTCATGTAGATGCGCTCGCCATCCCAGAGCGGGATCAACGGATATGTGACGGGACGCCCCTTCGGGTCCACGACCGTTAGTTCCGCGACGAGTGCCTGTGCGACGAGTTCGGCAGCGGGGGCAGGGATGGTGGCCATCGGTTCGGCTCCTGCGATGCGCGTCGGTGCGTCCGGGGACGACCTTACCACATATCGCTACCGCTGTGTAGCACGTTTCTCGCGGACGCATTCCGGCTTGGACGGCGCGGCCGGCCACGGCGCGCTGGAGTACCATGCCCGCCCATGCCGGACAGTGCCGAGTCGGTCGACTCGACCTCGCTCATCCGTGCCCGCGGGCTGACCAAGCGCTTCGGTGATTTCACCGCGGTCGACGCCGTCGATTTCGATGTGGCGCCAGGCGAATCGTTCGGGTTCCTGGGACCGAACGGCGCGGGCAAGACGTCGACGATGCGGATGATCGGTTGCGTCTCGCCGGCGACCGCGGGGATGCTGCGCATCCTCGGCCAGGACCCGGCCGCGGACGGGCCGAACATCCGGGCACGGCTGGGGGTCGTCCCCCAGCAGGACACGCTCGACACGGAGCTCACGGTCCGCGAGAACCTCGTGCTCTACGGCCGCTACTTCGGTCTGAGCCGAGCCGAGTGTGCCCGGCGAGCGGACGACCTCCTCGACTTCGCGCAGCTGACGGAGCGCGCCGGCGATCAGGTCGAGCACCTGTCGGGCGGGCTGAAGCGTCGCCTCACGATCGCCCGCAGCCTCATCAACGAACCAGAGCTGATGCTGCTCGACGAGCCGACGACCGGCCTCGATCCCCAGGCCCGGCACCTGCTCTGGGATCGCCTGTACCGACTGAAACAGCGCGGTGTGACCCTGGTCCTGACGACGCATTACATGGACGAAGCGGAACAGTTGTGCGACCGGCTCGTGGTGATGGACAAGGCGAAGATCGTGGCCGAGGGCTCGCCCCGCTCGCTGATCGAGCAGTACTCGACCCGCGAGGTCACTGAACTCCGTTTCGCGGACGGAGTCCAGGAGACGCTCGACGGCCAACTCGACGGCCTCGCGGAGCGGATCGAACGGCTGCCGGATCGCGTCCTGCTCTACGCCGACGATGGTGAGGCCGCAGTCGCAGCCGCCCACGCACGAGGGCTCCAGCCTGAGACGGTGCTCGTCCGCCGATCGACGCTGGAGGACGTGTTCCTGCGGCTGACCGGCCGGTCGCTGGTCGACTGATGTCGGCGATCGCCGATGCGACGTCGGGCATCGGGCGCGTCTTCGAACACCGGTTCATCACCTACCGGCGCACGTTCCGGGCCAGCATCTTCAGCTCGTTCCTGACCCCGGTGCTGTTCCTGGCCGCGATGGGACTCGGGATCGGCGGGTACGTCGACCGCGGCGGGGCGGACGCCGCCCTCGGAGGCGTGCCGTACATCGCCTTCCTGGCGCCTGGGCTGCTGGTCGCCTCGTGCATGCAGGCGGCGTCCTTCGAGGCCACCTTCCCGATCATGGCCGGCCTGGTCTGGAGCCGGGTCTTCCACGCGATGTACGCGACGCCCATCACTCCCCGGGACGTGGCGCTGGGCAACATCCTGTGGTTCGGCGCCCGCCTGCTGCTCATCTCGTCGGTCTTCACGATCGTCATCGTGTTGTTCGGCGCGGCGATCTCGCCGATGGTCGTGCTCGCGATCCCGGTCGCTGTGCTCACAGGCCTGGCATTCGCGGCGCCCATCGCTGCCTTCTCCGCAACCCAGCGCACCCCGGACCGGTTCGCGGCCATCTTCCGGTTCGGGATCACGCCGTTGTTCCTGTTCTCCGGGACGTTCTATCCGGTCGAGTCGCTGCCGGCGTTCGTGCAGCCGCTGGCGTGGCTCACGCCGCTGTACCACGGCGTGGTGTTGGCGCGTGGCCTGTCACTCGGCACGCTGGGCACGCCCGACTTGCCGCTGGACCTTGCCCTCCTGCACCTCGCCGTCCTGATCGGGTTCATCGTTGTCGGCACGCTGCTCACGATCCGGACTGTCAGCGCGAAGCTGGTGCGCGGGTGACCGCCTTGCCGCTGACCTCGGCCCTCCTGATCGGGAGCCGGAGATCCCTGCGTCTGGTCGAGCGGAACCTGTACGTCTACAAGCACGGCTGGCTCGTGCTCCTGTCGGGCTTCTTCGAGCCACTCTTCTATCTGCTCAGCATCGGGTTCGGCCTCGGCGCGCTGATCGGCACGATCCCGGGGCCCGGTGGGATCGAGATCCCATACCAGCTGTTCGTTGCACCGGCGTTGCTCGCGACCGCGTCGATGCAGGGCGCGATCAACGAGAGCACGTTCAACTTCTTCTTCAAGCTCAACTACGACAAGACGTTCTCGTCGATCCTGGCGACGCCCCTGTCGGCCGGCGATATCGCGGTCGGCGAGCTGATCTGGGCGCTCATCCGTGGCGGCCTGTACGCGCTCGGGTTCATGGTCGTGCTCGTGATCCTCGGCCTGGTGGTATCGCCGTGGGTCGTGCTTGCTGTGCCGGCGGCGCTGCTCGTCGGATTCGCGTTCGGCGCGGTGGGTATGGCCGCCACGTCGTACATGAAGACGTGGCAGGACTTCGACCTGATCCAGCTCGTGATCCTGCCGCTGTTCCTGTTCTCCGCGACGTTCTATCCGATCGAGACCTATCCGGACGTGCTCCGCGTGATCGTCCAGCTGACCCCGCTCTACCAGGGCGTGGATCTCATCCGGGCGCTCACGATCGGTGCGATCTCGCCGATCCTGCTCGTCCATGTCGTGTACCTGCTGGTGATGGGCTTCGCGGGTCTGTACGTGGTCTCCCGCCGGCTCGACAAGCTGCTCCTCCAGTGACCGACCGGGCCGCGCTCGCGGCCCTCACCACCGAGATCGTTGTGTGCAGGCGGTGTCCACGCCTCGTGGAATGGCGGGAACGTGTGGCACGCGAGAAGGTCGCGCGATTCCGTGACCAGACGTACTGGGGCCGGCCGGTGCCGGGCTTCGGGGATCCTGACGCGCGGATCCTCTTGGTGGGTCTGGCACCCGCGGCCCACGGCGGAAACAGAACGGGACGGGTCTTCACCGGGGACGCGTCCGGTGACTTCCTGTGGGCGGCGCTGTATCGCGCCGGCCTCGCCGATCGGCCGTCGTCGCGGCGCGCCGACGACGGGTTGACGCTCACCGAGGTCTACATCGCGGCGGCCGTGCGGTGCGCCCCGCCGGCCAACAAGCCGACACCGGAAGAGCGGGACAACTGCGCGCCGTACCTGGCCCGCGAGCTGGGCCTGTTGGAGCGCGTCCGGGTCCTGCTGGCGCTGGGTGCCTACGGCTGGGACGCCGCGCTCCGTGCGATGGCCGCGAACGGGCACAGGGTCCCGGTCAAGCCGAGGTTCGGTCACGGCGCGATCGCGGAGGTCGGCGCGTATCGGTTGATCGGCTCGTACCACCCGAGCCAGCAGAACACATTCACCGGCAAGCTCACGCCCGCGATGTTCGATGCCGTCATCACAACGGCCAAGGAACTCGCCCTCTCGTAGACTTCTCGCTCGATGGCCACCACGGAGCGCGATCTGTACGAGGTGCTCGGCGTCCAGCGCGGTGCGAGCGACGCCGAGATCAAGCGCGCCTTCCGCAAGCTCGCCCAGCAATGGCACCCGGACGTCAACAAGGATCCGCAGGCGCCGGCCCGCTTCAAGGAGGCGAGCGAGGCGTACCAGATCCTGTCCGATCCCGACCGCCGCCAGCGGTACGACACGTTCGGGCGCGCCGGGGTCGATGGCGGGCCGGCCGGAGCCGGCTTCGAGGGCTTCGGCGGGTTCAGCGACATCTTCGACGCGTTCTTCGGTGGAGCGGCATCCGGATCGGCGCGACGAGGCAGGCCGCAACCTGGCTCCGATCTCCGGTATGACATGCGCATCACGTTCGAGGAAGCGGTCAAGGGGACGGAGAAGGAGATCGACTTCCGTGCGCTCGGGCGGTGTGAAACGTGCAGCGGCGGGGGAGCGGCGCCCGGGACCGAGGCGACGACCTGTCCTCAGTGCGAGGGTCGGGGCGAGGTGCGCAGCGTGCGCCAGACGATGCTCGGGCAGATGGTCAATGTCAGCGCGTGCCCGCGCTGTCGAGGCGAGGGCAAGATCGTCGAGACCCCATGCGAGACGTGCAAGGGCGACGGCCGCACGGAGCGGAAGCGAACGCTGCGGGTGACGATCCCCGCCGGCATCGACGAAGGCCACCAGATCCGGCTGACGAACGAGGGCGAGGTCGGCCCGCGCGGCGGCCCCCCCGGATCGTTGTACGTCGCGGTCCATGTCGCCCCGCATTCGAGCCTCAAGCGCGACGGGACCGAGTTGTACTTCGAGGCCCGGATCTCGATCGCCCAGGCGGCGCTCGGCACGACTCTCCAGGTGCCGACGATCGAAGGCTCTGAGGACGTCGAGGTCAAGCCCGGTACCCAGCCGGATACAGAGATCCGCCTGCGTAGCAAGGGCGTGCCCCATCTCCGGCGAGCAGGGTCACGCGGCGACCTGCATGTTCTCGTCGATGTCGAGGTCCCGAAGAAGCTGTCGAAGAAGCAGCGCGAGATCCTCGAGGCATACGCACGCGAGTCGGGCGAGGCGGTCGGCGGCTCGGGCGGCATCCTCGACAAGCTCGGACTGGGGTGAGGTCCGAGCCACCCGCGGCCTGGCTGGAACTCGCCGTCGAAGCGGACCTCGAGGCGGTCGAGGCCGTCAGCGAGATCCTCGGACGGGTGGCGAGTGGCGGAACGTCGGTCGAGCCCGGCTTCGAGCTCGTCGACGAGGGGCTCGGCGCGCGGATCGATCCAGCGCGACCGGCGGTCGTCCGCGGGTACGTCCCGGCGGGTGACCAGGCGGTGACCGAGGCGGCGGCGGCCGAGGCTGCGGAAGCACTCGGTCACCTGCAGGCGTTCGGCCTGCGGCCCATCGGTGAGCTCCGGACTCGCATCGTCCACGAGGCGGACTGGGCCGAGGCATGGAAGGCGTTCTTTCCTGTTCTCCGCGTGGGCCGCCGCCTCGTGGTCCGTCCGACGTGGCGCCGGCACCGCGCGCGCCCGGGCGACGTCGTGCTCGCGCTCGATCCCGGGATGGCCTTCGGGACCGGCCTCCACCCGACGACCCGCCTGTGTCTCGCGGTTCTCGAGCCACTGGCGGACGATGGCCGGCTCGCTGAGGCCAGGGTCCTCGACGTCGGATGCGGCTCGGGGATCCTGGCGATCGCCGCGCTCCGACTCGGTGCCGCGACGGCATTGGGCGTCGACACCGATCCGATCGCGATCGAGTCGACGCTCGCGAACGCTCGGCGGAACCGGCTCGCACCCCGGCTTCGTGCGCGCGCGGGCAGCCTTCCGACCGGAGAGGAGCCCTTCGACGTCGTCCTGGCCAACCTCATCGCCGGTGTGCTCGTCCCGCTCGCCGCTCACCTCCGCGACGAGCTGCGACCGGGCGGTACGCTCGTGGCGTCGGGCATCTTCGTCGACCGCGAGGGCGACGTCCGGGCGGCCTTCGAGTCGGCTGGCCTGCGCGTCGTCGACCGAACGGTCGAGGGCGACTGGATCGCGCTGGTCGCCCGGCGGCCCTGACGGCTCGGACGACCGCTCGACCGTACAATCGGCCGGATGCCCACCAGCCTGTTTCCCATCCTGCTCGCGACGCACGTGATCCTCGCGGTCAGCCTGTTCCTGCCGTCGATCCTGCTGCCGTTCGCGTTGCGCACCCGGCGCGCCGCGGTCGACTCGGACAGTGGGCTCGTGCGGACCCTGTTGTGGGGCCAGTCGCACGGCACTCTCGTGATCGGCGCAGGCCTGGCCCTGACCGGTGTCGGGCTGATCGCGACACTCGGGCCGACCCTCCTGCAGCAGCCGTGGCTGCTGGTCGCACTCGTCATCTACGCCGCGAACCTCGCGCTCGCGTTCTTCATCCAGCGGCCGAACCTGCGGAGGCTGGTCGGGATCACTGCCGCTGCCGATGACCGCGTCTGGCTCGATCGCGCGCGACGCCAGCGTTACGTGTCGTACCTGATGGCCGGGCTCGTCGGGGTCATCGGCTTCCTCATGAGCACGAAACCGAGCCTCTGATGGCCTCTGACTGCCTGTTCTGCCGCATCGTCGCGGGCGAGATCCCGGCGACCAAGGTCCGCGAGGACGACCTCGTCCTCGCGATCCGCGACATCGCTCCGCGGGCACCGACGCACATCCTGATCATGCCCAAGGCGCACATCGTCTCCGCGCTTGAGCTGACCGAGGCCGACAGCCCCTTGATCGGCCGCATCTTCGCGGTGGCCGCCGATCTCGCTCGTTCGGAGGGGATCGCGGAGGGCGGCTATCGACTGGTGTCGAACGTCGGGCGGTGGGGCGGCCAGTCGGTCGACCACCTCCACGTACACCTCATGGGCGGTCGGGCATTCGAATGGCCGCCCGGCTGAGCGTGGCGCGCAGGGTCGTTGCGCGCGCCACTGCGGCCGTCGCGGCCGCCGTCGTTCTCGTGGGCGCGTGTGCACCGAATGGAACGCCCGCCGTGACGCCGCGACCCGCGGTCGCGACCGGCGGCCCGACCCGAACCGTCGGCCCGGTCGTCGCCCAGACCCGGGCAGATCTGGTCCGGGTGCTCGGTGGGCGCAACCTCGTCCTCCAGGATTCGGCGGCGCAGTTCCGCCCGCCGGAGGACGCGCAGTTCACCACCACACCGCGGGCGCTGTACCAGGTGATCCTGCCGCAGGCCCCCGAGGAAGGCTTCATCGTCGTGTACGAGTTCAGGGACCCGACGACGGCCGCCGAGGCGGCGACGGCGCAGGCCGCCTATCTCGCCACAGGCCCGGCAAAGGTCCAGTCGGCCCTCGGGGCGCGCCACATCATCCGGCTCGTGGGAGCGACCGTCGTGCTGTACTCGTGGGTCCCGGAGGGCGCCGAGGATCCACTCCAGCCGGACATCCAGGCCGCGCTCGAGACGCTGGGAACGGGCGTGCCGGTCCCGTCCTGATGGCGGATCCGCGCGCTGACTCCCTGCGCGCCGTCGGCCGTCAGGCCCGGTCGCCGACCGCCGTCCGCAGCGGCGTCCCGGTGGCAGCCCATTTCCGGATGGGATCGCGCTTGATCTTGAGGGTGTGGGTCCGCGGGTAGTCCGCGTCCGGCCATTGCCGCCAGCCGGCGATCCGCTGATTGGGGCCCAGGGTCGCGTTGGCGGCCTTGACCGCCATCTCGACGCGTGACTTCGTCGCGGCCGCGTCCTCGCCATCGAGGGCCAGCACGACCGCCTCGATCCGGCCCGGGGCGGTCTCGATGACCACCGCGTCGCGGAGGTCGGCGATCCGGAGCGCGTTCTCGATGTCCTCGGGGTACACGTTGAAGCCGTTGGGCAGCACGATCATGTCCTTGATCCGGCCGCTGAGGATCAGCCGCCCCGCGTCGTCGTAATGGCCGAGATCGCCGGTCTTGTACCACCCATCCTCGGTGAAGGCCTGGGCCGTCAGCTCCGGGGCGTTCCAGTACCCCTTGAACACAGGCCGGCCGCGGAACTGGATCTCGCCATCAGAAGCGATGCGCATCTCGATCCCTTCGGGCACACGGCCGACGGTGCCGGGCTCGTGATCCGCGAGCGTCCCGCAGGCGCCGGTGCCCGTTTCGGTCGTGCCGTAGCCCTGCAGGATGGTCACACCGATGTCCTCCCACGACTGCTGCAGCGCGGGCGGGAGGAACGCTCCGGATGAAAGGAACAGCCGGAAATGGCCGCCGAGCTGCTGGTGGATGCTGCGGAACAGGAGCCGCCGGATCGCGAACGGCAGGTGGCGCGCGATGCCTCGGAGCCGTTCAACCATCGCGGTGCGGCCGCGCTTGGCGATCTCGCGCGCGATCGCGCTCCAGAACAGGTCGAGCACCTGGGGCACGACGACCATGCTCGTGACCCGATGGTCGCGCAGGGCGTCGAAGATGACCCGTGGGTTCCGGCTCCGGACATAGAGCACGTCGGCGCCGACATCGAGCGCGTAGTACAGCGTGACCGCCTGTTCGAGCAGGTGCGAGAGGGGGAGCAGCGAGACGATCCGGTGCTCCATCGGCGGCACGATGCGGTGGAACGACTCGATCGATGCGACGACGTTGTCGTGCGCCAGACGGACGCCCTTGGGCGTGCCCGTGGTCCCGCTCGTGAACACGAGCTCGAAAAGCTCATCGGCCGTGGGGCGCTTCCAGGCCGCCTGGCGCGCCTCCCAGTCGGCCGGGAAGACCGGGTCGTCCTCGGCCGGTTCGGCCGTCAGTGCGTCCACCGTCGTGGTCGGGAAATCGGCCAGACCGGCCTCCTGCGGATCGGGGGCGTCGCGCCCGGTGCCGAGGACGAGGTGCCGGGCACCAGACGCCCGGACGATCGTGTCGATCGCGTCGCTGGACATCCGCAGATCGAGCGGGACGATGACGAGCCGGGCGTGCATCGCCCCGAAATAGGCGGCGGGCAACTCGGGCGTCGACGGGCTCCAGGTCAGGATCCGGTCGCCCGGCTCCAGGTCGAGAGCGCGCAGCCGCCAGGCGGCGATCCGCGACCGCCGATCGAGATCCCGGTAGGTCCAGGTCGTGGTCGATCCGTCGTCATGGCGGACGCCGAGCGCGGGCCGGTCGCCGTAGCGCGCCACGGCGGTCTCGAGCAGGTCGATCAGGGTTCGCGACAACGGCGTACCTCGGGCGTGACGGGTCGTCGCATCCTACGACGTGCGAGTCGATGCATCGCTGCCGATCGGGCACGCCCTCGACGTCGCGGCGACGGCCCCCGCGTGACACCCAGTCGCTAGGATCGGTGCGATGCACCCGATCCTGGTCGAGCTCGGTCCCTGGCGCATCCTGACCCATGACGCCTTCACCTTCGTCGCCCTGGCCGTCGGACTGGCCCTCTACTACCGCGACCTCCGTCGCCGGGGCTGGCTCGACCAGACGATCGTCGCGATCTCCATCGCCGCCATCGCGGGCGCGTTGATCGGCGCGAGGCTGGTCACGGCTTGGGAGCATCTCGAGTACTACGCGGCGATGGATGGCATGCCTTTGACGGTCGCCATCGAGCACAGCGGCAAGAGCCTCATCGGAGCGCTCGCCGGCGGGTACGTGGCGACGGCGCTGGCCAAGCGCGCGGCCGGCTACACGCGTTCGACTGGCGACGCCTATCTCCTGGCGATCCCCGTGGCGACTGCCATCGGTCGCATCGGATGCTTCTTGTCCGAGTTGCCGCTCGGCACCCCGACTGACCTCCCGTGGGGGATGACGGTGTCGGCCGAGGCCGCCGCGACCTTCGCCCGCTGCCCCGGCTGCGACCTGCCGATGCACCCATCGATGCTGTACGAGATCGCCTTCAACGTCATCGCGGCGGTGGTCATCGTCCGGTACCGCGATCGCGTCACGGTCCCGGGCGACGGGCTTCGGCTGTATCTGCTTGCCGCCGGGGTCTTCCGGTTCCTCGTCGAGTTCGTCCGCGGGAACGAACCCCAGGCTTTCGGGTTGACCGGACCGCAGTGGGTCCTGATCCCGCTCATCGGGCTGCTCATCGTTCATTTCGTCCGTCAATGGCGGCGCGGGGCCTATGCCGTCCCGCCGGCGCCCGTCCCGCTCCCGCTCGGAGGGACCTAGACCATGACCGAGGAACGAGGCCCGACCGTCCCGGCCGTCGAGGAGGACCGGATCGGTGTCCTGGCTGCCTATGTCCAGACGAACCGCGATCGATTCACTGACGAGGCCCTGCTCAAGGCGGCGCAGACCGCCGGCTACACCGACGCCGAGATCGCGGCCGCGTGGTCCGCCGCTGCCGACCCGAGCAGGTCCATCCCGACCGAGCGTCGGACGAATGTCGGTGCGGTCATCGCGATCGCTGTCGGTTTTGCGATCGCCGTTTATGGCGCAGCCGCTCTCCTCGGCTTGCTCGGGGTGGGCGACATCGCCGCGATCGTCGGGATCGGGCTCCTGCTGGCGGGGATGGTCGGCTGGGTCCTGTTGCGCGACTCGCGGCCGTCGCTGGCGGCCGGGCTCGGTTGGGGCGTCCTCATCGCCGTCGGCCTGCCGATCGTCGTCGTCCTTGGCATCCTCGGGATATGCCTCGTCGGGGCCAGCATCCCGATCGCACCCCAGTGACGGAGGTCGCCATGCTCGCTCTGCGCCCGTATCTCCCGCTGCGCATGGTGCTGACGGTCTGTGGCCACTGCTTCAGCGAGGACCCCGATCGCGACATCGACTACGAGACCGACATCGTGCAGGGCAACCTCGTCGCAATGGACGGTGCGGTCTACCTGCGACGGACGTGCCGGCGTGGCCACGGCGAGGTCATGAGCCTGTACGAAGAGGATCATCGACGCTGGGAATACCTCCAGCAATGGCGCACTCCGACGCGCGAGATCATCCCGGACACCATCGGCAATGCGGCGCCGATCCCGATGGGTTATGCCGACGGTCTGGGCGACCTCCAGACCCAGCACTCGTGCGTGCTGCTGTTGGACATCACCGAGAACTGCAATCTCGAATGCCCGACGTGCTTCGCCGCCGCCGCTCCCGGCATCGGCCGTTTCGCGCGGCTGCCGCACATCCTCCGATCGCTCGATGCCTCGATCCTGCGCGAAGGCGGCCGGATCGACGTGCTGATGCTGTCCGGCGGGGAGCCGACGGTCCATCCCGAGGTGCTCGAGATCATCGAAGCCGCGACCGAGCGGAACGTCACGCGCGTGATCCTCAACACGAACGGCATCCGGATCGCGAAGGACGACCGGTTTCTGGCGGCCCTGGGACGACTCCGCGGCCGTGTCGAGGTGTATCTCCAGTTCGACGGCTTCGAGCTGGATTCACACCTGTACCACCGGGGCGAGGATCTTCGTGACATCAAGGCCGAGGCGCTCCGGCGTCTTGCCGCGGAGCGGGTCTTCACGACGCTGGCCGTCGCCGTCGCGGAGGGCGTCAACGACCGCGAGGTCGGCGCGATCGCGGACTTCGCCCTTGGCACCGATTACATCGCCGGGGTCGCCTTCCAGCCGGTCTTCGGGTCGGGCCGGATGAGTCCGATCGACCCGATGCGTCGCGTCACGACCACGGGGACCCTCAACAGGCTCGGCGAGCAGACCGCCGATCGCGTCGGGCCGGACGATTTCATCGCGTTGCCGTGCTCCCACCCCGATTGCTCATCGATCACCTATTTCATCCGGGGCGACAGCGGTGAGTGGCGGTCCGTCCCGCGCATGCTTGGGGAGGATCGCCTGAAGGAGTACCTCGGGCTGGTCTCGAACCGGATCGCCCCCGACGACGCGATGTGGGCGGCGCTCGTCGGCATGATGTCCGAGACCACGCTCGTGTCCCGCCCGGAGCTGGTCGATCACCTCCTCCGAGTGTGCGATGCATGCGACCTCGGGGTGACCGGCTTCGTGAAATCGCTCGGAAGGTGGTTGTTCGACCGCGAGGCCGCGGTCCAGGAGATCGCGCTGCGGGTCAAGCGCTTCTCGGTCAAGTCGTTCATGGATGCCTGGACACTGAACGTCGAGCGGTTGCAGCAATGCTGCGTCCATGTCGGGTCGACCGACGGCGAGGCCAACCCCGTTCGCGTCCCGTTCTGTGCCCGACAGCTCTTCGGGGGGCTGCGAAGGACCACATCGGCGGGCATGGTGCCGGCGCGCGAGCTGGTGTCGCTCGATGACGTCCGTGCCCGCCGATCCGCGGCGGTGCGGCCATGAGCGCCGCACCCGCGGGGACGGTCGGGCCCGCCACCTACGTCCGACCGCCCCTGACCCAGCCGGAGAAGTACGAACGCATGGCGTTCACGTTCTGCCGGATGGGGACGGTCGGCTTGATCGCCTGGGTCGTCACGCCGGCCGTCTTCGTCCTGGTCGTGGCGGTTGTCGCGATCGTTCTCTACGCGAAGTCGATCACGCTCGGCGTGTCGTGGAGCAAATGCTTCCTGCGTCGGCCCACGCTGATCATCGGGTTCTGGGCCGCGATCGCGGTCGCCGATCTGGTGTGGCTCTTCGTCCTGGGACAACGCTGGCCCGTAGGTTAAGCCGGAGCCCGCGAAGCAGGCGCGCTCGCCCCGCGCTCGTCACCCGGAGCCCATCGACCGGAGGCGCGCCCGATGTCGGTCCGTCAGATCCCGCATGGCGTCGAGCTGATCGCGCATCACCACGAGCTGATCCACTGTGAAGCCTTCAAGGATGGGGGATCCGTCGGCGACCAGCGGCCCGTAGAGGACGCCGACGCGTTCCAGGCCGCGTTCCGTGAACTCGACGAGGACGTGTCGCCGGTCGCTGTCGTGGCGCCGCCGTCGCACGAAGTCCTTGCGCTCGAGGCGGTCGATCAGCGAGGTCGTCGCCGCAGCGGATAGTCCAGTCGCCTCGGCGAGCCGCGTCGCGGTCATCGGCCCTTCGGTAAGCCAGTCGAGGCAGCGCAGGTCCGTGGGGTTGAGTCCCAGGACGCGGCCGACCTCGTCATCGAATGCTTGCGTGCTGCGCTGGTACGCCTGCAACGCCCGCCCGACCTCGGCGATGAGCGGTTGACGTTTCGCGGGCATCCGTCATATCCTTCGACTATCGAATGATTCGATAAACGAATCATACCAAAGGCGTAGGGAAGGGTAACACGATGCACGCATTGATCGTCGGCGCGGGCGTGGCAGGCCCCGTCACCGCTATGGCACTCCAGAAGGCCGGCATCAGCTCTAGGATCGTCGAGGCGCACGACGCCGACGGTGGCGATCTCGGCTCGTATTTCACCGTCTCGCCGAACGGTCTTGACGCCCTCGAGGCCATCGGTGCCCTACCTGTCGCGATCCGGGAGGGTTTCCCGACGCGGCGCAACGTGATGCGCGACAGCTCGGGCCGCGTGCTCGGCGAACTGCCGCTTGGGGCGCCGCTCGCCGACGGCACCCCGGCACTCACGATGAAGCGGACGCGCCTGGCGCGGTGCCTCGCCGCTGAGGCCACGCGACGGGGGATCGTGATCGAGTTTGGGCGTCGGCTCCGCGACGCGACCCGAGACGGCGATGGGATCGTCGCCAGGATGGAGGATGGTTCGACGGTCTCGGCCGACCTGCTCATCGGTGCGGACGGTGTGCATTCTGTCGTGCGCCGCCTGATCGATCCGTCAGCCCCCGACGGCCGTTACGTCGGGCTCACGAACTTCGGCGGTGTCACGGCGGCAGGCGCGGTGTCCGATCCCGGTGTCGAGCCCGAGTCGTGGCAGTTCACATTTGGTCGCCGGGCCTTCTTCGGTGCGCACCTGGCACCGAACGGCGATGTCGTGTGGTTCGTCAACGCGCCGCGCGACGCGATCGATCGCGAGGAACGCGCAAGCACATCTCAGGAGACGTGGAAGAGCTGGCTGGCCTCCCTGTTCGACGAGGACGCCGGACCTGCGGCCGACATCATCCGGTCGGGGCGCCTCGAACTGGCCGGCGACAGCACGTACGATCTGGGCCACGTTCCCGTGTGGCACCGCGACCTGATGATCGTGATCGGAGATGCCGCACACGCCCCCGCCCCGAGCTCCGGTCAGGGGGCGTCGATGGCCCTTGAGGACGGCGTCGTCCTCGCGATGGCGCTGCGGGATGCGCCATCGATCGAAGCGGCATTCGCGGCCTACGAGCAGGCCCGCCGCGAGCGGGTTGAGCGGGTCGTGGCCTACGGCGCGCGCAGCAGCGATTCGAAGATCCCCACCCGGATCGGAAGGATGGCGCGTGACGCCTTCATGCGGCTCGCCTTCCGCTACCTCGTGACGGAGCGGTCGCTCGCGTGGATGTACGGCCACCGGATCGACTGGGATGCTTCGGCCGCAACAGCGGCCAAGCCTCTCCGGGCTGATTGACCGACCCCGACCCCTCGGGTAGACTCCGGCGGCTCTGGCGGCCCAGGAACGTCGAGCGCGTATCTCGGTCGGTCGGCCGCGCACCGGATACGAGAGCACGAGACCCAGGTCGGAGGAGGTGAACACCGATTGGCTGAAGTCCGAGTGGGGGAGAACGAGACGTTCGAAAGCGCCCTGCGCCGCTTCAACAAGAAGATCCAGCAGAGCGGCATCCTCGCCGAGGCTCGCCGCCGCGAGCATTACGAGAAGCCCTCTGTGAAGCGCAAGCGCAAGGAAGCGAAGCGCAAGAAGAACGCCCGAACGCAGGTCGGCTGAGCGGAGACCATCCGCCGCCGGAGCTCCTGCGGCCCCACGGGCGTCTCGCACGACCGCCCGAGGTAGCCAAGACCGGTGTCCCTTCGAGATCGAGTCCAGACCGACATCACCGCCGCGATGCGCGGGGGTGATTCGCTGCGCCGTGACGTTCTACGGATGGCCGCGAATGCCGCGTACAACGTCGAGAAGCGCAACCAGAAGCCGCTCACCGAGGACGAGTTCCTGGCGGTCCTGAGCCGCGAAGTCAAGACGCGTCGCGAGTCGATCGACGCATACGAAAAGGGCGGTCGGGCAGACCTCGCGTCGAAAGAACAGGCGGAGGTCGACATCCTCACCGAGTACCTGCCGCAGCCTCTCAGCGAGGCGGAGATCGGCGTGCTCGTCGACGAGGCGATCGCCGCGACCAGTGCAACGAGCGCCCGGGACATGGGCAAGGTCATGGGTTGGCTCGCTCCGCGGACCCGCGGCCGCGCGGATGGCAAGGTCGTCAGCGGCCTGGTCGCGAGCGCGCTCGCCCGCGCCGACATCGCCGTCCATGATGGCGGCACGCACTGATGCTGACCCAGCGGGCCCCAGTCCTCGCGCGGTTCACGCGGAGCGACGCGATGCGCCTCGGGATCGCCGCGACGAGCCTCATCGTGGCGATGACCGCGATCCTCGCCTTCGACATCCCGGCCGACCCCGTCCGCTATGAGGTCGGCGAGGTGGTCCGCGAGGATGTCACGGCACCGAAGGCGGTGTCGTTCGAGAGCCAGACCCTCACCGACGAGGCCCGCTCGGAAGCGCGCGCGGCTATCCCGCCGCAGTACGATTTCACGGCCGACAACGCGATCGCGATCGCGAATGAGGGTGCGGCGGCGTTCAGCGAGCGGGTCCGGAATGTCGACACGGCGTTCGCGACCGACCTGACGCCGGAAGAGCGCTCGGCGCTGCTCGAGACGGCGATCGCCGGACTGAGCGAGACGGCGCAAGCCACGCTGCTCGCGATCGACGCGCCCCGTTGGGCGGCGGTCCGGACCGAGGCCGCGCGCGTCCTCGATGCCACGCTGCGTACGGAGCTGCGCGACACGGAGGTGGCCCCGACGCGGGCGACGATCGGGAGCCGGCTTGGTGGCGATCTCGACGAGGCCGAGCGGATGCTGGCAGCCGAGATCATCGCCCCGCTCATCGTCCCGAACTCGTCGTTCGACCAGACCCTGACCGACCAGACACAAGACCGCGCTGCCGAGAACGTCCAGCCGGTGACGGTGGAGATCGCGCAGGGCGAAGTGGTCGTGCGGAACGGGGAGCCGCTCACGGCCGCCGATCTCGAGGCCATCCAGGCGCTCGGACTGGGCGAGGACGCACCTCTCGACCTCGCCACGATCGCCGGCTGGTTCCTGCTGGCGGTGTTGACCGTGGCGATGCTGCTGGCCTGGATCTGGCGCTTCCGACCGACGCTCTGGCACCGCGACAACGTGTTGCTGCTGGTCGGGTTGCTGCTCGTGGGAACGACACTCGCCCTCAAGGTCACCGCCGGTCGCGAGGTCCTCGGCTACTTCCTGCCGACGGCCGCCATCGGGATGCTGCTCGCGATCCTGCTCGACGCCTCGATCGCGACGATCGTGATCGCCATCATCGCGGTGATCGGTGGTGCGCTGGCCGGCACATCGCTCGAATACGCGAGCTACATCTTCCTCGGCGGCCTGGCCGGTATCGTCGCGGTCCGCAAGGGCGATCGACTCCAGGTGTTCGTCCAGGCGGCCATCGCCGTCTTCATCGTCAATGCGCTCGTCGTGTCGGTGTTCTCGTTGCTGGGGACGACCGACATCCGCGGTGTGCTGGAACTGTGGTTCGCCTCCGCGGTGTCGGCCGCCGGATCGTCGGTCGCCGCGGTCGGCACGTTCGCGGTCCTTGGCTCGGCCTTCGGCATCCTCACGGTGTTCCAGCTGCTCGAGCTCGCGAACCCCTCCCAGCCTTTGTTGCGACGCCTCCTGGTCGAGACGCCGGGGACTTACCACCACTCGTTGATGGTCGGCAATCTCGCAGAACGCGCAGCCGAGGCGATCGGCGCCGACCCGCTCGTGACCCGAGTCGCCGCCTATTACCACGACGTCGGTAAGCTCGCGAACCCGCTCGCGTTCATCGAGAACCAGGCGGGCGCCGAGAACATCCACGATCAGCTCGAGCCCGAGGTCAGCGCCCAGATCCTGAAGCAGCACGTTGCCGACGGTATCGATGCGGCGTATGCGGCGAGCCTGCCCAAGGCGCTGATCGCGTACATCCCTCAGCACCACGGCACGGCGGTCATGAGCTACTTCTACGCGCGCGCCCGCGAACGCGCCGCCGAGCCGTACGGCGGACTGAACACGAAAGAGGGCGCTGCCGCGGCCGCGGCGGTCGACGAACGGAAGTTCCGACACGCCGGCCCGAAGCCGCAGACCCGTGAGGCGGCCCTGATCATGCTCGCCGACGGCGTGGAAGCCTCGGTTCGATCGCTTGCCTCGCGGGAGGAACCGGCGATCCGGGCGATGGTCGGGCGAATCATCGACGAGCGCATCGCGGACGGTCAGTTCGACGAATGCGAGATCACGTTGCGCGACCTCGAGCGGATCAAGAATGCCTTCGTCGAGCAGCTGCTCGGCATGTACCACACGCGGATCGCCTACCCGCAGAACACGGTCGTTGAGCTGGAGTCACGCCGCGCGGCCGCCGGCGGCGGGGGCGACCGACCCGCGTCGTGACCCGGGCGATCTACCGCCCGCCGTGGCGGATCGACCTGGATGTGCGCGACGGCGTCCGGTCGCCGGTCTCGGGTTCCACGCTCGCGCGGACCGTTGCGTCGGCGCTCGACGAGGTCGGTGCTCCCTCACCCGCGTCGATCGGGCTGGTCCTGACGGACGACCCCGAGATCGCGGTGCTGAACGCTTCACACATGGGCAAGCGAGGACCGACCGACGTCCTGTCGTTTCCACTGCTCCCGCCGTCCGCGTTCGCGCGCGGGGCGTCTGCGCCGGCTGTCCCTCGCCCGCCCGGGACCCGCATCCACCTCGGCGACATCGTGGTGTCGGTCGAGCGGGCGATCGAGCAGGCCGAGACCGGCCGTGGCGGCCAGACCGGCGATGTCCGATGGTCCGCGGCGCAGGAGTTGCGCCTGCTCGTGACCCACGGCGTGCTCCACATCTGCGGCTGGGACCACGCGTCACCGGACGAAGAGGCGGCGATGCGGGACGTGGAGCGGCGATTGCTCGGGGCCGGCCTTGGGCGGTGATCTCGGGCAGGCCGTCCTCCATCAGTACAGGCTGCGGCAGGATGCTCGTGAGGAAGGCGAGTCGCCGCAGCCCGTCATGGACCTGCAGTCGGTCGTAGGGCATGGCCTGCGCTTCGAGCTCCCGTGGATGGATCGGGCGATGCGAGTGGCCAGGAGACCGGGCAGCGTCGGGCGGAGATAGCGCGTCCGCCGATCCCGTCGCGAGGGCTTGATCCGGATATAGCCGCGATCGACGAGTCTTGCTACCAGGCTGGTGAAGGTCGACTGTCGCATCCCAAGGTTTCGCCGGATCGCGGCTGCTGTCGCGTGTTCGTCCTCGAGGGCGGACGCGAGGACCAGGTACTCGCTCGCAGACAGGCCCGTTTCTACGATGTGATCCTCGACGCGATGGGCAAGCTCGTTTCGGGCCTTCGTAAGGGTGGTGAGGTAGTACGGCATCGGTCGAGCTCCTTGTCGTCGCGGCGACGACGCGCGCTCCGGCCCCTCGCCGCCAAACCCATTCCGCCGATATCGGCGCATCGGGACGTCGACATTAGGAGGCGCCGCTCACCAGCCGCTCATCGCGAGCTCACGTCGTGCTCGATCGCACCGGCCAGGGCGCGAGCGGTTGCCGCTTCGTGCGGGACGCAAGTACGAGATGCGACGAAATCGGCGTATCCGTCGGGACCCCACGGTCTCCCGGTGGGGGATCGAGGCAGCGGAACTCGGGACTGCGCCGACCCGTCGTCGCCGATGCTTGGTCGACTGCTGCCGCCGTCGATCGCCTACGCCGCCGAGTCGATCAGCCTCGTGTTCGCGGCCAGACCGTTGGACGGACATGTTCATGTGTCCTGGCAACCGTCGACGCGCGTCACCGTCGAGCTGCGCGAGCCGCTCGGCGACCGCCGCCTTCTCGACGCGGGCCTCTTCCCGCCACGCGACGCGAGCCTCCCACCGACCTGATCCGCGCGGGCGCGCCGCGCCGGGTACCATCGGCATTCGGCCCTCCCGCCGAGTTCCGGGCGACATCGCGTCGCCCCATCGGACGGGATTCGGGTCGTGTCGTGCTGTCCGTCGCTCGTGGAGGAGCGGTTGAAGGTCGTCGTCGGTCTCGGCAATCCAGGCTCGCAATATGCAGGGACGCGCCACAACATCGGCTGGCTCGTGCTGGACCGCATCGCGGAGCGGGCCGGCTGGTCCGGGCGCGGCCGGCAACGCGATTCCTCCAACGTCGCGCAGGGCCGGTACAACGGCCTGGACCTGACCCTCGTGAAGCCCTTGACCTGGATGAACGACTCCGGCATCGCTGTCCGCAAGGTCCTCGCTCGGGAGCATGCGCCGCTGCCCGACATGCTGATCGTCGCCGACGACTTCGCGCTTCCTTTCGGGAAGCTCCGGTTCCGCGAGTCCGGCAGCCACGGCGGCCATAACGGGCTGCGCTCGATCGTCGACGAGCTCGGGACCGAGAAGTTCAGCCGTCTTCGTGTCGGCATCGGCGATCCGGCGCGAAACGCCCGCGACCACGTGCTGTCGCGGTTCGAGCCGGACGAGGCGCAGCGGCTCGACGAACTGCTCGACGCGGCGGCCGACGCAGTCGAGGCGTGGGCCCGTGACGGCACCAGCAAGGCGGCCAACCGCTTCAACACGTTCCAGCTCCGCGAGGCCGACCTGACCCGCCTGGCGCCACCCGGCGAGATCGACGGCCCGCCGGACGAGAAGGGCATCCGCCGGACCAGGACGGGTTGGCGTCGCGTCCTCCCGGGCCGCGACCGAGGATCCGATGTCTGAGTCGACGAGGCCGCCCCTCCGCGGTCGACGCGGACGGGACCGGCGGATCGCCGAGAAGGTCGCTGCCGACATCGCCGCGCGCCATGCACCCGTCCGGGACGACGAGGCAGTCGATTTCGACGTCGCCGGGGTGGACGCCGAGGTCGAAGCTGCGCGTCGCGACGAGACGCGGCGGGCGGCGAGATCGAAGCCGAAGTCCCGTCGAGCGGACGAGCGGCCACGATCGGGACACCGGCTCGCGGACCTCTCGGCGCTCCCGCCGCTCCTCGCCGCGACCGGCACGTTCGCGACGCTACGGGAGCGGCTCGGGACGCCGGCCGATCTCGGGCGGGTCGGCCGTCACGCGAGCGTCGTCGCCGTCCCGCACGGTGCGAAGTCGTACCTTGCAGCCGCGCTGGCGATCGACGAACGCATCGTTTGGATCGCCCGCGACGCGGAGATCGGCGACCGGGTCGCCGAGGAGCTGCAGGCCTGGATCGGCGATCCGTCGGAAGTCGCCGTCCTGGAGCCGCGGACGGCCCTCGCGTACGAACGGAGCGAACTCGTGGTCGACGAGACCGCGGCGAGGGTCGCGGCGCTCGCTGCCTGGCGGCATGGGCAGGCGCGTGTCCTGGTGGCGAGCGTACAGGCACTCCTCCAGCACACGATCGATCCGGAGGACCTGCCCGACGAAGCGCGCCAGCTCCGGGTCGGAGCGCGACTCCACCAGGACACGCTCCTGCGCGACCTCCTCGACCTCGGCTATAGCCCTGTCACCGAGGTCGCCGGCAGGGGCGAGTTCGCGCGGCGCGGCGGCATCGTCGATGTGTTCCCGCCGTCGATGGAGCTGCCGATCCGGATCGAGTTCTTCGGCGACGAGATCGACTCGCTCCGCGCCTTCGATCCGACCGACCAGCGGACGACCGGCAGGGTCGAGCGGGCGGTGCTCCTCCCGGCGTCGGAGTTCCTCCTGCCGACCGCGGGGGCCGCCGCGATCCGCGACCGTCTCGGCCGGGGCGCGTCCCGTTTGCCCGAGCGGCTCGCGACCGACCTGTCCCGGTTCGAGGGCACGACCGACGACCCGTTGCGGCCCGACGCCGCGCACACCGCTGCGTCACGGGCGCTTGCGGTGGGCGACGCTGCGGAGGTGTGGGCTGCCCACCTCGCTCCGGCGACCGGCCTCGACCACCTCGATCCGGGAACTGTCCTCGTCCTCGACGAGCCGGGCGACATCGCCGAGGCCGCCGGGTTCCTGTGGCGCCAGGCGGACGAGCGCCGATCCGAGCTGGTCGAGGCCGGGGAGCTGCCGAAGGACTGGCCGTCGACCTACCTGGCGCCGCGCGACTGGAAGGGCCGCCTGGTCGCGTCGCGGACCCTCGAGCTGACCTGGGAGTCGGAACCGCCCGCGGACGTCGCGATGGCCTCAGGCTCCCGCAGCTCCGGCGACCTATTCGGCTGGCGGGAGCCGACGCTGCCGCTCGGGCGCGCCAGCCGGCTGGCGGATGCGGTCGAAACCTGGCAGGAGGACGGCGCCCGGATCGTCCTCGCGTCGGATCAGGCACCTCGCCTGGCCGAGATCCTCGACGAGGCCGGACACAGCGCCGCCGTGGTCGATCGGCTGGAGGAAGCCCCGCCGCCCGGTGCGATCGCGCTCGTCGGCCGGAGCTTGAACGGCGGGTTCGGTGGAGGCCCGGACGGCGTCACCTTCGTCACAGACCGCGAGCTCTTCGGCACGGTCCGCGTTCGCCGGCCGAAGGCCCTACGGCGGGTCGTGCCGCGCGACATCCTCGAACGGCTGACCCCGGGCGATCTCGTCGTCCACATCGATCATGGCGTCGCGCGGTACGAGCAGATGCTGAGGCGCGGCGGGGCGGGCGAGGAGCGGGACTACCTCGAGCTGTCGTTCGCCGGGGGCGACCGGATCTTCGTGCCGGTCGAGCAGATCGGCCGGGTCACCCGCTATGCCGGCGGCGAGCGGCCGGCGCTGAGCAAGCTCGGCGGCACCGAGTGGCTGCGCGCCAAGCAGCGGGTGCGTAAGGCCGTCGCCGAGCTCGCCGAGGAGCTCCTCGCTCTGTATGCGGCTCGGTCGAACGCCGATGGGTACAGGTTCTCGCCGGACACGCCCTGGCAGTCCGAGATGGAGGCGTCGTTCCCCTACGAGGAGACGATCGACCAGCTGCAGGCCACCGCGGAGGTCAAGGCCGACATGGAACGTCCCGTGCCGATGGACAGGCTTGTCGTCGGGGACGTCGGCTACGGCAAGACCGAGGTCGCGCTGCGGGGGGCGTTCAAGGCCACGCAGGACGACAAGCAGGTCGCGGTGCTCGTGCCGACGACCGTGCTCGCGGCGCAGCACCACGCGACGTTCGGCCAGCGATTTGCGGCCTTCCCGCTCGAGGTCCGGATCCTGTCGCGATTCGTCTCGGCGAAGGACCAGGCCGCCACGATCGCCGGGCTGGGCGACGGGAGCGTGGACGTCGTCATCGGCACGCACAGGCTGTTATCGAAGGACGTTGCCTTCCGCGATCTCGGCCTCGTCGTGGTCGATGAGGAGCAGCGGTTCGGCGTGGCGGCGAAAGAGAAGCTGAAGCAGCTCCGCCGCGAGGTCGACGTGCTGACACTCTCGGCGACGCCGATCCCGCGGACGCTCAACCTGGCGATGGCCGGCATCCGCGACCTGTCGGTGATCGAGACGCCGCCCGAGGACCGCCTGCCGATCCAGACGCGCGTCGCCGAGGCGTCGGCGGGCCTGGTGCGGGACGCGATCCTGCGCGAGCTCGATCGCGGCGGCCAGGTGTTCTACGTCCACAACCGGGTCGAGACGATCGAGGCACAGGCCGAGCAGCTCCGTCGCCTGCTGCCCGACGCGCGGTTCGTCGTGGGTCATGGCCAGATGCCGGAGGGCGCCCTCGAGAAGGTGATGATCGCGTTCGCAGCGGGCGAAGCCGACGTGCTGGTTTCGACCACGATCATCGAATCGGGGCTAGACATCCCGAATGCCAACACGATCATCATCGATCGCGCAGACACCCTCGGGCTGGCGCAGCTCTATCAGCTCCGCGGGCGGGTCGGTCGGTCCTCGCGTCGGGCCTACGCGTACCTGCTCTATCGGCGGCGGGAACGGCTGTCGGACGAGGCTCGCAAGCGCTTGCAGGCGATCTTCAACGCATCGGAGCTCGGCGCCGGATTCCAGATCGCTTTGTCCGACCTGGAGATCCGGGGTGCGGGCAACATCCTTGGTGGCGAGCAGTCGGGCCATATGGCCGCCGTCGGTTTCGACCTGTACTCGCGGATGCTGGCCGAGGCTGTCGAGGCCCAGAAGGCGTCGCGCGAGGGCAGGGCGCCGATCGTCGAGACACCGCAGGCCGTGGTCGACTTGCCGGTCGATGCGCATCTGCCCGACGACTACGTGCCCGACGTGGCGCAGAAGCTCGAGCTGTATCGACGGTTGGCGCGCGCCCGGTCGGCCGGCGACGTGGCTGCCTTCCGTCAGGAGGTCACGGATCGGTTCGGTCCGATGCCGGCGTCGGTGACCCGACTGGTCGAGGTGGCGGAGCTGCGACTGGCGGCTGAAGCGGCCGGCGTGTCGTCGATCTCGCGGGAGGAGGGTCGCCTGGTCGTGCGATTCGGGACGGGGCTCACGCGTGCTGCAGCGATGCGGCTCCTCGGCGACGGGGGATTGCCGGGCGTCCGTCCCGCCGACGTGACCTTCGCTTCGAACCAGGTCCGCATCCGGGTGCCGACCGGTCCGGGTCGCGCGTGGCAGCTCACGCAGGCCGTGGTGGCGCGATTGGGCGCGGAGGCATCCGTGGCGTGATCGCGGTCCGATCCCCGGGGCCGGACGATCGCGATCGCATCGCTGCGTTCCTCGAGGAGCACGGCATGCGCCATGCGGCACGGCTCGGCGAGCTGCACGACCCGGTCGCCGATGAGGCGTTCCTCGCCGAGGATGGTGGCGACCTCGTCGGTGTCCTGACATATCGCATCGACGGCCGCGAGTGTGAGGTCTCGACGCTCTACGCGGCGACGTCCCTGCAGGGGATCGGGTCCGCGCTCATCGAAGCGGTCGTGGACGCCGCCCGCACCGCTGGCTCCGATCGACTCTGGCTGGTCACGACCAACGACAACGTGGATGCCATGCGGTTCTATCAGCGACGCGGCTTCCGCCTGGTCGAGCTGCACGCGGGCGCGGTGGATGCGAGCCGAGCGACGCTCAAGCCGTCGATCCCAGCGATCGGTGAGCACGGCATCCCGCTGCACGATGAGCTGGTCCTTGAGCGACGCCTCTGACCCGGCGTGCGACGAACGGCCGGGCGATCCGGCCGTCCGCGACAGATGACGTATGCCCATCGGACGGACCGCCGAGGCACGCCATGGCGAACTTGGGCAAACTTGGACCATGACACTCAGCCAAGCAGCTGACGAAGTCCCCCGGCCGGACCGACAGCATACGGGGACGCGCGGTGGCGGGGGACTGTGGTCGCCCGGACGCCGTGGCCTGACGGTCGGGCTGGTCCTGACGATCACCCTGGTCGCCTTCGAGGCACTCGCGGTCTCGACGATCATGCCGATCGTCGCGGACGAGCTGAACGGCCTCGAGCTGTACGGCTGGGTGTTCACGGCCTTCATGCTCGGCTCGCTCATCGGGATAGTGCTCGTCGGTGGGCTCATCGATCGGCGTGGACTCGGCGGCCCGTTCGCGGCCGGTATCGGGCTCTTCGCGATCGGCCTGATCATCGGTGGCCTCGCGCCGACGATGGAGATCCTGGTCGGCGCCCGATTCCTCCAGGGCCTGGGCGCGGGAACAGTGCCCCCGATCGCGTATGTCGCGATCGGCCGAAGCCTGCCGGAGCACCTGCGCCCACAGATGTTCGCGACCCTCTCCACCGCCTGGATCCTGCCGGGGGTGCTCGGACCGGCGATCGCCGGCATCGTTGGCGAGGCGGCGGGCTGGAGATGGGTCTTCCTTGGCTTGCTCCCGCTCATCGTCGTGTCGTCGGCGATCGCGTTTCCAGCAGTCCGTCGGATCGGCCCCGACCCTTCCGATGCGAAGAACGCATCGACGCTGCGCGAACGCGCCCCACTCGCGATCGTCGTCGCGCTCGGTACCGGCCTGCTGCTCGCTGGCCTGACCAGTGGCGTCCCGGTCCTGCTCGGCCTGTTCGGGGTCCTGGGGACCGTATTGGCCGTCTTTGCCCTGCGCCGCCTGACGCCGACAGGGACACTGCGCGCCGCACGGGGTCTCCCGACGGCCGTGTTGATGCGCGGCATCATCACGTTCGCGTTCTTCGCGGTCGATGCGTACGTCGCCCTGGCCCTCGTCGAGTGGCGCGGTCTTCGTCCGGCCGAGGCCGGCATCGCGCTCACCGCGGCCACGATCAGCTGGACCGCCGGCTCGTGGACCCAGGCGCGCCTGTCCTCGCGCTACTCATCGGCGAGGTTCGTTCGTGTCGGGCTCGTCGTCCTGGTCGCAGGTCTCGCGAGCTTCATGATCGTTCTCGTGCCCGAGGTCACGCCATGGCTGGCCATCCCGACCTTGGCCCTGGCCGGCTACGCGATGGGCCTCGCCTACTCGCCGCTCGCGCTCATCGTCCTGCGCGAAGCGCCCACGGCCGAGCAGGGCCGGGCATCCGCAGCGATCTCCCTGACCGACTCCCTCGGAACGGCGCTCGGGACCGGCGTCACCGGGGCGCTGGTCGCCGCGTCGGTGCGCGGCGGCAGTGGCCCGGCGATCGGGCTGGCGGTCGGATTCGCGGTGGCCGTGGGGGTCGCGCTGGTCGGGGTCGCGATCGGTGGTCGGCTGCACGAGCGGGCCGTACACGAGCCGGTCACAGGCGCGCTCGTGGCGCCTGGATCGTGATACGCGGAAGCACGGCACGCCTGCGGTAGACTTTCCGCCGGCCCTACGACGCGTCCTGACGTCCGGCCGCGAGCCTGCGTGACCCACCCGAGGGAGGACCCGATCCCGATGTCCGCCGAGGCGCTTCGCGAACGGATCCGCGAGATCCCCGACTTCCCGAAGCCTGGGATCCTGTTCTACGACATCACGACGCTGCTCAAGGAGCCGGTCTCCTACAAGGAGTCCATCGACCTGATGCTCGAGCCGTACAAGGACGAGCAGGTCGACATCGTCGTGGGGATGGAGTCGCGCGGGTTCATCTTCAGTGCCCCGATGGCCTACTTGCTCGACGCCGGGCTCGTCCCCGTCCGCAAGCTCGGCAAGCTGCCCGCCGAGACGATCACCGTCGAATATGCGCTCGAGTACGGCTCGAATACCCTCGAGATCCACCGCGACGCGGTCCAGCCCGGCCAGAAGGTGCTGATCGTCGACGACCTGCTCGCCACGGGCGGCACGGTGAAGGGCACGATCGAGCTCATCGAGCGGCTCAAGGGCGAGGTGATCGGCCTTGCCTTCCTCGTCGAGCTCGAATTCCTGAAGGGCCGTGAGCGCCTCGATGGACGCCGGGTCACCAGCGTCATCAAATACTGAGCGGGCGTCCTCGACCCCGTCGCGCGATTGACTGACACCCCCGGCACCTCGCCAGACACCCCCGACGCGCCGGCAACGGACGCCGTGCCGGCGACGGACGCCGCGCCGGAGACGGCGACCGAGGGTGCCGACCTCGCCCGCCGCCGGTTCTTCCGCCAGTTCGCGGGCGACATGTTCCAGGGAGCGGCAACGGTGGTCGGCGCCGCGCAGGCCCTGCAACGCGCCTCGGCCGAGGCGGCCAGCGCGATCCTGGACCCAGGCTCGTACACGGCCCTCGATGCGCCGGCGCCGCCCTCCCGGCCGACCGGTTTCCGCGCGGCCTTCCGTGAGAGCCCGGGCGTCCTGCACATCGTCGACCAGCGCAAGTTGCCCGACGCGCTCGAGGAGTTCGACGCGAAGAACGCCGCCCAGGTCGGCTACGCCATCCGCGAGATGATCATCCGCGGTGCCCCCGCCATCGGACAGGCTGCGGCGATCGGCCTCGCCCTGTCAGCACAGGCCAACCGGTCGACACGTCCGTACGCGCGCCGCGCGACGTTGCGTGCCGCAGCCAACGTCCTGCGCAACTCCCGACCGACCGCGGTCAACCTGGCCTGGGCCATCGATCGTGTGATGGCCACCTACGACGCGCTCGGCGACCTGTCCGAGGACGGCGACGCGATCGCGACGGCCATGCGTGCCGAGGCCGATGCCATCGTGTTCGAGGCGACCGAGGATCATGGCCGGCTCGCCCGCTATGGGATCGAGGAGCTCGTCTTCCCCGACGAGCGCCCGCTGCGCATCCTCACCCATTGCAACACGGGACCGCTCGCGTGCGGCCAGTTCGGGACGGCGCTGGGTGTGGTGCAGGTCGCCCACCACGACGGCCGGGCGATCCATGTCTGGGTCGACGAGACGCGGCCGTATCTTCAGGGGGCCCGGCTGACGACATGGGAGCTCGCGCAGGCCGGCGTCCCGCACAGTCTCATCCCCGACGTCGCCGCCGGGCACCTCATGGCACAGGGCGAGGTCGATACGGTCATCGTCGGGGCCGACCGCATCGCGGCGAACGGCGACGTGGCCAACAAGGTCGGAACGTACCCGCTGGCCGTGCTCGCGGCGCGCCATGGCATCCCGTTCTATGTCGCCGCCCCGATCAGCTCCGTCGACCTCCAGACTGCGACCGGCGCGGACATCGCGATCGAGGAACGGGCGCCGAACGAGGTCCTCTCGTTCCGGGGCGTGCGTGTAGCGCCGCCCGACACGGACGTCCGCAACCCGTCGTTCGATGTGACACCGGCCGAGCTGGTCACTGGCATCATCACCGACGAGGGCGTCCTGCGCGCCCCGTACGAGCAGTCGCTCCCCGAGGCGGGCGCACGTCGAGAGCAGAGGCGGGCCGAAACGCCCGGCTTCGCGGCGCTGGCCGCGCCGGCCAGCTGATGGCGACCGTCGTCGTCGGCAGGCGATCCGCGACCATCGCCCGCCAGACCACCGACCGCGATGCGCTGCGGGCGTTCCTGCGCCAGGACCGGCTGTACGCGGCGTACGCGCTCTGCGACCTCGAGGAACAGGAGTTCGCGCGGACCCGCTGGGGCGCGGCATACGACGGGAACGACATCGTGGCGGTCGGGCTCGAGTACACCGGCCCGACACCGCAGCCGCTGTTCGTCATGGGCTCTACTGACGGCATCGGGGCCGTCTTGCGCGACGTCATCAAGCCACGGGCGGCGTACATCGCGGCGCGAGTCGACATGCTGCCGGCCATCGAGACGCAGTACAGGATCGATCCGGGTCCGGAGATGGTGCGGATGTGGGTCGATCGCACACATTTCCGGCCGTATCCCGCCACCGTCCAGCGTCTTCTCCCGGTGGACATCGGCGAACTGAACCGGCTGTACCAGCTCGGGTTCGCCTCGTGGCTCCCCTCGACGGCCATCGCCGATGGCGTCTACTACGGGATGCGGGTCAACGGTCGGCTCATCGCCGCCGCCGGGACCCACGTAGTCAGTCCGACCTCCAGGCTCGCCGTCGTCGGGAACGTGCTGACCCACACGGATTACCGTGGACGCGGGTTCGCGACGGCCGTCACAGGGGCGGTCACCGCCGATCTTCTGCGCTTCTGCGACCAAGTGGTGCTCAACGTCCGCGCCGACAACCCGCCGGCCATCAACGCCTATCGCCACCTTGGCTACAGCGAGCATGCACGTTTCGAGGAGCGACTGATCCACCGCCTCAGCCCGCCCTGGGCAGATATCACGGCGCCGTTGCGCCGTCTCTTCGTCCGCAAGGAGACCCACCGCCGATGACCGCCCCGACCATCCTGCCGGCCCACGACGTGACCGACCTCGGCCTGGGGGCCGAGGGTGTCCGCCGCATCGAATGGGCCGAGCGCGAGATGCCCGTGCTGCGCCTGATCCGCGAACGGTTCGAGCGCGACCGGCCGCTCGAGGGCATCCGAATCGGGGCGTGTCTGCACGTCACGACCGAGACGGCAAACCTCATGCGCACGCTTAAGGCCGGCGGCGCCGAGGTGGTGCTCGCGGCCTCGAACCCGCTGTCCACGAAGGACGACGTCGCGGCCGCTCTGGTTGGCGAATACGGCATCGCCACCTTCGCCCGGCGCGGCGAGGACCGCGACACGTATTACGCGCATCTCGAGTCGGTCGCCGACACGCATCCCCAGATCACCATGGACGACGGCTGCGACCTCGTCTCATTGCTCCACAGCACTCGCCCGGAACAGGTGAAGGAGGTCCTTGCCGGCACGGAGGAGACCACGACCGGCGTCATCCGCCTCAAGGCGATGGCCGCCGATGGCGCCCTCCGTTTCCCGGTCGTGGCGGTCAACGAGGCCCAGACCAAGCACCTGTTCGACAACCGCTATGGGACCGGGCAGTCCACCGTCGACGGCATCATCCGGGCGACCAACATGCTCATCGCCGGTCGCCGGGTCGTGATCGCGGGCTACGGCTGGGTCGGCAAGGGGATCGCAGCGCGCATGGCCGGGCACGGCGCGCACGTCGCGATCGTCGAGGTCGACCCGGTCCGCGCACTCGAGGCACTGATGGACGGGTTCGCGGTGATGACCCACAGCGACGCGGCCCGCTGGGGCGACCTGTTCGTGACCGCGACCGGCAACCTCAACGTGTTCCGCCGCGAGCACTTCGAGGCGATGCGGGACGGGGCGGTCATGGCGAACTCGGGCCACTTCGATGCCGAGCTGGATCTCGCGGCGTTGCGGGCGCTGGCCGAGGGTCATGTGCGGGAGGTGCGCGACAACGTCCAGGAGTTCGACCTCGGTGGCAAGAAGCTGCACCTGATCGCTGAGGGCCGCCTCGTGAACCTCGGCGCCGCCGAGGGCCACCCGGCGGCCGTGATGGACATGAGCTTCGCGAACCAGGCGCTGTGCGCGGAGTACGTCGTCAAGCACCACGCCGAGCTCGAGCCGATGGTCTACGTCGTGCCCGAGGCGATCGACGCTGAGGTCGCGCGGCTCAAGCTTGCGGCGCTCGGGATCGAGCTCGAGCCGATGACGCCCGAGCAGGCCGACTACGTCTCGTCCTGGCAGCACGGCACCTGAGCAACATCTCGCCTGGCGCCCGGACGCGGTAGGGTTCGAGCCATGGACGCCGAGCCCGCGGTCGAACCGGTCGAGGCTGGCCCGATCACCCTGCCTTACGGCGGCTGGCCATCGCCGATCCAGCTCGCCGATCTCGTCGGCGGCGTCGTCCGCCTGAGCGATCCGTGGGTCGACGGCGACGATGTCTACTGGATCGAGGGCCGTCCCGCAGAGGCGGGCCGCAGCGTCCTCGTCCACCGAGCGTCCGATGGCACGACCGTCGACATCACCCCGCCGCCGTTCGACGTGCGCTCGCGCGTCCACGAATACGGTGGCGGCGCATACGTCGTCGCAGGCGGGACCGTCCTGTTCTCGCACGTCAAAGACGGCCGCCTCTACCGGCTCGACCCGGTTGGCGACGCGCCCCAGCCCATCACGCCCGATGGCCCGTTCCGCTACGCAGACCTTCGCTTCGACGCTGGCCGGCGGCGCTTCATCGCGATCCGAGAGGACCACTCAGGCGAGGGTGAGCCACAGGCCGCGATCGTCGACGTGCCACTCGACGGGGAGCGTCCGCCGCGGGTCCTCTACGACGGCCCCGATTTCCTGGCGGCACCGCGTATGTCGCCGGACGGGACCCGCCTGGCCTGGCTGGAATGGGACCATCCGGACATGCCCTGGGACGCCTCACGGCTCCGTGTCGCGCCGATCGGGGACGATGGATCGCTCGGGCCGAGCGACCTCGCCGCCGGCGGCATCGACGAGTCGATCGCGCAACCCGAATGGTCGCCCGACGGCGTCCTCCATTTCGTCAGCGATCGTACGGGCTGGTGGAACCTGTACCGGCTGTCCGACGGTCCGCGGCTCGAGGCACTCGCCCCGCTCGAAGCGGAGTTCGCCGACCCGGCCTGGATCTTCGACCGTTCGTCATACGGGTTCCTGCCCGACGGGTCGATCGCCGCTGCCGGTCGGGCCCGGGGGCGCGACCGGCTTTTCCATATCTCGCCGGACGACCTCATCGGCGAAGTCGACTCGCCGTACACCGATATCGGGACGATCCGCGTCGGGGCCGCCGGGGTGATCGCCAACGTGGGCACGCCCACCGAGCCGCCGACGATCGTGGCGCTCGACCCGTCGACGCTCGCGACCGCAGGGGTCCTGCGCCACTCCACGTCGATCGCGATCGACTCGGCCTACATCTCCGTCCCGGAGCAGATCACGTTCCCGACCGCCGGAGGTCGTGTGGCACACGCCCTGTTCTACCGGCCGGTCAACCCCGATGCCGTGCCACCCGACGGGGAGCTGCCGCCGCTGGTCGTCCGCGCGCACGGCGGCCCGACGTCGAATGCCGCCAACGCACTCGAGCTGACCTACCAGTACCTCACCTCGCGCGGCATCGCCGTGGTCGACGTCGATTACGGCGGGAGCACCGGGTACGGCCGCGAATACCGGCAGGCCCTCGAGGATGGCTGGGGCATCGTCGACGTCGATGACTGCATCGGCGCGGCTCAGTACCTGGTCGACCGTGGCGACGTCGACGGCGATCGGCTGGCCATCGAAGGTGGCAGCGCCGGCGGCTTCACGACGCTTGCTGCGCTGGCGTTCCGCGACGTGTTCGCGGCAGGCATCAGCCTGTTCGGCATCGCTGACCTCGAGATGCTCGCGCGCCACACCCACAAGTTCGAGTCGCGCTACCTGGAGCGGCTTGTAGGCCCGTACCCGGCGATGGCAGATCGATACCGCGAGCGCTCGCCGATCCATCACCTCGACGCGATCTCATGCCCGGTGCTGATCCTGCAGGGCCTCGACGACAAGGTCGTCCTGCCCGCACAGGCAGAGGCACTCGCCGCGGTCCTGGCCGCACGGAGCATCCCGCACGCGTACCTGGCGTTCGAAGGGGAGGGGCACGGCTTCCGCGGCGAGGTCGCTCAGCGGCGAACCCTGGAGGCGCGCTTGGCGTTCCTCGGCGCCGTGTTCGGGTTCACACCGGCCGACCGGCTCGCGCCGCTCGAACTCCCCGGCGTGGAGACCTGGCGGGAGCGCCGCAGAGTCGCCGTCGGCTGAACCCCGTCCGCCTCGGGCGAGGTGCTACCCTTCGCCGCGATGAGCATCGTCGACGCCGCACAGTACCTGTTCACCTCCGAGTCCGTCACGGAGGGCCACCCCGACAAGATGTGCGACCAGGTCTCCGACGCGATCCTGGACGCGATCATCCGCGACGACCCCGACGCCCGCGTCGCGTGCGAAACGGCCACGACGACGGGCCTCGTGCTGGTCCTGGGCGAGATCACCACCCACACCTACATCGACTTCCAGGCCATCGTGCGCGATACGGTCCGCGAGATCGGGTACACGCGCGCCGACTACGGCTTCGACTACCAGACGTGCGGCACGCTCGTGTCGGTCAAGGGCCAGTCGCCGGACATCGCCCAGGGTGTCGATGCCGCGCTCGAGGTTCGCGACGACGCGGCCTCGGCCTTCGAGCTTGGCGCCGGCGACCAGGGGATGATGTTCGGCTTCGCCTGCCGCGAGACGCCCGAGCTCATGCCGCTGCCCATCGCGCTGGCGCACCGCATGGCACGCCGGCTGTCCGAGGTCAGGCGATCCGGCCAGCTGCCGTACCTGCGACCGGATGGCAAGACCCAGGTAACGGTCGAATACGAGCGTGGCATCCCGGTCCGCGTCAAGACCGTTGTGGTGTCGGCGCAGCACGACCCGGACGCCCGACCCGAGCGGCTCCGCTCCGACATCGTCGAGTCCGTCATCCTCCCGTCGATCCCGCGCGAGCTGCGCGACACGGATCCGGTGATGCACGTGAACCCGACCGGCCGATTCGTGACCGGTGGCCCGATGGGCGACGCGGGGCTGACGGGGCGCAAGATCATCGTCGACACGTATGGCGGCATGGCCCGCCACGGTGGCGGCGCGTTCTCCGGCAAGGACCCGACGAAGGTCGACCGGTCCGCCGCGTACGCCGCCCGGTGGGTGGCCAAGAACGTGGTCGCGGCGGGCATCGCCGACCGCTTCGAGGTCGAGGTCGCCTACGGGATCGGCATCGCCCGGCCGATCAGCTTCTCCGTCGACTCGTTCGGGACCGGCCAGATCGACGACGCCGCGATCCAGACGCTCATCGAGCGCCATTTCGACCTTCGCCCGGCCTCGATCATCGCCGCGCTGGACCTTCGCCGCCCGATCTACCGCCAGACGGCCGCGTACGGCCACTTCGGCCGGCCGGACCTGGACCTGCCTTGGGAACGCACCGACAAGGCCGCGCTGCTGGCGTCCGAAGCGGGGCTGCCGGAGCCGCAGCCGATCTCCGTCACGGCCTAGGCGCCGCCGGCGTTCTCCGCGACGATGCCCGCGACGCCGCCGACCTGACCGCGACCGCCCGAGCGACGGGCGCTGCGCGACAGCAGGAGCTGACCGACGAGCAGGATCGACAGCGTGATGAGCAACATCACGGCCGCGATCGCGTTGGTCGAGGGCGTGACGCCGACCCGGATCTGGCCGAACACATACAAGGGCAGAGTCGATGTGCCTTGGCCGTTCACGAACGTGGAGATCAGGTAGTCGTCGAAGGCGAACGTGAATGCCAGCAGGAAGCCGGCGACGATAGCCGGGAGCAGCTGCGGGAAGGTGATCTGCCAGAACGTGCGCCAGGGGGTCCCGTACAGGTCGTAGCTCGCTTCGACCAGGGTTCGGTCCATCCCGGACAGACGAGCGCGCACAAGCAGCAGGACCAGGCTGATGTTGAACAGCGACAACGCGCCGACCATCGTGTGGAACCCGAAGCCCAGCTCGACACCCGTGGCGTTAGTAAGGATCCCGTCCCGACCGATGGTGCTCGCGAAGAACACGAGCGTCGCGAGCGCGATAACGAGCTCGGGGACGATGACGCTGATGTAGGTCAGCCCGTCGAACGGCAGCCGGAACCACTTCGGCGCGCGTTGGAGGCCGAGCGCCGCCATCGTCCCGACGATCGTCGCCAGCACGGCGGTGGAAAAGCCCACGATCAGGCTGTTCCCGAGGTAGCGTTGTACCGCGCGGTCCTTGAGCACGTACTCGTACCAGCGGAGGCTGAAGCCGTCCCAGTCGGTGACGCGTCGCTCCGTGGCGTTGAAGCTGAACACGACCACGATGACGATCGGCACGTAGAGGAAGAAGTAGACGAGGGCCGTGTGGCCACGCAGCCACGCCTCGACGAGACCGCCGAAGCGGTCGGTCCCCGCCTTGGCCCGGCCCCCGAGCGTGCGGGCGGCGGGGATCGGGACGGACGGCGCTGTCACAGGACGCTCACGTCGCGCACCTGGCGGCCGCGGTTCGTGAACCACAGGTAGAACGTGACGCTGATCAGCATCACGAGGATCAGCCCGACGGCCTGAGCCGCGCCGGCCGGCCAGTTCCGCGCGTCGAAGAAGCGGAGCACGAGCGAATTCCCGACCGTGAACACCCGGCCGTATCCGAGGATCTCAGGGATGACGTACTCGCCCATCATCGGGATGAACACGAGGATGCTGCCAGTTATCAGGCCGGGTAGGGCGATCGGCAGCGTGATCTGCCGGAACGTCGCCAAGCGCCCCGCTCCGAGGTCCTTGGACGCCTCGACCAGTGTCCGGTCGATCCGCTCGAGCGTCACGTACAGCGGGAACACCATGAGGGGCAGGTAGCCGTACACGAGCCCGATGAGGACGGCAGCCTCCGTGCCGAGGATCCGGAATCGGGCGTTGCCGGTGGTGTCGGCCACGAAACCGGCGATACCGTCCGGCCCGAGGATCAGGATCCAGGCGTACGTCCGGATCAGGAAGCTCGTCCAGAACGGGATCACGAGCAGGATGATGAACAGTGCCTTGCGGGTGCCGCCCCGAGTCGCGATGTAATAGGCGAGCGGCAGGCCGACCAACAGGCACAGGAGCGTGCCCAGGACTGCCAGCATCAGGCTGGTGATGAAGGGATCCGGGCTCCTGACGATGCCGGCGTAGTTCTGCAGGGTGAACCCGCCGGCATAGCCACCGGTCGGGCTGCGCTCCCCGAAGCTGAACAGCACGACGATGGCGATCGGGAGGACGAGCAGGATCAGGTACCAGGCCGATGCCGGCAGCAGCAGGATGGCCGTCAGCAGGCGGCCGCGCCCGGCCTCACGCGCCGGCCGCGCTGGGACGGCCGGCGCTGCGCTCGTCATGACGTCGCGACCCCTTGGGCTCAGCCGCCGACGCTCGAGCTGAATTCCTCCCAGATCTCGACGCGGAGCGGGTCCGTCGACACGTCGCGGGCGCCCTCGAGGCGGCCGAATGCCTCATCCGGGACGAACACGGTCGGATCGTTGAGGATCTCCGCCGAGACGAGCTTCTTGGCTTCGTCGTTGGGCGTGGCGTAGCGGTTGGTCTCGGTCTCCTTGGCCTGGATGGCCGGCTCCTGGATGAAGTTGAGCCACGCGTACGCGGCCTCCGGGTGGGGTGCATCTGCGAGCATCGTCCACGTGTCCAGCCAGTACAGCGTGCCGTCCTCGGGAACGATGTATTCGGTGTCGGCCGTCTCGGGCTCGTCGCGAAGATCGACGACGCCGCCCGTCCACACGAGGCCCATGACGGCCTCCTCGGTGGCCAGCTTGTCGGCATAGTCATTCGAATCCAGCGCCAGGACGTGCGGCGCGATGCCTTGCAGCAGCGTGCGTGCCTCGCCGAGCTCAGTCGGGTCAGTGGAGTTGAGCGAGTAACCGAGGGCCTTGAGAGGCGCCGTCATGACGTCGCCGGCCGACTCCACCATCACGATCCGGCCCGAGTACTTCGGTGCGACCTCGAATAACTGCTTCCAGGTCT
>DASTIG010000134.1:0-6472 GCA_035717785.1 Candidatus Limnocylindrales bacterium
GTCCGGGCGGCGACCCAGGATCCGCTCGACGGCGGGGCTCTCGTAGCGGATCATGCCGTCGTCCCCGAGCACCACGACACCGTCCGACGCATTTCGGACGAGTGAGCGGAAACGCTCTTCGCTGCGCTGCAGGTCGACGAGCAGAAGCCGCTCCGTCGTGGCCTGCTCCTGGAGGCGGCGGTTCTTGGCGGCGAGTACACGCGACGCGCCCCCGAATGCCATCCAGATCAGGGCCGCCAGCATGCTCGACGCGAACAGCGCGACCACGAACACGCCTGATCGGACGGCGGCGATGCGCTGCTCGATGAGGCGGGCGTCCTGGTACACGTCGTAGACGCCGATCGGATTCCCATCGACCGCCCCGCGGATCGGGACGAACAGCTCGAGGTAGCGCTCCGACGCCGGTGACGCGCTTTCGCCCGACACGCTGCTGGTGACGACCGTGGACTCGTCTGCCCCGACGTAGCGCGCAACCCCGTCCCCGGCGTAGGCGCTCGCGAGGAGCGGGCCGATCGAGAAGCGCTGGCCGCGGATCGCGGGCTCACTCGAATACACGATCCGGCCGTCGCGTGACCAGAGGTTGATGCGGCGGATCTCGCCCGATAGCACCAGTCGCTCGAGCTGCGCGTCGATCGCCGGATCATGCCGCGCGTCGAGATCGAGGCTCGTCTCCTGCAGCGCCGGATCGACGTAGCCACGGACGATCGCCTCGACGTTGTGGACCGCGGCTTCCTTGGCGCCCTCGCGCAGCTCGTTCGCGACGCTGTTCGAGACGATGACGGCCATGACGACGATGACTGCGATCGCGGGCGCCACGACGACCGCGCGGATGCCCAGCCGCCGATACGATCGGACGGCCGAAACCAGGACGGCACGGCGCAGGAAACGAGAGGGCATGGTGCTGACGGGCAACGTACGAACATGCGGTCCCGCCAGCCATGACCAATTCGTACTGCACGTCGCGTCCCCGTAGGCTGTGAGCGATGGATGTGCTCCTGCAGGTCGCTCCGCGCACGGTCCCGTCTGGCCCACGTCGGGACATCGAGCGGTGGTTCGTGCGACGCGGCGTGCCGCAGTTCATCGAGGGCTACAGCACCGAGCAGAGCATGGACGCGCGGGCGACGCCGTTCATCGCGGCGTGGATCGTCATCTGGACGGTGCTGTACTGGCTGGGACGGCCAGACATCCCCTGGCCGTGGGACCTCGTCGGAGCGCTCGCATCGCTCCTGTTCGTGTTGGTGGCCTACCGGGTCATCATGGCCATACGCCGTCGCTCTGTGAGCGGTCCGCGGCGGCGGTTCGACGTCACCGATATCGCGGTCTTCGCGATCCTGCCGGGGATCCCCACGCTCGTGGTCGGGCGGGATCCGGCGATGTCGATCGTGATGGCACTCAACATCCTGCTCGGCATCGGCATCATCTACGTGGTCATCGCGTTCGGCCTACTCGAGATCGCGCTGTGGGCACTCGGACGCCTGCGGGAGCATCTGCTCCACATCGTGACGCTGCTCTCGAGGACGCTGCCGGTGCTGCTGATCCTCGTCGTGTTCCTGATGTTCGCGGCCGAGATCTGGGAGGCGGCGCACTCGCTGCATGGTGGCGAGCTCGCCGCTGTCCTGCTGCTCCTGGTGCTGATCGCGTCGCTGCTCATCGTCACGACCTTCCGCCCCGAGATCCGTCGCCTCGAAGCGGGGACCGACTGGGACATCGTCGAGGCCGACGTGCAGGGGACACCTGCCGCGCCGATCGCGGACTCCTCGAAGCGACCCGCCAGTCCCGCCGCGCGTCTGACCTGGCTCCAGCGGATCAACCTCGACTTCGTCGTGGTCATCAACCAGCTGCTGCAGTCGACCTTCGTCGCGCTGCTGGTGATGGCCTTCCTCGTGGCATTCGGTCTGCTGGTGGTGCCGGCATCGGTCCAAGAGCAGTGGATCTTGGCGCCGGTCACGGTCGTCTGGGAGTTCGACCTCCTTGGTGAGACGCGCATCCTGTCGACGGAGCTGCTGATCGTCAGCGCGCTCTTGAGCGGGATCGTCGGCCTGTACTTCACGGGCCTCGCCCTGACCGACAACGCGTACCGCAGCGAGCATTTCACGACCATGCTCGGTGAGCTTCGGCAGCTGTTCTCGGTGCGCTCCGTGTATCTCTCAGAGGTGCGCAGCGAGGCTGCTGAGGCGCAGACCTTCCCGCTGGACGACTAGGTCACGTCTCGCCGCTCTCCGGCGAAGGGTCCCGTCCCGCTATGCTCCGGACCATGGACGAAAAGACCGCCATCGTGGCTCGCCTCCCGATCTTCGCCAGGCTCGAAGGGCGCAGCCTGGAAGCGATCGCGACCCTGGCTCAGCTCGTCTCGATGCCCGCCGGCACGGTGCTGATGGGCGAGGGCGAGGCGGCGGAGTCCTTCTACGTCATCGTGACCGGCACCGTGCATGTCACGCGCAACGGCGAGTTCATGCGGTCGATGTCCGACGGCGGGTTCCTCGGCGAGATCGCCCTGGTGGAGGAGACGACCCACACCGCGACCGTGACATGCGCGACTGCGTGCGAGTTCGTGCAGCTCGACCGCTACGAGTTCGGCCGGGTCATGGCCCGCTTCCCCGACGTTGGCGCGCGGATCGACACTGCCGTCGCGCGTCGCCCGCACCAGCGCACCGGCTAGCCGCTCGACGGACGCGAGCACGACGACCGGGGGAACATTCGCCCGCCGAATAGGGTACAGACGCCTACGCCGCCAAGCGATCCCAGGAGACCGCGGTCGCCGTGTTGGAGCCCCAGCCCGAGTAGGCAGTATCACGACGCACATCTCGAACAGAGGTCATGGACCACCAGCACGACCATCAGCAACACGCCGCTGAGCGAGTTGAGGATCGCAACACCCCTGCGGCCGGAACGCAAGTGCCTGGACACGGCCAACGACCTGGCGGTGACCACGACGGCCGCGCGGCTGGTGGCCACGACAAGCACGCCGGGCACTCGGTCGCCATGTTCCGCGACAAGTTCTGGCTGACGCTCGCTCTGACGATCCCGGTCGTCATCCGTCAAGGCCGGACGGTCCTGCACCTCGTTGTGGACGGCCAGGTGGCCGGGGCGATCGCTGTCGAAGATGAAGTCCGGCCCGAGTCAAAGGAGGCCGTGGATCTGCTCCACTCTCTGGGCGTGCGGGTGGCCATGATCACTGGCGATAGCCAGGCAGTGGCCGACTCGGTGGCTCGGCGCCTGGGCATCGATGAGGTCGCGGCCCAAGTCCTCCCGGCCGATAAGGCTGCGGCGGTCAAGCGCTTCCAGGAGGGCGGCCAAAAGGTCGCCATGGTGGGTGATGGGGTGAACGACGCGCCCGCTCTGGCGACCGCGGACGTCGGGATCGCCATCGGCGCCGGGCACCGATGTGGCCGTCGAGTCGGCCGGCATCGTGCTCGTCCGGAGCGACCCTCGCGATGTGGTGGCGGCGATCGAACTGTCGCGGGCGACCTACAACAAGATGGTCCAGAATCTGGTCTGGGCCACGGGCTACAACCTGGTGGCCATCCCGATCGCCATGGGCGTGCTCGTGCCCTGGGGGATCGACCTGCCGATGTCGGTCGGGGCTATCGCGATGAGCACATCGACCATCATCGTGGCTGCCAACGCCCAACTCCTGCGATGCCTAAAGCTGCGCCGCGAGAGCCCGCCCGCCCAGCCTCGGCTGGCCACCGCCTGACCAAAGGAAATTCGACCTCGAGCGGAACTCGACCCCTGCCGTTCCCCAAACTCCGCTCGCTCACTCCTGTCGCGCCGACGACCCGTCCAGGGCGAGTCGATACAACTGGCGGCGTCCTGACAGGCCCTTGAGTTCATGCGCCCCGGCGTCCTCGAGCGCGAGCCCCGACCCCTCGAGGAGGTCGGCCGTCGTTGACGAGACGAGGACATCGTCTGGTCCCGCGAGCGACATGACCCGCGCGGCCGCGTGGACAGCAACGCCGCGGACATCGTCTCCAACGAACTCGACTTCACCCGTGTGGATACCGACCCGGATCGGGAGGCCGATCGCGTGCGCGGAGCGGGTCATCGCCGCCCCGCAGCGGACGGCCTTCGTCGCGCCGTCGAAGACGGCCAGGAAGCCATCGCCCGTCGTCTTGACCTCGCGTCCATGGAAGACGTTCAGGTCATCGCGGAGACGAGCGTTGTGGAGCCGCAGCATTTCCTGCCACGCGGTGTCGCCGAGTCTCTGGAGGGTGGCCGTGGAGTCGACGATATCGGTGAAGAGGACCGTCGCGAGAACCCGTTCTCCCGGACCTTCCGGTGCGACGCCGACGATCCGGGCACTCGTCCATTCGACCGTGACCCACGCTTCGTCGCCGACCACCCATGCGTCGTGGCCGGGCGGGATCTCGAAGACCGAGTCCGGAGGGATGTCGAGCCCTTGGCCGTCATCCATGGCGACGTGCAGGACGCCGGACACGGAGTAGCCCAGATGATGCACTTGGCAGCTGCGGGTTCCCATGATCGGGGCGAGATCAGTCGACCATCGCCATCCTGGACTCCAGGTAGATCGCCCGATGGTCGCCTCGTCAAGGTTGACCACGGCCGCCTGACCTTTCGGGAAGGTGCGCACCTCGTCCGGGGTGGCGAACGTCTTGACTTGGAGTCGGGGCATCCGATTGCTGCCTTTCTCGCGACCACTCGATGGCGATGCCAATCGACATCATCTTCCTCCGCCCAAGCGGCCGAGGCCTACCAGACTGCGATCTCCTCGCTGTGTCTGAGGCAGGACCATCGGCGAGCTTGACGTGCCATCCCGCCGCGCCGTATGTTCGTTCTTCCCAAACAGTACGGGATAATCGAACCGTATGGCAGAACCAAACAAACGAGCGGCGCGATCGGCACTCGATCGGGCCCTGGCAGCCTTTGAGGTCCTGCAGCAGCGGCTGATGGCCGTACATGCGGCCGAGTTCACTACGCTCGACATCACGATGGCGCAGGCGAAGCTCCTGTACGTCGTCATGGCGGTCGGGGAGCTGAGCATGTCCGAGATCGCCCACCAGCTTGGGGTCACGGTCTCGACTGCGAGCGGCGCGGTCGATCGCCTCGTTGAACTCGGTCTGCTCGCGCGATCGGACGATCCCAACAATCGCCGACAGGTCCGCGTGTCGGTCACTGCGTTGGGGATGGAGACGCTGGAACAGATCCGCGAGCTCAGCACGCACCAGCTACGGACGCTGTTCGAGCAGGTGGGCGACGACGACCTCGAGGTCATCACCCGTGCGATCCACATCATGGCCGACGCGGCGTCCGCGAGCGTCGCATCAGCCGCCCCCGCAGGCATCCCCGGGAGCAAGAAATGAACCGCCTCAGCGAGCTCGCGATCGGCAAGCGGAGCGTGACGCTCCTGCTCGCCGCGGCCCTCTTCATCGCGGGCGTGCTCGCCTGGGGGAGCTTGAAGCAGGAGCTCCTGCCCGACGTTTCCTTTCCGATCGTCACGGTCATCGCACCGTACCCGGGTGCCGGCGCCGCCGACGTCACCGAACAGGTGACGAAGCCGATCGAGCGCGCCGTGTCGGGAGTCCCGGGCCTCGACCAGCTCCAGTCGACTTCAGCCAACTCATTCGCGTTCATCGTCGCCCAGTTCGACTACGGCGCAGACCTCGACGAGGCGGTCGCCACGATCGAGGAGAACATCCGCACGTCCGACCTGCCAGTCGGCGTCGAACCGACTGTCGCTGCCTTCAACTTCAATGCCGCGCCGATCCTCATCGCGTCGGTCTCCGCCCAGGGCGAAACCGATCTCGAAGGCGCTGCCAAGATCGCGAGGACCGAACTCATCCCTGAGCTTCTGTCGCTCCCGGGCGTCGCCACCGCGGACCTCGCCGGCGGCCTCGAGGACCGGCTGGTCGTCACGCTCGATCCTGATCGTCTCGCCGAGGCCGGCGTCTCATCGCAGCAGGTTGTCGGCATCCTGCAGGCCAACAACCTGACCCTTCCGGGCGGCGAGCTCGCGGTCGACGGTGCGCGGATCCCCGTCTCGACGATCGGACGATTCGAGTCCGTCGACCAGATCAGGAGCCTCGTCGTCGGGGTTCGAGCATCGACGCCGCTGCCGGCCGCCTCGTCGCCCGTCGTTCCCGCTTCCCCCGTTCCGACTGCGAGCGCCCCACGCCCTATCACCCTCGGTGAGCTCGGCACTGTCGAGGTCGTGAGCCTTGCGACCACCGGGTACGGGCGGACCAACGGTCAGCCGGCGGTCACCATCTCGATCAGCAAGGCAAGCACGGCGAACACGGTGTCGGTGGCTCAAGCCGCGCAGGCGAAGCTCGACGAGGTCGCCGCCCGCCATCCCGGCGAGATCGAGATCGCTACCGTCTCGGATCAGTCCGTCTTCATCCTCGAGTCGAGCGAGGGACTCCTGCGCGAGGGCGGACTTGGCGCCGTCTTTGCCGTGCTGACGATCTTCCTGTTCCTGTTCAACCTCCGCTCGACGTTCGTGGCCGCCGTGAGC
>DASTIG010000135.1:0-30847 GCA_035717785.1 Candidatus Limnocylindrales bacterium
GAGGGAACGGGCGTCGCGACGATCCATGGGCACACCTCGGGGTTAGAGCCGGGCGTCGGGCTGCACGACGGATCCTGGGGCTCGGCGGTTGGACGCCCGCTGGCCGCGCGATGTGGCGGAACGGGCGGTCCACGGTCGCTCAACGACGGAACCGCGGGTCGACATCGGGCGTCCGCGCCGTGCCGCGCGCGACCACTCGGCCGCCGGGCATCACGGAGGTCGCGCAATGCGTCCGAACCGGTCATCGATCATCGGAATCTTCCTGCTCGCCGTGGCACTCGTGGTCATCGTCGCCTGCGGCGGCGCGGCGAGCCAAAGGCTGGCCCCGGTCGGGAATGCGGTCACGCCACCCGACGAGTTCGGTGGTGGTCAGGCCGCACCCGCGGCGGGCGCCCCGCCGAGCGGGGCTCCCGTTCCCGTCGATCAGGTCGGTAGCCTCGTGGACGACGCGAAGATCGTGCGCACCGGCACGATCGAGCTGCAGGTCGCCGACGTACCGGCCGCGCTCCTGGCCGCCCGTGACGGTGTCCGCCGCATGGGCGGCTACATCGGCGCCTCGCAGACCGAGAACGTCGACGACCGCCCGGTCGCGACGATCACGTATCGGGTGCCGGTCGACCGCTGGGAGGACGCGCTCGACCTGCTCCGTGGCATCGCCGGCCCGTCGACGAAGGTCGTCAACGAGAGGACCAACGCGGTCGAGGTCACCGGCGCCGTCGTGGATCTCGAGGCACGGATCAAGAACCTGCGGGCGAGCGAGGTGGCGCTCCAGGACATCTCGGCGAAGGCCGCGCGGGTCACCGACGTTCTCGAGGTCCAGGCCCAGCTGACCGCGGTGCGCGAGCAGATCGAGCAACTCACGGCCCAACTGACCGCGATCGAGGACCAGGCGTCCTATGCGACCTTGACGGCGGGCTTCAGCACGCCGGTCGTGGCCGTGCAGGTCGCGGCCAAGGGCTGGGAGCCGGCCGCCGTCGTGGACGAGGCCACGGCCAGCCTGGTGGACATCCTTCAGGCGCTCACGACCGCAGGGATCTGGTTCGCCATCGTCTGGCTTCCCCTGATCATCGTCATCGGTGTCCTCGCCGTCATGGTGATCGCGATCCTGCGCCGCCTCGGTCTCATCGGGATCGGGCGTCGACGGGGAGACGTCGCGGCGCCCAGCTGACCCGTCCTCGACGGCATGGCACGATGAGGCCGTGTCGGAACAGACTGAGAAGTACGACCGGATCGCCGCGGGCTACGAACGCTGGTGGGCGCCGGTGCTGGCCCCGAGCGCTGTCGCGCTGCTCGACCGGGTCGGTCCCGCTGTCGAGGCCGGAGCGACCGAGCTGCTCGATGTCGGTGTCGGCACCGGCAACCTGAGCCGGCCGGCGCTCGCCCGCTGGCCGACGGTCCGTGTCACGGGCGTCGATGCCTCGCGCGAGATGGTCGCGACGACGGAAGCGCTCGTCGCCGAGGCCGGTGACGGGCTTCGCTCGCGCTTCACCGGCACGGTGGCGGCTGCGTCCGACATGCCGTTCGCCGTCGCCACGTTCGATCTCGCGATGTCATCGTTCGTGCTCCAGCTCGTGGCCAGCCGGCCGAAAGCGCTACGCGAGATCCGACGGGTCCTGCGACCAGGCGGTCGCCTCGAATATGTCACGTGGCTCGTCGACGAGCGCTCGTTCGCGCCGGACCGGATCTTCGACGCGCTGCTCACCGAGTTCGGCTACGAGGACGAGGAGGACCGGCCGAGGACCGGCGACATCCCGTCGGTCGATCGTGCGGTGGCGGAACTCCGGCGTGCCGGTTTCAGCGATGTCGATGCGTCTCGCGCGCTGCTCGACCACGCGTTCACCGTCGACGGCTATATCGGTTTCCTGACGGAGTACGACGAGGAAACGCTGTTCGAGGAGATGGGCCGCGCCGACCGGCGTCGGTTCCTCATGCGGTTCCGCGAGCGTCTGATGGCGCTCGACCCCGACGAGCTGCATTTCCGGGCGGCCATCGTCTACGCGTCGGGGGTCCGGTCCGGTTAGCCGCCCGCGCGGACGGGCGCGGCTGGGGGCGCTCCGGTGGCCGTGCGGATGAGATCGCCCAATGCCGGGCTGTCCGGCGCCGCGAGCACAGCGACCCGCGCGCGATCGACCTGTCCGACGATGATCTGCCCGATCTCGGTCTGGACCGTCGAGAACAACCCGAGTTCGCGCATGCGCTCGGTCTGCGCGGCGTTGTCGGCGGTCGGCGTGACGTAGTGGACCGACGAGGCCCCGTAGCGGTGCACGAGGAACAGTTGGATAAGCGTCATCAGGCGGCGGCGGCGGACCGCCGCGTTCGTGTTCTGGTCGCGGACTGACAGGATCGTCCGGCCGCGGCGATCGACGATGCTCGTGAACACGACGTCCGCCATGGACGCCCCCTCCGCGTCGGCGACTCGGATCTCCAGGAGGTCCGAGCCTGCGACGTGAGGCCGCAGCTCGACCCGCAGAGCTCCTTCGTGGTCCCAACGGTCTCGCCACACGGCCAGCCAGGACTCGAGCAGAGAGGTCGGCACCTCGGTCTGGACGAGATGCTGGTGCTGGGTCGAGGCCTTGCCCATGGCCTTGGTCGCCGCCGTCCGACCGGACGATGCCATGAGCGCCGCATCCAGACGGTCGCCGCCCACGAGCGACTGCGGCGTCCGATAGGGCGATTCAAGCAGTCGGAACCGGCGTTGGAGCCGCGCGAGCGCGAGCATCCCGTCCTCATTGAGCGCCCGCGCGAACTCCTCGGCCGCGAGCCCGTCGATCTGGTGTCCCCCGTAGGTGATGAAGTCGAAGACGTAGCCGAGCTTGCCGAGCTCCTCCGGGAAGCGACGCATCTCGTCGTCGCCCATCCCGGTCGTGTCCCAGTTGAACGACGGCGACAGGTTGTAGGCCAGCATCTTGTCCGGGTACACCGCGTGGATGGCGTCGGCGAATCGGCGCGCGTCCTCGAGATCGGCGGTCTTGGTCTCCATCCAGAGCAGGTCGGCGAACGGCGCGACCGCCAGCGACTTGGCGATCGCGTAATCGATGCCGCCTTGGACCTGGTAATAGCCGTCGGGCGTCTTAGGCAGCTCCGGATCCCAGGCGACCCGAAGGCCGAGCCCATCGGCCGCGACGCGGATCTCGCTGAATGAGGCCGATCGGGCGAAGGTCCGCCACGCCTCGACGCTCGTCGTGAACGTTTCGCCGTCAGCGATCCGGGTTGCCAGGGTGTCGGCGACGGCCTCGCTGTAGGTCCGCAGGACGGCGTGGGTCTGCCAAGTCGCGGCGTATTCGTCGTCGAGCGCGTCCAACGTGGTGTGGAGCCCATCGCGATCGCCGCCGACAGCGGCCCCGCCGAGCCGTCGGGCGCGATCGAGCAGACCGGTCCGGCCGAGCCAGTCCGTCGCGACCTTGAGCTCCCCATCGGGGATCGCGAACAGGAGGTGGCCGCGAACGTCCTCGAGCCCGAGGTTATCGAGCGTTCGGAGGATCGCGACCAGTCCGGCGCGATAGCTCGGGACTTCGAGGTTTGTCGCGCCGAGGATGAACGGCTGGTCGCGTTCGTCGGTCCGACCCTCGAGAAACGTCGCGGCCTCCGCGTCTGTCCGAGCCACGATGATCCCGGGCACCCCCATGATGTCGAGTTGCAGTCGGGCGGCGTTCAGTCGTTTGATCTGCTCCTCCGACGACACGAGGACCTTGCCAGCCTGATGCCCACATTTCTTGGCACCCGGTTTCTGGTCCTCGATGTGATAGCCGGGCACACCGGCCTCGACGAACCGACGGATGAGGTTGCGGACATGCCCGTCGCCGCCATGCCCGGTGTCGGCGTCGGCGATGATGAACGGCCGGAAGTCGATCATCGGGGTCGCGGCCCGCTGGTCATCGGTCATATGAGTGCGCTGGAAGTGCTGGTTGCGGTCGGCCGCGAGCAGGGCGCGCACCAGGCCGGCGGCTTCGTCCGGCACTTGGCTCAGCGGGTAGCTCGCGAGATCGGGTCCTGGGTCCTCCGTCGCCGACCCCTTGGCCGACGTCGCCCAGCCTCCGAGATAGATGCCCTCGATGCCCAGCCGCTTCATCACCACGGCCTGCCCGGGTGAGTACGGCCCGAACGTCGTGATCTGCAGCCCCGCTTCGAACAGGTCACGGAGTCGTGCATAGAACGCCTCGGCCGCCGCGCGAGCGATCGTGTAGTCGTGCGGGATCGTTCCCTGCTGCTCGGCGACTTCGCCGGGGGTATGGAGTCGGACGATCCCCGCGAACCGTGGCGAGGCGAACCAGTCCCGCAGATCGGCGACGCGAGCGTCGATGGCCGGATCGGGGCGCGAACGCATCTGGCGGTTGACGGCTGGCGCTGTGCTATTCGTTCGCGTGGTCGCGTTCGCAGTAATCGGGGCAGGCGCACTCCGCGAAGAGGGCGGCCGCAGGCCCCGCGGATCGGGGCAGTTCGCGCGGGCGTCCGGCAGGCGACCGCGCCTCGTCACGACCTTCGAAGGCGACGAGCTCGAGGCGATCCGGCCCGCCTGAGTCCACGCCGAGGATCCATGTCCGTGATGGCATAGCCGCGTCCCGGAAGTCGATCGTGATGCGGGTGGGTATCGCGTTCGGACCCATGACGGTCTCCTCGGTGCGCCCGCTGGGAAGGCCGGCGAGGTCACAAGGCTAGTTGATGGTGACCCATCAGTCCAATCGAATGATGTTATGTTTCCTATCAATCTCATTGATATCGTCCGTGGGATGGCCAGCCATGCTCCTCAGCCAGGTCGAAGGCTTCCTCGAGACCGCCCGTCATCGCAATCTCAGCCGCGCCGCCGGTGCGCTGCACGTGACGCAGCCGGCGTTGACCGCCAGGATCCAGGCGCTCGAGTCGGAACTGGGCACCGCATTGTTCGTTCGCGGTCGGCACGGGATGGATCTGACCGATGCGGGCCGCGCGTTTCTCCCGTATGCGGAGCGGGCCATGGCCGCACTGGATGCCGGAGCGAGCCTGCTCTCGGAACTCCGCCGGGGCGGGACTGGCGAACTCGTCCTAGGTGCCGCACCCGCGGTCAGTACGTACGTCCTGCCGTCGCTCCTCGTCCGGTACACGCGACGGTTCCCGAATGTTCGGCTGGTCGTCAGGACCGGCCATTCGGAGGAGATCCTAGATCTGGCGCTGCGCCGCGAGATCGATCTCGGATTGGTGCGTGAGCTCCGCCACCCGGACGTCGAGATGCGGCCGCTCTATGACGACGAGCTCGTCCTCGTGGCAGCAGGCAGCCACCGGTTCGGGGACCGGACGACGGTCGGGGTCCACGAGCTGGAGGGCGCCCGGCTCATCTTGTTCGATCGCACGTCTAGCTACTACGACCTGACGAACGCATTCTTCCGGGAGGCAGGCGTCGCGCCCGGCGGCGTCATGGAGCTCGACAACATCGACTCGGCGAAACAGATGGTCGGCCAGGGCCTCGGCGTCGCGCTGCTGCCCCACACGTCGGTCGCCGTGGAGCTGGCGAACGGTCGGCTCCGCGCGATCGACATCGAGGGAGCGGCGCCGATCCGTCGTCGGATCGTGGCGATCAGGCGACGCGACATCGGGCCACCATCGGGCCCGGTTGCCGGCTTCCTGGACGTCCTCCAGGAGATCGACAATGTCCTTCCAAACTGGGCGGGATGATCGAGCGGCCGGCGAGATGCCGGCCGCTCGAGTCGTGGGGTTCCGCCTAGGTCAACGGGGCAGGCGTGCTCGGCGACGGGTCGGGGGTGTCGGGCGACGGGTCCGGGGTCTGGCCGCCATCCGACCCGCCGGAGCCACCCGAACCGCCCGAGCCACCGCTGTCCTCATCGCACGGCTGGCCGTCGCGGAGCCGTTCACCTCGCGAGGAGTCCGTCGACCCATCGGTCGACGGCTGCCCGCTCGCTCCCGGCCCCGGACTGGTCGACGGATCCGGGCTGGCGGCCGCGACGACCGCGGCGCCGCCGGCGACGAGGAGTGCTGCCGCCATCCCGGCGGTGAGAAGGGTCCGACGGAACGGATTCGGGTCCGTCGCCGGCTTGGTCGTGGCGGGATCCTCGATGGGCGGTGGCGTCGCCGTCCCGCCCGTGGACTGGTCATCCCATTGCATGTGCATCTCCTGTGAGTGCTGGGTCGTGTGGCTGGGGCACGACACGGTCAGGCCATCGCCACCTCGGTCCGGGCATGCGGGTCGGTCATGGGAATCGGTTGAACCAGTGGGCGGCGAGACCGGCGCCGGCCACCATCAGGACCAGGCCAGCGGCAGCGAACCACTGGGTGATCTCCTGGGCCTCGTAGCGGACGCCCACGCGTGAGCCGAGGCTCTCGTAGATCTTCTGTAGATCGTCGGCGGTGGGCGCCTCGAACGACCGCGCGCCGGTGGTCTCGGCGATCGCCGCGAGCGTGTCGGTGTCCGGCGGGACCTCGACTGTGTGTGGCACACCGAACTCGTCGGTCACCGACACGACGCCCGTCGCGGTGCCGAGCGCGATCGTATAGATCGGCATCCCTGCGGCCGCGGCGGCGCGGTCCGCCTCGGCTGGTTCGAGCTTGCCCGTCGAGTTCGCCCCGTCGGACAGGAGCACGGTCGCGACCAACGGCGGCTCGGACGCACCGGCCGGCGCCGACGGGTCGGGCGAGGAACCGGCCGACGGTGGCGGCGAGGGGCTGGCCGAGCCTGCGCCCGGGTCGGCGGCCGAGTTCGCGGCGGCGTCGATCACGTCCTGCGCCATCCCCAGCGACAGCTCGATCGCATCGCCAAGGGCTGTCCCGCCATCCGCCTGAAGAGCATCGAGTGCGGCGTGCACTTCCGCTCGATCCGTCGTCGGCGAGACGGCCACCTGCGCCGCCGTGCCGAACGTGACGAGCCCGACCCGGAACGAGGCCGGCAACTGGTCGATGAACGCGGACGCGGCCTGCTTCGCGCTGTCGAGACGGGATGGGGCGACGTCGGTCGCGAGCATCGAGCCCGAGACGTCCATCGTCAGGACGATCGTCGCGTCCTCTCGCGGGACCGCCAGCATCGCCGACGGCCTGGCGAGCCCGATGACGAGCGCCGAGAGCGCCAGCACATAGAGGGCCGGCGGAACATGGCGGCGCCAGGCCGGCGTTCGTGGGACGAGATTGGACAGGAGGTCGACGTTCGTGAAGCGCACGACGTACCGGGATCGCCGCCGCTGGACAAGGAGGTACCCAGCGATCGCGAGTGGCACCAGCAGAAGGGCGAGGAGCAGCACGGGCGATGCGAAGCTCATGACGCCCGTCCCAGGATGCGCAGCTGCCACGCGAGGCTGTCCAGCCAGCTCGTCGCAGTGGACAGCGTGACGTGGCCGACGCCGAGTCGCCGGAGCTCACGTGCGAGTGACTGACGTTCGTCGGCGGCGGCGGCGGCGAACCGCTCGCGCAGGAGTGCCGACGACGTGTCGACCCGCACCTCGCGGCCGGTCTCAGCGTCGATCAGCGTCAGGTCGCCGACATCCGGCAGATCGCTCTCCCGCGGGTCGGCGATCTCGATCGCCAGGGCCTGGTGCCGTGCCGCGACCGCCGCCAGCGGGCGCAGCCAATCCCGAGGGCCGCGGAAGTCGGACACGATGACCACGAGGCCGCCGCGCTTGGCGGCCGCCGCGATGAAGCGCAGCGCTGCCGCCGGCGACGGATCGGCGCCCGGGGGGCCGTCCAGCTCGATGTCCAGGCGGGCGAGTAGGAGGGCCGAGAGGACGCCGTCGCGGCCGCCCGTCGGGGCCAGACGCCGGTCGGCCGGACCGCCGAACGTCACGATCCCGAGGCGGTTCCCGCGTTGCGTGGCGAGATGCGCGGCCGCGATCGCGACCCCTGCTGCCACATCGGCCTTGCGCCGGAGCGCCGTGCCGAACGCCATGGACGCCGAGACGTCGAGCACAAGCCAGCTGGTCAGCGCTCGCTCCGGGACGTGGACGCGGACATGCGGGATGGTCGTCCGCGCCGTCGCATTCCAGTCGATGCGGCGGACATCGTCGCCGGGCTGGTAGGGCCGAACCTGGGCGAGCTCGAGACCTCCACCGAGGTCGTGGGCCCGGAAATCACCCGGCAGCAGACCGCGGATGCGTCGCCCGATCGTGAGATCCAGCGCCCGCAGCAACGCGACCGGGGTGGGGCCGGGGCCAGGCTGCGCGGCGGATCGCACGGCGGTCATGCCGTCTCCTGCGTCGCGACCAGGTGTGGCACGGGGACGGCCGGCAGGATGCGGTCGAGGATCATGTCGGCCGAGACCTCCTCGGCCAGCGCGGTGAAGCTCGGCACGATGCGATGGCGCAGGACGTCCGGAGCGAGCTCCGTCACGTCGGACGGCAGGACGTAGCGACGCCCCCGCACGACCGCAAGTGCCCGGGCCGCGTGGATGAGGTAGATCGACCCGCGCGGGCTGGCGCCGTAGGCGATGAAGGGGGCCACGTTCGGCAACCCGACCAAAGAGGGAGCGCGTGTCGCGCCGGCCAGGGCGACCGCGTAGTCGATCACGGCCCGGTCGACGTACACGTCGGCCGTGAGCGCCTGCAGCCGTGCCAACATCTCGGCGGTCAGGATCGGCACGAGCTCGGCAGCTGCCCGGAGCGAGCGCTCCACGACCACGGCCTCCTCGCCGGGCGTCGGGTAGTCGACCCGCACCTTCATCATGAATCGGTCGACCTGCGCCTCGGGCAGCGGGTATGTGCCCTCGGACTCGATCGGGTTCTGGGTCGCCATCACCAGGAACGGACGGGGCACCGGGAAGGTCTCCGGGCCGATGGTCACCTGCCGCTCCTGCATAACCTCGAGCAGGGCCGATTGGACCTTGGCGGGTGCCCGGTTGATCTCGTCGGCGAGCAGGAAGTTGCAGAAGACCGGACCGCGTTCGGTCTCGAACGTGCTTCGGTCGGGGCGGAAGATGCGGGTGCCGATGAGGTCGGCCGGCACGAGGTCGGGCGTGAACTGGATGCGCTGGAAGCTCGCGTCCAGGACATCGGCCAGGGTCTTGACGGTCAGCGTCTTGGCGAGGCCGGGGACGCCTTCCAGCAGGAGGTGGCCGCCGGCGAGCAGCGCGATCAGGACGCGCTCGAGCATCGCGTCCTGGCCGACGATCACGCGTCTGATCTCGAAGAGGACGGCCTCACTGGCCGTCCGTCCATCGAGGGGATCGTCGACGGGATGGAGCGCACGAGTGTCGTTCATAGGAGCCCTCGCGGTCCGTGGGCTCCGAAACCGTCGCTACGTTCTGGTCGATGTCCCTCCGTCGCAGGGCATCGTCCGGACCGTTGCTGAGAGCGTCATGAGAGGCTGAGGCGTCGGGAGGCGGCGCGTCGGGGTCGCGGCCCTGACGCAGGGCCGGCGGCCGCCGCGAAGGGCTGGGTCAGCCCTCCTCGGGTGCCGCCTCAGATGCCGCCTCGCCAGACGGGGCTTCGCCTTCGGCGCCCTCGCCCTCGGCACCTTCCTCGCCCTCGACCTCTTCGCCCTCGGCGACGACGGGCTCTTCCTCGATCTCGATCCGCGGCGCCTGGACCTTGGCGATGATCTCATCAGGGTCCGTCAAGAGCGTCACGTCCGAGGGGATCTGCAGGTCGCGCACGTAGATCGCCGCGTCGAAGTCGGCGAGAGACTCGACCGAGTACTCGATCGACTGGGGCAGGTGATCCGGCAGGGCCTTCACGCGGACCGTCTCGGTCGGGTGGAGGAGAGTCCCGTTCAGCTGCATGACCGCGTATGACTCACCGGTGGCAACGAGCGGCACGTCGACGATGAGCTCCTCGGTCATGCGCACGAGGAACAAGTCGGCATGCAGCGGCCGGCGGTGAACGGGATGGATCTGCACCCCGTTGATGAGGACCGGGTTCGCCGCCTTCCCGTCAACCGACAGGTCGATGAGTGCGTTCGGCCCGGCATGCTTGCGCAGCAGGTCGAAGTCGTGGGCGTTGATCGAGACGTTGGTCGATTCCACGCCGTGTCCGTAGACGACGGCCGGGAGGCGGCCGTCCTTGCGGAGTCGTGAGACGGCCTTGCCGGTCACCTCGCGGTGCTCGGCGGCCAGCGTCGGGCGGGCGATTGCCATTGGATCGGACCTCGGGTGGTGTTTCGTTCGTACGGACGACGGGCCGCGGCTCGCCGGCGGGGAGCGAGGCGCCCGGAGCGCTGCGCAGGATACCACGAGGGCAGGCGCTATGAGGGGCGCCGGCGTTCGTTGCCGTGTCCGCTGCCTCGCTCACGCACCTCGAGGTGCGCTCGCTCGGCTGCTCCCCGGCGCCTTCGGCGGCGCTCCCTCCTACCGCGGGCCTGAATCGGTGCCGCGGAGTAGCATCCCGAACGTGGCAGCAACGATTCTCATCGTCGAAGACGAGCACGCGGTCGCGCGCGGCATCCAGTACGCCCTGCAGCAAGAGGGCTACGACGTCGGTGTCGCTCGGTCCGGGGAGGAGGGCCTCGATATCGCGACGCGCGAGGCCCCCGACCTGGTCGTGCTCGATGTGCGGTTGCCCGGCATCGATGGCTTCGAGGTCCTCCGGCGCGTCCGCGCGGCCGGCGCCAAGATGCCGATCCTCGTGCTCACCGCGCGTGACGACGAGGTCGACAAGGTCATCGGGCTCGAGATGGGCGCCGACGACTACCTCACCAAGCCTTACAGCCTGCGCGAGCTGCTCAGCCGGATCAAGGCGCTGCTGCGACGGTCGTACGGCGATCTCGCCGATGCCGCCGGCGGTCGCGTCCTCCGCCACCGCGATCTCGTGATCGACCTCGAGCGGCGGCGTGTCCAGCGCGGAGCGCGCCGGATCAGCTTGACGCCGACCGAGTTCGAGATCCTCCGTCACCTCGCCTCGCGCCCGGGGAGGGTCTACACGCGTGGCGAACTGCTCGAGCTACTGCGCGACTACGAGGCACTCGACCAGGACGAGAAGACGATCAATGTCCATGTCAGCCATCTTCGGGAGAAGATCGAGGACGATCCGACGACGCCCGCATTCGTCCTGACAGTGCGGGGCGTCGGATACGCCTTCGCAGAACGCTGAGCTAGCAGTGCACAGGCGGTTCACCTGGCTGCGCCGTCTGCGGCGGTTGAAGCCGCGGACGTTCCAGGCTCGCCTGAGCGTCGCCTTCGTGACCGTCATCGCGCTGACGCTCGCCCTGGTGTCGATCTTCGTCGTGAACCGTCTCGACGACTACTTCACCCGTCAGCAGGAGGCCGACCTCAACGAGCGGCTGACGACCGTCAGTACGTTGGTCAAGTTGACCACGGCGGCCGCGTCGCGAGGGGTGCCGGTCATCGATGGAGATGGTCTCGTCGACCAACGCGTGCTGATCGGGCTGGAGAACGATGGGCTCCGTGACCTGATCGCCGACCAGATCGCGCAGGCCGATGTCATCGTCCGGATCGGCACCACCGTGACGGTCCCCGACGTACGACCCGAATTCCTGCCGGCGTCGAACGGCACGGTCTTCCTGCCGCGTCATGCCCCGCCGGACGCCGGGCAGGCACGCGAGCGCACGGCGGTCACGGATTACGTGGCGGGCGGCCCGTTCGACCGGCGATACACGATCGAAGTCACGCTGGCGGACCCGTACACCTACCGTGCGACCGCGATCAACAACGTCACGGGCCTGCTCGCCGCGATCGGCCTGTTCGCCCTCGGGCTGGCCGTCGTCGTGTCGGCCGCTCTCGCTCGCCGCTTCACTACACCGATCCGGCAGCTCACGGACGCCTCTCGGGCCCTGGCGGAAGGCGACCTCACCCGCCGGGTGCCCGCGGCCCAGCTCCGCGCCGGAGCATCCGAGCTTGGGGAGTTGGCCGTGCAGTTCAACACGATGGCGGATCGGCTGGCCGAGAGTGTCGAGCTCATCCGGCGCGACCGGGACCGTAGCCGCGACTTCCTGGCCGACGTCTCTCATGAGCTGCGCACACCGTTGGCGGCGTTGCGCACCTTCAACCAGCTGCTCATGGAATCCGCTGGCGACGACCCGGAGGCGCGCACGGAGTTCCTCGAGTCGAGCGCCGGTCAGATCGAACGGCTCGACTGGCTGGCGCAGAACCTGCTCGAGCTCTCGAAGCTCGACTCCGGCCTCGTCCTGCTCGACCTGCGACCGGACGATCTGCGGGCGGCCGTCGAATCGGCGGCCCACCAGCACGACGCCCTCGCTAGCCGTCGTGGAGTCACGGTCGAGCTGGACCTGCCCTCGACGCCGATCAGGATCCGCCACGATCCGCCGCGGATCGGCCAGGTCGTCGCGAACCTCGTCGGCAACGCGGTGAAATTCACGCCGCGAGGCGGGGTCGTGCGGGTGTCGGTGGCGTCGGCACCAGACGGCGCACGCATCGACGTGACCGACACGGGCGTCGGTATCGACGCGTCCGAGCTGCCCCATATCTTCGAGCGCTTCTACCGCGGATCCCGGGCCAACGAGGCGCGGGGATCGGGCAGCGGGCTCGGCCTCGCGATCGTCCGGTCGATCGTCGACATGCACGGCGGCACGGTGACAGTCGAGAGCGGACCAGGGACCGGCAGCCGGTTCACGGTCCGGCTGCCGAGCGATCCACGAAGCGTGGCGGGCACGCCTGCCGCCCAGCGGGCCGCCGTGGCGTCGGCGGCCGAGGGGAGCGAGCGGATCGCCGCCGCGACCGCCTCCGATCCGGGGGGCGCGGCCTCAGACGCCTCTCATGATGCTCTGCGCAACATCACGGAAACTTCACCGTCCGACTCTCCCCATGTGAATCCGGCCTCGGCACCGTAGGGAGCGACGGACTCGCCTCCTCGCCGCTCACCGGCGGGGGCGCCGACCAAAGGAACCAGCAGACGATGACCGACAACCGCTCCGACGACCCAGAACTCACGCAGCGGCACGAGCTGCCTGCCGAACCGACCCCGCCGCCCATCATGCGGACATCCGGCGATCTCGAGGGCTACACACCGCCCGCGACAAGCCGGCCCGAGTGGACCCGCCCGGACGAAGCCGTCAGCCCGCCGACCCCGGAGCGGTGGTACGAACCGGCCTCCACCGTCTCCCCTGCGCCCGTGACCGAAGCAGCCGTCCGCGGCACCAGGACCGGTCGAGGCGGGATGGGCACGGTCCTGGGTGCCGCGCTCCTGTCAGCCGCGCTGGCATCCGGTGGCACGGTCGTCGCCCTCAACGCGTCCGGCGCCTTCGACCGTCCGGCACCCGTAGCGTCCACGCCGACCGTCACTAGCGTCGGGGCCAACAACCAGCCCGTGACGATCGACGAGTCGTCGGCCACGATCAACGTGGCCGCGAAGGCCAGCCCGGCCGTCGTCCGGATCACCGTCGGCGGCAGCGTCGACACGTCGACCGGCATCATCCCGGAGACCGGGGTGGGATCGGGCGTCATCTACGACTCGCGCGGCTGGATCCTCACGAACCGTCACGTGGTCGAGGGCAGCGACACGCTGTCGGTCGAGCTCAACGACGGGCGAGTCCTGCGCGGCACGGTCTACGGCATCGACACCCTGACCGACCTGGCGATCGTCAAGATCGAGGGCTCGGATCTGCCGGTCGCCCAGCTCGGGCAGTCGAGCAGCCTGAAGGTCGGTCAGCTCGTCGTCGCGATCGGCAGCCCGCTCGGCACGTACTCGAATTCGGTCACGAGCGGGATCGTGTCGGCCAAGGGCCGGACCATCACGACCGATGGCAACACGAATCTCAACAACCTCATCCAGACCGACGCGGCGATCAACCCGGGCAACTCGGGTGGACCGCTCCTCGACGCCGCCGCCAACGTGGTCGGCATCAATACCGCGATCGCTGCTGACTCCAATGGCATCGGCTTCGCGATCCCGATCGACATCGCCCGGCCGATCATGGAGCAGGCACTCGCCGGCGAACAGCTCGCGCGACCGTACATGGGTGTCGTCTACCGGCCGATCGACAAGCAGTTCTCGGACACGAACAACCTCCCCGTCGACGAGGGGGCCCTCGTCCAGCAGGGTGGGACCCAGGACTCGCCGACTCCGGCGGTCGTTTCCGGCAGCCCGGCCGACGAAGCCGGCATCCGGGAAGGCGACATCATCGTCAAGGTCAACGACCAGGCGATCGACGGAGACCATCCGCTCGACGCGACGCTCAGCGAGTACGCGCCCGGCGACACGGTCATGCTCGAGCTGCTGCGCGGCGGCCAGTCGACGACCGTCCAGCTGACGCTGGGAACCCGCCCCGAACGCTGATACCCTTCGCAGGCCTGCTTTCAACGCGGGCGGGCCTGCGGGACCACCTCCGAGGGCTGAGGCGACGCTCCTGCTAGCCATCAGCCCGAGGATTTCGGCGACGCCAGATCTCGACCGACGCGTAGTCGAGCGGTCCACCCAGCTTGACCTTCGGTTTGCGCACCCGGACGCCGACCTCCTGCACGTCGAATGCGACTAGCACCTCGTGGCTGATCGCCTCGGCGATCGCCTCGAGCAATCGGAACGAGGTCGCTTCGACGACCTGGCGCGCGATCTCGTAGACGCGACCGTAATCGACGGTCTTCGTCAAGTCGTCGTCGATGCCGGCCGGCTGCAGGTTCATGACGAGCTCGACATCGATCTCGAACGGTTGGGCCGTCTCCAGCTCCCAATCGTAGTAGCCATGCCGGCCCTCGAACTGCATGTTCGCGAGGATGATCCGATCGCTCAGGCTGGGCCTCCCTCCGGTTCGCTCCACCATCGACCGCGGACGATGGCATCGCTGACGCGCGCGACCCGGACATTCGCCAGGACATCGTGGACACGGACGATATCGATGCCCGCCGCGATCCCCAGGGCAGTTGTCGCGAGTGTGGCCTCGAGCCGGTCCTCGGGTGGCAGGTCGAGGATCTTGCCGAGCGTCGACTTGCGCGATGTGCCGATCAGGATCGGACGGCGCAGCGACCGCAGCGCACCGAGATGGCGGAGCACCGCGACATTGTGGTCCGCCGTCTTCCCGAACCCGATGCCCGGGTCGACGATCAGGTCGGACGAAGGGACGCCGGCCCGCTCGGCCCGCTCAAGGGCAGCCCGCAGATCGTCAACGACCTCGCGCACAACGTCGTCGTAACGCGCCTCCACCCTGTTGTGCATCACGAGCAGCGGGACGCCCGCGCTGGCGGCGAGCTCGGCCAGCCCGGGGTCGGAGCCGGTTCCCCACACGTCGTTGAGCAGATCGGCGCCGGCGGCCAGGGCGGCCTCGGCAACGACGGCCTTGGTGGTATCGATGCTCAACGGTGTCCGCGGCAGGGCGTCGGAGACTGCGGCGAGGACCGGGATCACCCGGGCGATCTCCTCTCCTGCGTCCACTGCGGCGTGGCCGGGGCGGGTCGACTCGCCGCCGATGTCGAGCAGGTCCGCCCCGTCGTCGACCATCTGGCGTGCCAGCTCCACGGCCGCTGCGACCGGGTCGGCATCGCGGAGCAGGCCATCGCCCGAGAACGAATCGGGGGTGACGTTGAGGATGCCCATCACGAACGTACGTGCGCCCCAGGCGAACGTGGTCGGACCGATGCGGGTGGGCGGGCTGGCGGGGAGCGTGGCGGATTCGTCGGTGCGTTCTGGGGTCATGCCTGGACCGGATCCCGGAGGTCTGGATCGTCGACGAGGTGCGACCGGAGGGCCCCGACAAGATAGAGCGACCCGGCCACGACCGTCGGCCCGGGCTGCCGGCGCGCACGCTCGAGCGCCACGAGCGGGTCGGGTTCGGCGATCACCTGCGTCGGCGCCGCCGCCCGCGATAGCCACCGCGCTGCAAGCGCCTCGGCCGGCATCGCTCGCGCCGCGTCGACCGTCGTGGCGATCACAGTCGCGCCCTGCAGGGCGGTCGCCGCGCTCATCGCCTCGATGATCCCGTCGACGTCCTTGTCTGCCATGGCCGCGACGACCAGGGTCAGTCGACCGGGCGCGAGGTATGGGCGCAGGTCGTCGAGGGCCTGGGCCAGGGCGGCAGCGCCCGCAGGGTTGTGCGCCCCGTCGAGGAGGATCTCGTCGCCGTCCACGGACAGGAGCTCGAGGCGACCGGGCCACGTCGCGTTCGCATACCCGGCGCGCCGGCTCGCGGCGTCGGCGTGTGCGATCCCGGCGTCGGCCAATGCGTCAAGCAGCGCGTCTGCGACCGCGACGTTCGCCGCCTGGTGCCGGCCGCGCAGACCGACCCGCACCTCCCCGAGACGCGGCAGCTCCGCGGTCAGGCCGTCGCGGTCCCAGCCGAGCAGGGGCGCCGGCACGACCTCGGTGAGCGGGACGCCCATCCTGCGCGCCCGTCGGCGGACGATGGCGAGTGCCTCGCCGTCGGCACCGGTGACGGCGCGGTCCCCGCGCTCGATGATCGCGGCCTTCTCGCGGGCGATCGCCGCGATCGTCGTCCCGAGCCGGTCGGTATGGTCCAGCGCGACGTTGGTCACGACTGCGACGCCGCCGTCCCATGCATGCGTCGCATCCAGGCGACCGCCGAGACCGACCTCGACCAGTGCGACATCGAGCGAAGCCTCGGCGAAATGTCGGAAGACGACCGCGGTCAACAGCTCGAACTCGGTTGGCTCACCGTGACGTCGCGCGACCCGATCCGCGACTACGAGCACGGCCTGCACGTGGCGCGTGAAATCGGTCGCCGAGATCGGACGACCGTCGATCGTCACGCGTTCACGGTAGGAGACGAGATGCGGCTTGGGGGTCTGGCCGACCCGAAGGCCGGCCGCCCGCAAGGCGCTCCCCGCCAGGGCGAGGACGCTGCCCTTGCCGTTGGTCCCCGCGACGAGGGCGCCGCGGACCGTGAGCTGCGGATCGCCGAGCTCCGCGAGCAATGCTCGCGTCCGCCCCAGACCGAGCCGGATCCCGAACCGGCCGCGCGCCGCGAGCGCATCGAGCGCGGCCTGATAGTCGGTAGCGGGCGAGCTGGCCGTCACTCGCGGGTCAGCTCGTCCTCGTAGAAGACACATTGATTGAACCGCGGCGTCAGGCACACGTCGTTGACATAGCCCTGGTCGAGGTGGACGCCGCCGCGGAGCTGACAGCGCGAGACGTTCGTGTCCTGGCGGATCAGCGCCTTGAGTAGATGTGGCGCCTGGATAGGGATCGCGCCGCGCGAACCCGTCATATAGAAATGCGGGCAGACGTTCCGTCGCAGGTTGGGGAGGCCGAAGCCAGGCCGCACGCCCATCGGCATCGTGGACGCGCTCGCCGGGCGAGCGGCCAGCGGCGACGGCGTGACGCGCGCGATCGGCCCGAGGCCGAATGCCGGACGACCTGCGGCGGCCGCACGCGACGCGGGACGACCCGACCCCGTGCCGGTCCGGCCAGCCTGGCCGGAACCTGGGTTGGTGAGCGGTCGTCCGGTGCGTGGATCGCGGGCCTGCACGCGTCCTCCCATGCTGCGGGGCGCGCCGCGTCGTTCAGCACACGCGACCGAGCCAGAGTACAACGCACCGTGCCGCTCCGACATTCGCGACCGCTTAGACGGTGCCGCCCTCGAAGCGGTCCGACTGGCGGTGGCATGCGACAATCGCCCGCGATGGCGACTCGGCGCGGCACGCGCCCAAACCACGTTCGACCCCGACCCCCGTCCGGTGGGCGTCCAACCCCCGTCAAGGCCCGGCCCCGAGCCCCATCGCAGAGCCGCCTGTCCGTGCACGCACCGATCCGTCGCAGCCGCGGCATCCCGCTCATCGGACGGCTGGCTCTCGGCGCGGGCGTTCTCGCGGTTGCCGTCCTCGTTCTATACGTCGGCGCAGGCGGGCTCAGCGTCGTCGCGGGGGCCCTGGGTGGCACGATCACGAACTTCGTGCAGGGGGTCACGGCGACCCCGGTCCCGTCGGTCCTCGCGCCGACCGCCCCGGAGGCGCCCGCCATCGAGTCCCCCACGGAGCCGTACACGAACGAGGCCCAGGCCGACCTGACGGTGACGGTCCCCTCGCGCATAGCCGGCAACCCCGACTACCTCGTGCGGGTCTACCTCGCGCTCAAGGACCAGGCTCCCTCGCCGATCGATGAGAAGCCGCTGGCCCCGACCGCGCAGATGATCATCCCGGTGACGCTGACGGACGGCATCAACGACTTCTCGGTCACGCTGGTGGGTCCGGGCGGCGAGTCCGAGTCGTCGCCACTCGCCCGGTGGGTGCTCGATACGGATCCACCGGCCATCCGCCTCACCTCCCCGAAGGACGGCGCGCTGGTCAACCGCAAGGCCGTCACGCTCGAAGGTCGCACCCAGGGCCGGTCCACGGTCAACGCTCGGAACACGAAGACGGGGGAGTCGATCGGCGGGACAGCCGCAGGTGACGGCACGTTCTCGCTGAGCCTGCCGCTCACCAGCGGGTCCAACCCGATCCGCATCACCGCGACGGACCCGGCGGGGAACACGAAGGCGCTCCAGCTCACCGTCCGGCGCGGGTCCGGCCAGCTGCGCGCGTCGCTCAGCGCGTCCGCGTACTCGATCAGCCAGAAGAGCCTGCCGACCCAGATCCGCCTGGTCGTCCTCGTCGACGATCCCGACGGGCGCCCGCTGGCGGGCGCGCGCGTGACATTCACGCTAAGCGTGCCGGGCGTCAAGACCGTGACCGGCGACGCAGTGACGGACGCGAACGGCCAGGCGTCCTTCTCGACACGCATCCCGAAGAGCGCCGATCGCGGCGGGGGCACCACGGGTGTCCTTGTGCGGACCACGGAATTCGGCCGGGCGACGGACGAGACCGTCATCAACATCAAGAAGTAGAGCTCCGCAGGCTCGACACGGCCCGCACTCGCAGCTACCATCCGCGCCATGCCGATGTGGCGGTGTCCGCATTGCGGGACTCCCCAGACCGAGACGGCACGGTGCTGGGTCTGTCGGCGGTCCTCCACCTCATGCGCGACGTGCCGGCATTACCGGCGGTCGGTCGCGGGGCAACTCGGCTACTGCGGACTGGATGCGCGCCGCCAGCCCCTCAGCGGTGATGAGATCCGCGGATGTTGGGAGAGCTGGCCGGACGGCGCGTCACTCGGCTCGACCCGTCTCCTTACGGTCGCCCCGGCGCAGGCAAGCGACGAGCGGCGGCCGCTCGCGTTCGTCGAGGTCGACACGGCCTCGGACCCGGCGGTCAGCGATGAGGGGCCGGCACCATCGGCGACCGGGGCTTTGTCGGCTCCCGCCGAGCCAGGCCGTAACGAGCCTGGCTGGAGCCTGTGGGGCGACCCCGACCGCTGATCAGGATGGAGTGGGCGTGGGGGTCGGGGTCGGGGTCGGCGTCGGCGTCGGTGTGGGCGTCGGTGTCGGGGTCGGCGTCGGGGTCGGTGTGGGCGTCGGTGTGGGACTCGGTGTGGGACTCGGCGTCGGGCTGGGCGTCGGCTCCGGCCCCTTCGAGATGACGTAGTCGACGGGGCTGCCCTTTGCAACGACAACGCCCGGGGCGGGGACCTGCGTCACGACAAGACCGACCGCGACGACCGGGTCGAAAGCCTCGGTCTTGAGACCCGGGACGAGGCCGGCCGTCACGATCTCCTGGACCGCCTGGGCCTCGGTCTTGTTGCGCAGGTCCGGCATCGGCACCTGTTCCAGGCCAGATGCGACCGACACTCGCACCGTCGAGCCGACCTCGACCAGGGTGCCGGCCGGACGGTCCTGGGCGATGATCGTGCCGACGGGCTGGTCGCTCGGCTGCTCGATCACCTCGAGCTTCAGCCCGACCGCATCGGCCTCACCGGTGGCATCGGCCAGCAGCTTCCCGACGAACTCGGGGACGGCGACCTGCTCGGGCGTCGTGGGCTGGTTCGGCCCGGACAGGAGCTGGAACACGATGAACGCGATCGCGGCGAGCAGCGCGATCGCGGCGATCCCGGCCAGCCAGACGAGCGGGCTCGCGCCCTCGCCCTCGTCCTCGTCCAGCGGCTTCCGGGCGGGCCCGGCGGCCGGCGTGGCGCCCGAACCGGCATAGGCGTCAGGCGGGTACGAGGCGACCGTCGGATTGGAGCGGGCGACACCGGCCGAGGCGGCCACTCCGGCGCCCGCGATCACGGCGGCTCCCGCGGCCGCACCGCCTGCCACGGTCCGCGATGTCTCGAGAGCGTCGGCCATCGATGCGGCCGAGGCGAAGCGGTCCATCGGCAGGGGAGCGAGAGCCTTGCGCGTGATCGCCGCCACATCAGGCGGGATCGACGGCCGGACGAGGGCCGGGTCCGGGGTCGTTCCGCTGAGACGGGCGAGCGCGACGGCGGCGGCAGTGTCGCCTTCCCACGGCCGCGTACCGGTGAGCATCTCGTACAGGACGATGCCGAGGGCATAGATGTCGGATTCGTTCGTCGCGGTCTCGCCGCGCGCCTGCTCCGGGCTGAAGTAGTGGACCGACCCGAGCGTCGTGCCGGGGAGCGTCATCTGGGCCTCGGCCACGGCCCGGGCGATCCCGAAGTCAGCGACCTTGACCCGGCCGTCCCGGCCGATCAGCACATTGCCCGGCTTGACGTCGCGATGGACGATGCCGCGTACGTGGGCCGCGGCCAGGGCGCGTGCCACGGCCCCGGCGATCCGGGCGGCCTGGGACGGGGGCAACGAGCCCGTCCGCCGCAGGATGGCGGCGAGGTCCTCGCCATCGACGAACTCCATGACGATGTAGGGCCCCGACGGGTCCTCGCCGTAGTCGTACACGCTGACCACGTTGGGGTGGTTCAGCGACGCGGCGTTCTGCGCCTCCTGCCGGAAACGTGAGGAGAAATCGGGATCGCGCAGGTACTCAGGCCGGAGCAGCTTGACGGCGACGTCACGGCCGAGCTGGGTGTCGACCGCGCGGAAGATCGTCGCCATGCCGCCCTGGCCAAGCAGCTCCACGAGCCGGTATCGGCCACCCAGGATCGTCCCGATCTCCGCCAAACGTGCCCCTCGACATGGTTCGGCGCGCCGCCGACGTTCGCGACGCGCTCCGGCGAGCATGGTATCCCATGCCCCAGCGATCAGCCTCCGGTCAGCGGTCGCCGCGACGTGATCCCGTGGTCACGGTCCGTTCCGTTAGAGCTGGAGACCGGCCAGGTAGCTCCGGAACTCAGTGGCGAGGTCAGGGCGCTGCAGGGCCAGCTCCACAGATGCCTTCAGCCAGCCCATCGTTGTCCCCGCGTCGTAGCGCGTGCCCTCGAACTCGTAGGCCCAGACGCCCTGCTCTTCCATCATCGCCCCGATCGCATCCGTCAGCTGGATCTCGCCGCCCGCGCCGCGCTGAGTCTGCTCGAGCTTGTCGAAGATCTTCGGGGTAAGGACGTAGCGCCCGATGATGGCCAGATTCGACGGCGCCTCGGACGGCTTCGGCTTCTCGACGAGGCGCGTGACGCGATGCAGCCGCCCGTGGTCGAGGGGGTCCTCGGACCGCTCAGCGGCGATGATCCCGTAGCGGCTGGTCTCCTCATGGGGGACCTCCATGACCGCCACGACCGAGCCGTGCGTCTGCTGGTAGGCATGGATCAGCTGGCCGATGCATGGCCGGTCGCCGACGACGACGTCGTCCGGCAGGAGCACAGCGAACGGCTCGTGCCCGATGAGGTCCTTGGCCATCAGGACGGCATGCCCGAGCCCGAGCTGCTCCTTCTGGCGGACGTACGCGACCTGCGCCAGATCGCTGATGTGCCGCACCTGGCGGAGCATCTCGATGTCGCCCTTCTCCTCGAGCAGGTGCTCGAGTTCGTACGACAGGTCGAAGTGGTCCTCGATCGCGCGCTTCTGGCTCGAGGTGACGATGATGACCTGCTCGATGCCCGCGGCAACGGCCTCTTCCACCGCGTACTGGATGATCGGCTTGTCCACCAACGGCAGCATCTCTTTTGGCTGCGCCTTGGTGGCGGGCAGGAAGCGGGTGCCCCAGCCCGCGGCGGGGAAAACGGCCTTTCGAACGCGCATCGAACCTCTTCGCACAGGGTTGGGTGGGTCGGCCAAGTCTAGCACCGGGCCCGTTCAGGGCCGGTTCTGGAGCTCCTCGGCGAAGCGCCGGACGGCCAGATTGAACGCCTCCGGGCGGTCCAGATTGGCAAGGTGGGTGGCACCACCGAGGCGGACCCGGCGCACATCCCGGGCGTCCCGCGCGAACAAGTTGGCACCCATCCGGAACAGCACGTCGAGCTCGCCGTTGAGGATGAGCACCGGGCCGTCGTAGGCGGCCAGCCGCGGGGCGAATCGTTCGCCGATCAGGGCGCGCAGTGCGCCTGCGCCACCGGCGCCGAAGAAGCCCCCGGCCACGATCGGCTCTGCGATGGCCGGCGGGTAGCGGGTCCGGAAGAACCACGCATTGAGGCCGCGGTAGGCCCGCCCGTCGAGTCGATCCATGACCCACGCGAGGGCCAGATACGGGGTCGAGCGAAGGCCGACCGGCTCCTGGGTCGCCCCCGAGAGGACCAACCCGCGGACGAGGCCCGGACGAGTCGCGGCGAGATCCATCCCGACGTAGCCGCCCAGCGACAGGCCGACGACGATCGCGCTGCCGCCGGCCGTGGACTCGATGACCCGCGCCAGCTCCTCGGAGGCCGCTGCCATCGAGAACGGCCGGTCCGCCAACGCCCCGTGACCCGGCAGGTCCATGGCGACGACCCGAAATGAGTCGCGCAAGGCCTCCATCTGGGGTGTCCAGGACGACCGGGTCAGGCGCGTGCCGTGGACGAAGACGATCGCCGGCGCCGTCGCCGGTCCCGCGACGTCGTACGCGCCGGGCGAGACGTCCGCGGTCACGCCTCGCGGTCCAGCCCGTTCTGGACGGCGAGCAGCGCCGCCTGGGTGCGGCTGGCGAGGCCGAGCTTGGCGAGGATGTTCGAGACGTGCGTCCGCGCGGTGCGCTCGGTGATCCCGAGGTCCTCGGCGATCCGGCGGTTCGGGAAACCTCGGGCGACCCGGGCGAGCACGTCCCGCTCGCGCGCTGTCAGCGCGGCGATGCCTTCGTCGTTTGCGCGGCCACTGCTCCCGCGACCGCCATCGCGCATGCGGCGGGCGACGATGCTTGCGACCGCCGGGTCAAGGTGGACCTCGCCGGCCGCGGCCGCGCGGATCGCGGCGGCGAGCTCGTCGGCCTCGGCGTCCTTGAGCAGGAACCCGGACGCGCCGGCCTCGATGGCGGCCACGACCCGTGCTTCCTCGATGAAGCTCGTCAGGGCGACGATCTCGATGTCCGGCCGCGCCGCCTTGATCCTGCTGGTCGCCTCGACGCCGTCGAGCCCCGGCATCATCAGGTCCATCACCACGACGTCGGGTTCGAGCACCAGCGCTCGTTCGACGGCCTCGGCGCCGTCAGCGGCCTCGCCGACGACCTCGATGTCGTCGTGCAGGCCCAGGAAGTCGCGCATCCCGCGGCGCACCATCGCGTGGTCGTCGACGAGGAGGACGCGGATCGCACCGTCGGGCATGCGTGGTGCTCCTTATCCGCTACGGGCCGCCCGGCACGATGACCGGTCCCGTGGCGTCGTCGGCCACCCCGCTCGCCGCGGGTCGCGATGAGCGCTGGAGCAGCAGCGCGGCACCGAGGATCGCGATCGCCCCGAGGATCTGGATGGGAGCCAGCGCCTCTGAGAGCAGCCACGCTGCCAGCGCGACCCCGACGACCGGCTCGAACAGCATCAGGATGCCTGCTCGGGTGCCACCGATGAGTCGGATGCCCGTCAGGAAACCCAATGACGGGATCGCGGCGGCAGCGATTCCGGTGAAGGCCAGGAGGGGAAGGACGTTCGGGTTCGCGAGCGGCTGCGACAGCGATTGCACGCCGCCCGCGACGAGGGCGACCGCGACGGCGCCGATCCCCGACGCGAGCAGCACCGTTGTCATCGCCTGCTCCGTGGGGACCTCCGGGTACCCGTCGCGAGCGAGGATCACGAAGATCGTCTGGCTGACGGCCGCGCCGAGCGCCAGCGCGATGCCGATGACGTCGAGCCTGATCCCCGCCGCCGGATCGAGCTGCGACGTGACGACCAGGACCATACCGACGATCGCGAGCGCGAGAGCCAGCAACCGGTTGCCGTCCAGCCGCTCCCGACCGAGCGCGACGTTGGAGACCGCGACGAGCGCCGGATACGTGTAGAAACCGAGCAGCGCCAGGGCGATCGTGATGCGATCGAAGGCGATGAACATGCACAGGTTGAGGGTCGTACCGGCGACGGCGGCGCCGAGGAGCGACGCACGAGCCCGCAGCGGCAGGGCACCCAGGCGGACCAGTCGGGTCGCGCCGCGGGAGACGCGCCACCCGACGTAGACGCCCAGACCGAGGAAGCCGATCATCGCCCGCCATGCGACGAATGCCGGCGGCTCCATCCCTGCCTCGTACGCGAAGCGCGAGAGCGGGCCGAGCATCCCGAACAGCGCCGCCGAGCCGATGACGATCGCGAACCCGCGAAGCGGCAAGGCGTGGTCGCTCGCCGTCGCCGTCGATGCGCCGCGCGAGGTCACACTCGGGGTGGGCATCCGCGCATCGTAGAGCCCGGGCCGATGATCCGCCGCAGGCCGGCTATCCGCGCGTCCTGTCGCGCGGCAGGCGGTCCGCGACCTACCCTGTACGCGGCTCGCGGATGGCGGCGGGCGGCTCGCGGATGGCGGCGGGCGGCTCGCGACGCGGGTGCGTGAGGCGGATCCCGGTGAACGGGATGCGGATCTCGCGGAATACCTCGATCGAGACGAGGAAGCCGAGGAACAAGAACACGACGCCCAGGAACTTCCCGAGCTGGAACAGGTCCGTCGAGCCGAACCGATTCAGCGAATCCGTCAGGGTCGGGATGAATGCCCCGATCGCGATGAGGATCGTCGCCGGCACGCGGCTGTGGATTCGGCCCCCGGCCAGCGCCCGCAGCGTCCCCGGCAGCGACGCCACGAGGTTGACCACGATCGCCACGGGCGCGATGAGCAGGTTGAAGAGGAACTGGTCACCGGGCTGACGTGGATCGAGCGAGTAGGGCAGCACTCGACGCTTCGGCATGAACACGTACGTGCTGAAGACGGCCCCGAGGATCAGCACGAACGCCCCGGTCACGTTCAGGAACGGGGTCAGCAGCCGGAGGTGCGCCGGAAGCAGTGTCGCGACGGGCATCCCCGTCGCCTCGTCAACGGCGTACCCGGGCGGCGCGATCGAGGTCGTCGCCATGAGAACGAGGCTGAGGACGGTCGCCCCGACCACGGCACCCGCGGCAAGCGATGGCCAGCGCTCGTTCTGGAAGTAGGTCTCGACAGCCACGGCGAGTGCAAGGACACCCGCGGCGATGAAGTACAGCAGCGGCAGAGCCCCGGCCCCGGCGTATTCCGGACGGTTCCGAACGAGGAACGTGAACAGACCGGCCAGGAACAGGCACAGGGCGACGCTGTAGCCGAACCGGGTGCGACCCAGCAGGAACGCGGTACCCAGACCGAGCCAGCCAGCAGTCCACACGGCGCCCGTCAGGTACCAGGTCCGGTACAGGGCCTCGTTCCAGCCGCCGAGGCCGGCGAGTGCCTCACAGCCGGCCGCGATCCCGTAGAACAACATACCGATCCCCCAGATCAGCTGGAAACCACCCCGCCGCTCACGCCATTGGTCGAACAGGGCAGCGCTGAAGATGATTGCGAGGAGCGCGGTGAGCGCCGGAAGGAGGACGTCGAGGCGCATCGATCAGCGCTCGATCCGCTGGTGGGTCTCGATGAAGCGCAGCAGAAGCCGATCCAGTAGCGCCGAGGCGTCCCCGTACAGGTCGGCTAGGCGGGCCGGATCGAGCGAGCGGCGGCGGCCGAGACCGGCCAACTCGGCGAGGAACGGACCCCGCGCGGCGACGAACCCGGAGACGGCTTCGGTCAGACTGCCGCCGCCGTCGGCCAGGCGAGTCGCCTGGTCATCCACGATCGCGCATGCCTCGGCCTCGAGCCGGTCGCGTGTGCCCGCGTCGGCCGCATCGGAATCCAGGAACTCGATGAGCGCGCCGATGAGCCGCCGTCCGTCGCGCCGGAACGCTTCGCGTTCGGGATCGGCCTGCGATGCGCCGGCGGGCTGCGGTGGTCCGCCCTCCGCTCCGGCGTAGTGGCGGCGATACGCGCGGGTCATCCGCGCAGGCGTGGCGCCGAGCGTCGTCAGCGAGCGGAAGACCGGGCCGCGCCGCTGGCTGGACAGCCGCTCGAGGGCTACGCGGTCGAAGCGACGATGGCCGCCGGGCGTCGTCCACGCCGGGACACGACCGTCGTCCGCCCATCGGCGCAAGGTGTCAGGGTCGACCCCGAGGACCAGGCTGGCGGGCCCCAGCGACAGCCAGCGCCCGGATCGCATGCTCGAGGTGGTCGGGTCGGCCATCGGACCTCGCTCGGCTGGATGAACGGGCGCCGACGGGCCAGCCTGACCGTGGGGGGAGACGGCTAGCTGGCCCGCCGGCATGGAAACCTGGGTAAATCTGGGTACCAGATTTTCGCCCGGGCGAGCGGAGGATAGGCCTCCCTCGAACGGGGTGTCAAACAGGATCGGGTCAGGCGGGCACGAACTCGTGATCGTCGCGATGGATGCCGTCGCACAGGCCCCATCGACCGGCATCGGGCGCCTCGTCAGGGCCTGGGATCGGGACCGGTCGCATGATCTCGCGGACCTCGCCCTTGCGACAGAACAGGTAGTCGCGGGCGGCCATCCAGCGGCGGACGCAGACCGGATCCCCGTGGAATTGGAACGGCCCGGGGTTGATCACCGGTCGCTCTGCCCAACCGACGGGTGTCTCCGCGGCGACGATGTCGAGCAGATTGACGCGCCACGGCGTGCCTTCGATCACCTGGCCGCAGCCGGCGCATCGCCTGGCGTTGTTATCGCTGATGATCGTCCGGAGCTGGATGCCCATGATCTCCATCGCGAGCGATGGTAGCAGGGGCGTTGGCGAGGGTCAGCCGACACTGAAGCCCTGGCCCAGCCGCGAAACGTGGCGATCAGTGCCCCGACGCACCTGTCGGCGTCGGGGCCGTAGAAACGTACCGAAGGTGTTGGTGCGAAGGGTCAACGCGTCGCCTATGACCAGACCGACTGCGCCTTCTTGGGCCTCGCTGGGCGGGCGTTCAGGATCCCGCGGCAGCCTGGCCCTCCCGCCAGATCGTTGGCGAGCCGGGCGTGTCGAGGTTGCCCTCCCAGACCCACGCCCCGAGCGATGCGAGATCCCCATCGCGGCCCAGGACACCGACGTAGACCCGCGACTCGGGGTAGGTGATCCGATAGTTGGCCGTGCCGAATTCGTTGATGAAGCACCCCGTGCGGTGGGGCTCCGAGGCCGCGTCACCAGCCGTCGGGAAATAGGCACCGTCGCCGGGTGTTCGCGGGCAGCCCCCGCTCTCCGGCGAGATGCCCTCCTCGGCCAGGCGCCCGAAGTACGCCGACAGCATCGTCTCCTGCGACGGGAAGAGGTAGGCGCCGACCCGGTCGGCCGGTCCGCTGTTCGGCGCGCACTCGATTCCTGCCACCGCGCCGGCCGGGAGCTCGTCACGAACGGTGCAGGCTTCGCGCGCGGCCGCGCGGATGCCCTCGAGGAGGTACGCCTGGTCGTCCGTGTGCCGCGTCAGGGTCCAGGTCGCCCCGTCGCCGAGGCCGATGACGCCGGAGGGTCCCTCCGTGAACGAGGTCGGGCCGGTCGGTGCGGGGATTGGTTCCCAGGCAAGCCCGTCCCGGCTGATGAAGGAGACCGGTGGCACCTCCGGGCAAGCCGTGCCCGTCTCCCGGCATGGGTCCGCGCCGACGGCGATGATGCCGTCCGGGGTGTGGACCGCACTCACCAGGACCGGCATCGGGAAGGTGGCTTGCTCCCAGTTGACCAGGTCGGGGGACGTCAACACGATCGTCCGCAGCCGGTCGCCCTCGATCTCAGCGGTGACGAGCCAGAACGGCGCCGGTCCGTCCGGCGCGAGGACCGGCTTCACGACCCACGACTCGTTCTCCGTCGCCTCGACTGGCAGTCCCTCGACGGCCTGCGGCTGCCACGAGCGACCATCGGTCGAAGCGATGAGGCCGTCGCCGGGGCCCTCGCCCCAGCGCAAGGCCGCCACGCGGCGTCCGTCGTTCCCCCCGACGAGCACTGGCCCGAAGGTATCGAGCTCGCTCTCGGAAATCGTCGCGACCCGCTCCCAGCGGTCGCCCCCGGCCGACGACCAGATCGTCGTCGCGCCGCTGCGCTCCGCCAGCGCGGCCTCCCACCGGTCCTGGGCCGCCCAGACGGCGACGGGATAACCAAGGAGGTCGGTCGAGCCGAAATCGGACGATCGCAGCCACTCGCGGCCGTCGCCCGATCGCCAGGCCACGATCCGCTCCTCGCCGCAGGGCTCGCCGCCCGGGACATACTCGAGCCCGAGGACGACCGCCCCGCCGCCTGCCGCCCATCCGACGGACCCCGACGTGGAGGCGCGGGGAACCCAGCTGGGGCACGGGGTTACCGTCGTGGACAGCGGCGACACGTCCCAGGTCCGGCCGTCCGGCGAGAACCAGACTCCCCAATCGTCCTCCGGGTCGGACGGGATGCCACCGATCGCGAGGTAGCCGTCGGAGAACTGCCATGGCAAGAGGGAACTCAAGTCGGCCGAATCGCCGAGACGCTCCCAGGTGATGCGGGGCACCGACGGCCGGACCGGCGTCTCCGAAGGTACGTTGCTCGCTTCGGCCGGGGGCGGGGCCGATGCCCGCGGCGACGCCGAGTGCTCGGGAAGCGTCGGCGTGGGCGGAGGGGCCTCGGGGCCGCGCCCGCAGGCCGCCACGACCAGAGTCGTCGCGAGGATCACCGCAGATCGAATCGGGCGCATCGGTCGCCTCCTCGGGATGGTCCACAGTCACGGCGCAGCCGAGACCAGGCAGGTGCTGCCGCACAAGAGTTGCCGTGGCGCGTCCCAGCTCTCAGTGTGTTCCGCTTCCACCGACCCACGGAGAGTGGAAGGCTGTCTTGTCTTGGCGCACCGACCGGCGCCGACGATCGGCGATCGTCAGGTACACGCTAACGAACTCCCGTTGGTCGATGTCGGGCGGAGCCGCCGGGTTGTCTGGGAAGATGTCGATCCGCATGCGCGGATCAGGATGATGGCAGGACCCTCGTCCAAGCTGACCGGCGACTGGTCGGCTGAGGCTGGTCGCGTAGAGTTCGACGACCTTGTTCTTGAGAGCCGTCCAAACGAGCAGCCGGGCGAGCTCATCGACGTAGCCGGGACGCTCGAATGGACATGCGCCTATGGTCCATGATCGCAGTCGAGGCGAGCGGCCGCTGTATCGCGTTCGACACCCCACGAAGGCAGTTGCCCCCTCGTACGGCGGCATCGAATCGGGTGACTCGCCGCGGGCGACCACGACAGACCCTTCCATCCTCCAGTCGACGTTACTGAGCGTCGCCGATCGTCTTCGCTGGGGGTCGAGCCGAAGAACGGGCCGGGGCCACCAGCGGCGAGGGGCAGGACCTCCGGTCGGATCGACTGGACCTGCGGGAAGCCATTGCAAAGAGGTCCTAAACGGACGAGAGTTCGGCTACGGCCCAAACACGAGGAGCCGCGTCACGGCGAACTCAAGCCGGCAACCCTGGCTGGCGACCGGCGAGCCGTCCATCTCGGTTTGCGTGCAGGTCGATGCGGCCGGATGATCGAAGATCCCCGTCACCTCGACGACCTGCCCGAGTGGGAGCACGTCGGGATGCTCACCGACCGGGTCCAAGTTGAGCTCGAACCAGTCGGCGAAGTCGTGTGGCACATCAGTCACGTCGGGCTCCACGAGCAACGTGGGACTGCCACTCGCGAGGAAGAACCAGTCCGGCGTGTACCAGGCCCCATCGATGTCGCAGTTACACCCGATGAGGCGAGCCTCGACCGTGATCGGGGTGCGCGCGAAGCACGCCAACCCGACGCCGAGCGGAAGCGCTGCGAGAGACTCGATATCAGTGGGCACCGTCGGGCAGTCGAAGTCACCGGTTGCTATCCATGGCACGCCGTCACGGTTGGCGCTGGCGACCCAACCACTCGGCAGGTCGGGCGACTCGAGCGGCGCGACCTCGTACCACGCATAGCCGGAGGCCGACGCCGGGCCCTCGAGGACGTACAACAGAGTCCCTCGCGGGAGGAGCGGCTCCAGCTTGTCCGAGTCGTCGCTGACGCGAGGCGCAGAGCGGACCCGTAACCCATCGTCCGCGAGGGTGGTCACGACGCCGCCGACGAACGAGTCGGTCGGCTCGAGCGCTACAGCATTCGATCCGGTCGCACCCCGAGTCGGCGTTGTCGTCGCCGGCGGGCTTGTTGAGTCGTCGGGCGACGGCGGCAGCGACAGCGTTGCCGAGGGGCCGGCCACCGAGCCATCTGAAGCCGGCGCCAGCGAGGCTTCACAGCCGCCAAGGACGACCAACGCAGCGATCACGTTCAGAACAGCGGATGACGACCGCATGTGGAAGAAGCCCTCGTGGCTGGGTGCCGTTGTCGGGGGAGACGCCTGCCTCCCGGGAGACGTTACAACCAGTCCCACTTCGCACATCGCGACACGATGAGCGGATCGTGTCCAACACGGTCTCTGGGAGACTCCACCCAGCCGTCCCTCGATTACATGGCCAGTGCGGGCTCGTTCACCGTTGCGAGTCTGCCGGACACGATCGACGACGCCGGCAAGCTCGTCCTTTGCGAGAGTCTGCTCCGCGAGGGCTTCTTAACGACCGCTTCCAGTTAGGCGCTGGCGAAGGCGGTCACCGTCGTTGCTCGGGTGGTCAGCGAACGCCTCAGGGTGAGCCCAAGGCCGACAACATGAGTGCATCGTGAGGGGACGTCATGGCACCGTCGCCGGCTTGCCTTTAGTGACGATCCAGCCCAGCGCGACAATGTGCTGGTGAAGGCAGAGCTGGTCGCGTTCGGAGACCTGCGGATCGAGGGCGAGCGTTACGAACGCGACGTCGTGATCGATGCCGGCCGAATCCGCCGACGGCGGAAAGGCCCGTCCAAGGCGCGGCGCGGTGAGTTCGGGCACACGCCGCTCACCAGCGCCGAGGACATTCCC
>DASTIG010000136.1:0-6356 GCA_035717785.1 Candidatus Limnocylindrales bacterium
GTCGCCTCCGTCTTCGGTGCGCGAGGGTCAGCAACTCGTTGAGGGTGTCGAAATCACATCTCGCTGTAGAGGTAGAACTCGTACGGGTGCGGTCGAAGCTGGACTTCCTTGGCGCCCGCGCGCTTGAAGTCGAGCCACGCGTCGACGACGTCCTTGGTGAACACGTCGCCGCGATACAGGAATTCCTGGTCGGCCTCGAGGGCGTCAAGCGCCTCCTCGAGCGAGCCCGGCGTTCCGTCGATCCCGGCCTTCTCGTCTGCGCTCATCTCGTAGATGTCGCGGTCGACCGGTGCGGGCGGCTCGATCTTGTTGATAACACCATCGAGACCGGCCAGCAGCTGGGCGCTGAAGGACAGATACGGGTTGCACGTCGGATCCGGCGAGCGGAACTCCAGGCGGCGGGCGCCCGGGGTCGTGAAGTACGTCGGGATGCGGATGCACGCCGAGCGGTTGCGCTGCGAGTAGACGAGGTTGATCGGCGCCTCGTAGCCCGGGACGAGCCGGCGATACGAGTTGGTGGTCGGGGCGGCGAATGCCAGGACGGCCTTGGCGTGCTTCAACAGCCCGCCTATGTACCAGCGCGCCGTATCGGACAGCAGCGCGTAGCCGTTCTCGTCGTAGAAGAGGTTGGTGCCGTCCTTCCACAGACTCTGATGGGTGTGCATCCCCGAGCCGTTGTCACCGAACAGCGGCTTCGGCATGAACGTCGCGACCTTGCCCGCAGCGTGGGCGACCTGCTTGATGAGGTACTTGTAGCGGAGCACCTTGTCGGCGGTCTCGACGAGGGTGCCGTAGCGGATGTCGATCTCGGCCTGGCCCGGACCGCCGACCTCGTGATGCTGCACCTCCACGTCGATGCCGGACGCCTGCAGCGCGAGGACCATCTTGCTGCGCAGGTCCTGGAGCGTGTCCATCGGCGGAACCGGGAAGTAACCCTCCTTCGGGCGGGGCCGATGGGCGAGGTTCGAGGTGCCGTTGCGAGATGAGTTCCAGATGCCTTCGTCCGAGTCGATCTCGTACATCGACTTGTGGCCGGCGGTCTCGAACCGCAGCGAGTCGAAGATGTAGAACTCGACCTCGGGGCCCCAGAACGAGGTCGTCGCGATGCCGCTCTCCGCCAGGTAGCGCTCTGCCTTGCGAGCGACATAGCGCGGGTCGCGGCTGTACGGCGTGCGGCTGCCCGGCTCGACGACGTCGCAGGACAGGATGAGCGTCGTGACGTCGAGCGTCGGGTCGACGTAGGCGGTGGTCGGGTCGGGCATGAGCAGCATGTCCGACTCATGGATGTGCTGGAACCCGCGGATACTGGAGCCGTCGAACCCGATCCCGTCGATGAACAGGTCCTCACCGAGGTCCTTCACGGGGATGCTGAAGTGCTGCGACTGGCCCGGCAGGTCGACGAAACGCAGATCGACGATGAGGACGCCCGCCTCGCGGGCCAGGGACATGACGTCGGCGACGGTCGACGTCGGGGCGGCGACGCCGCTTGGGATCCGCTCGAGGGTGGTCATCGCGATGGTGTTCCTCCCGTCCGGCTTGTGCACCCCGCACCAAACTGGCGGTCATGCACCTCGGGAGGCAACGGTATCAGGAGGACGGGTTGCGGTTCAGTACCGGGGTCGGTACTGCTTCTTGTGCATTTTGCATGACCCTGACCGCTAACAGGAGTGCGACGCGCAGCTCAGGGTCTGCCAGGTCCCAGTCGGCGCGCTGTTCGAGGCGTTGCACCCGGTAGGCGATCGTGTTGCGGTGGACGCCCAGCCGGACGGCCGCCTCGGCCAGGCTGGGCGACGACAGGACCGCCGCGAGAGTATCGATCCTTTCCCGCTGGGCATCCGGGCGCCCGACGAGGATCGGCGCGAGCAGCTCGCGCGCCTGACGCACCCCGTCGGGCAGGTTTCGGACGTTGCCCAGTAGCAGGTACGCGGGAAGGCGCGCTGCCCGGACGACGCGCGGCGGATCGGGCAGGATGTCGGCCGCTTCGAGCGTGGCGCGTGCCGCCGCCTCGGCCGCAGGTCGGGCCCCAGGCTCGCTGAACGGACGGCTGACGGCGACGGTCCGGCCCAGGAAGGTGGCAAGCCGCTCAGCGGTCGCCAGACCGTCCGGATCGTCGGATGGTGCGGCGGCGACCAGCCGCAGCTCGAGGCTCTCTGAGCTGCCGCGCAGTACGAGCCGGCGGGGCGACATCAGGAGCCGCAGCTCTGCCCGGGTCTCCTCCCGTGCCGCGATGTCGTCCGGACCGATCGACGTGCCCTGCGGGGCGAGCAGCACGACCCACGGCGGTCCATCGGCCGGGAGCGGGTCCCCGCGGCGGGTCTCCTCGCGTGCCTGTCGGACTGCCTCGTCCCGGGCAAGCTCGAGCGCGAGCAGTGCCGCCACACGTTCCGCGGCGATCCGCTCCAGCTCGTTCGGTGGCTCGTCGCCGAGGAGGATGAGGCGGCCGGTGGGTCCCGGTTCACCGGCCGCGGCCGGGATGTCGATGCGCAGCGCGCCCGCGCCGGTGGGTCGGGCGAGGTAGTGCGCGACCGCGGCGGCCGCGATCGGCAGGTCGGCGGGAGCGTGGACCGCGATCGGGTCGCCGCGCCGGCCCTCGATGACGACGGCGCGGCCCAGGAACGCACCGATGGTGGCGGCCTGGACATCCAGACCCCGCCCCAGCAACGCGAACCTGGCGAGCTGCGCCTCCAGGTCGGCCGCGCGCCGGTCGAGCTCAGCCCGGCGGTTCACGAGGAAGCCGATGACGCTGCGCTCGAGAGCCGCGGGATCGGCGCGACCGAGGTGCAGGGCGGTCAACCCGGCCGTGCTGGCCGCCTCGCCGAGGGCATCGAGCGCGTCATCGCCTGTGTCGCCCTCGACCAGCAGGACGGAGGGCACCTGCGCACGGACGAGTGCGACGATCAGGTCGTGTATCTGCCCCGGCCGCGGCGCAACGACGGCCAGCGCGGGTCCCGGGATGATCGCCAGGTCGCCGGTCTCGAGGGCCTCGAATGCTGGCACGCGTGGCTTGAGGACGCGCACCCAGCTGACCTCGCGCTGACCACGTTCTGCGCCGAGTTCCGCGCTCCCGATCGGGTGGGCCGTCGGGAAGAGCGCACGCTGGAGATCGTGGAGCGTCGTCATCGAGCGCTCAGGGCGTCACGCGGGTCGACGGACCGCGACGAGGTCGTCGAGCAACGCGCCGAACTCGCGCTCGACGTCGACGTAGCGATCCGCGCGGAACACCAGCCCTAGCCGGCCGTCGGAGGTGAGGCGTGCCCAGATCCGACGGCGCGGTCGATAGAACGTGATCGTGATGCCGGCGATGAGACACAGGAACGCGGCCCACACGATGCCCTGGCCCGGGTCGCGCTTCGCGATGAGCAGCGTGTACTCCCCGAAGTCGGCGAGCGTGATCGAGAGGCCGAGCGCATCGGACACCTTCTCGTCGCCGCGCCGGAGCTGGACGGCGTCGAAATTCTGGATCTGATCGGTCCCGTCCGGGTTGGTGCCGAGGATGCGATAGGGCAGCACGACCAGGATGCCCTCGCCGACCTCGTTCCGCCCGAGCAGCAGTTGCAGGCCGAGGTCCCGACCGGGGACTGCCATCGTCTCGTACGGTGCGCCGCCGGCCTCTCCGGTCATCGGCACCTTGGCGTCCCACAGCGGCGCGCCGTCGGTGTCACGGATGATCAGGTGCGGCGCGGGCCCGAATCCGTTTTGATGGAATGTGTATCCGCCGATCTCGAGCGGATCGTTGACGCGGATCGTCTTGCGCGCGACCTCGGTCCCGTTCTGGAAGACCGCGAGGTCGGTCGTGAAGTCGGTCGGCATGCCGGTCTCGAAGCCGGGCGCCCCGAAGTCGAGGTTCTTGACCAGCAACAGGTCGCGGGTGCCGATGCTCTGGACGGTCAGCGACTCGCCCTCGGCCACGACCAGACCTTGCTCGTCGCCGAAGCGCGACGTGACCGCGGCGGCGACGAGGAAGAGGATCAGGCCGAGGTGGGTCAGGAGCGTGGCAAGCTTCGTGTACTGGTGCCGATCGCCATAGACGTAGGTCGTGCCGTCGGCGGCGGTCTCCTCGCGGACATGGAAGCCCCGCCTACGGACGAGCCGCAGCAGGTCGGTCCCGGCGATGCCGCTCATTGCCGCCCGGTCGGGCACCAGCGGATCGAAGAACGGCTCGGGTTGGGCGACCCGCACCGCGGACACGTCCCGCCACAGCCGCGGCGTGCGATCCAGCGTGCACACGACGATCGACACGACCAGGACGACAAGGCCGATCCCGAAGATCGCCGACTTGAAGATCGAGAACGCGCCGAGACGCTCCAGGACGTTGACCAGTCCGGGACCCAGCACCGGGTCGTAGCGGATGTGGATGGTCTCGATGGCGTTGGCGTAGTCACCGGGCGACCGGAACGCGAAGTCGGGCAGCTGCTGGAGGGTCATGCCGATCACCGCGAGGATCGACAGGAAGATGATCTGGACGACCGCGAAGTCGACCGACGTCAACAGCCGCCAGATGCCGTGGCCGAGCTGGGCGAGCGGGTTGGTGGGGATGCCCGCGGCGCTCGTCGCCCGGACGGCGGCAGGTGTCGCCACGGGATGCAGGCTAGACGCCGACCGTGGCGCGGCGCGCCGCCCCGCGTGCGACCTCGAGCGCGGCGCCGAAGTCGGCCTGCAGGTCCTCGAGGTCCTCGAGCCCGACCGAGACCCGGAGCAGGCCCGGCACGATCCCTGCCTCGAGGAGCTCCGCCTCGGACAGCTGGCGCTGCGAGGTCGACGGCGGGTGGACGACCATCGTGTGGACGCTGCCGAGCGAGGCGGTCAATTCGGGGAGTGCCATCGAATCGATGATCGCCCGCCCCGCCTCGCGGCCGCCCTCGACCTCGAACGAGAGCATGCCACCGCCGACGCCCGGGCGGAATTGGCGGAGCACGACATCGTGCTGGGGATGACTCGGGAGAGCCGGGTAGGTGACGCGGCGCACACCCTCCTGACGCTCGAGCCAGGCCGCCAGTGCCGCAGCGGTGCGTGCGTGCCGCTCGACGCGAACGGCCAGGGTGAGGATCCCGCGCAGGACGAGAAACGCATCGAATGGGCCGATCGTGGCACCCGTGTCGTTCTGGACCGCCTCGACGCGCCGGATCAGGTCGGTCGGACCGGCGACGACACCGGCGATGACGTCGCTGTGGCCGCCGAGGAACTTGGTGCCCGATTCCACGACCAGGTCGGCGCCCAGTTCGAGGGGACGACAGACGTACGGCGACGCGAACGTGTTGTCGACGATGTACGTGGCACCGTGCTCGTGGGCGAAGCGGGCGACTGTTCCGTGGTCGGTCACGACGGTCGTGGGATTGGCGATGGTCTCCGCGTACACGACCTTCGTCGGTGCCGCTGCGATGGCCGCCGCGGCCGCGGCGTTGTCGGTCAGATCCGCGAAATCGACCCGTACGCCGAACCGCGCGAACGTGCCGGCCAGCAGCGTCCGGGTCGAGCCGTACGCCGCCAACGGCGCGACCACACGGTCGCCTGCCTGAAGCTGGGACGCGAGGGTCGCATGGATCGCGCCCATGCCGGACGCGAGCGCCGTCCCGGCTTCACCACCGGCCAGCTCGGCGTAGGCATCGCCGAGGGCACGGCCGGTCGGGTTGGAGAGGCGCGAATAGGAGTATCCCGCCCGCGCATCGGCCACGACGTCACCGAGCTCCTCGGCGTCGCCCGAGGTGAACGTCGCGGTCTGGTAGATCGGAACGCTCGACGGCCGCTGGTCGACGCGAGGCACGCGTGAGGCGGCGCGGATCGCGCGGGTGGAGAAGCCCTTCTCGCCGGTGTCGGACACGCCGCGATGCTACACCGCGCGCGGGTCGGGCCCCGATTGACGTCGCGCGGCACCCGGCGCACAGTCGACGGGAACAGAGGTGCCACCATGGATATCCCGGCCACCCTGGTCATGATCATCGTCGGTGCCGTCCTCGTGGCGTGGATGACCAACCCGCGCACGGGGCAGGCGCTCGATGCGTGGGCGTCCGGCTTCATCGGTTACCGGAGCGCGGGCTGGCCGCACGGCGTCCAGGAAGACGAGCCGGTCCATTTCACCTTCTCGGCGCCGAGCGACCCGGATGCCGACTCTCCTCAAGCCGAAACCGAAGTCATCGAGCTCGAGAGCCCCGTCGAGACGATCAGGCTGGAACGGCTCGGCTGAGAGCCGCGACTCCCAGACGCGTTTTCGCACCGAAATCGCGCAGGGTGGTCCGTTCGCCATGGGTCCGCGCCTGCCAAACACGCATCGACTTCGAGCGCGTCGCCATGGGGTCCTTCGCGTCGAAAACGCGACTGTCGGACACACAGGGTTCTGGGGGCCGGCATGGCATTTGTGC
>DASTIG010000137.1:0-10562 GCA_035717785.1 Candidatus Limnocylindrales bacterium
CGCGAGCACGTCCCGCATGCGCGCGCGAAGGGCATCGCCCGATCGCTCGCCACCTTCCCAGGCCTCCCGGGCCGCGAGCAGCGCGCGCCGCAGGACCGTGGCCGCCTCACGTTCGGCAGCGGAGAGGTGGACGTTGCGTGACGACATCGCGAGGCCGTCGGGCTCGCGGATCGTCGGGCAGGTCACGACCTCGGTGCCGATCGCCAGGTCGTTGGCCATCTGGCGGATGACCATCACCTGCTGCGCGTCCTTCTGGCCGAAGTACGCGCGGTCGGCTCGGACCAGCCCGAACAGGATCGCCACGACGGTGGCCACGCCATCGAAATGGCCCGGTCGCGCGGCGCCCTCGAGCGGCTGGGCGACCGCCCCGACCGACACACGCGTGTCGAACCCCTCCGGGTAGATCTCGGGAACGTCCGGGGCGAACACGAGATCCGCACCCTCGGATTCCGAGATCGCGACGTCTTGGTCCTCATTGCGCGGGTACTGCGTGTAGTCGGCGGCCTCGTTGAACTGCCGCGGGTTGACGAAGATCGTCACCACCGTCGTCGCGTTTTCCTGGCGGGCGCGGCGGATGAGCGCACGGTGGCCGTCGTGCAGCCAGCCCATCGTGGTCACGAGGCCGATCGGCCGCGGGGCGTCGTCGAGCGCCTCGCGCAGCTCGTCGCGCGTGCGTAGGACCTTGGTCATCGCGCGCCGTTGTGCCGAGGGGTCTCGGGAATCAGAGGTCGCGGTCGAGGGGGATGCCGGCCACCGGTGCCTCGCCGGTCGCCCGGTCCGAGGCACCCCGGCCGAGCGCATCGTCGAGAACAGCGTCGTCCATGCGCACCGTCTCGGCGTCGCCCGGGAACGAGCCCACGGCCACATCCGCGGCGAAGGCACGCGCCGCATCGCCGATCGTCTTCCGCAGGTTCGCGTATGGCCGTGCGTGGCGCGGCACGAAATCGCCGAGACCAAGCAGGTCGGTGACGACCTGGACCTGGCCGCTGCACAGCGGACCCGCCCCGATCCCGATGGTCGGGATGTTCAGCCGATCGGTGATGGCCCCCGCGAGCTGCGCCGGCATGAGCTCGAGCACGATCGAGAAGGCGCCGGCTTCCTGCACGGCGAGTGCATCGGCGAGGAGCGCGCGTGCCTGCGTCCGGTCCTTACCCTGGACCTTGACCTTGCCGCCCATCCCGTGCTGCGCCTGCGGCGTCCAACCGATATGGCCCATGACTGGGATCCCGGCCCTGACCATGGCATCGATGATGCGAGCCGAGCGGACACCGCCTTCGACCTTGACGGCCTGCGCTCCCGCCTCCTGGAGGAAGCGACCGGCGTTCTCGAGCGCTTCCTCGCTCGACGAGTAGGTCAGGAATGGCATGTCGCCGATGACCAGCGCCTGGCGGGTGCCGCGCACGACGGCCTTCGTGTGGTGGAGCATCTCGGCCATCGTCACGCGCACGGTCGATTCGTAGCCGAGCATGACCTGCCCGACCGAGTCTCCGACGAGGATCAGCGGGATCCCGGCGTCATCGATGATCTGCGCGGTCGGGTAGTCGTACGCCGTCAGCATCGGCAGCCGCTCGCCGTCGGCGTAGCGCTTGGCGATATCAGTGACGGTCAGGCGACGAGGGGTGTCGGAAGCGCTCATATATCGCCAGTCTGCGCTGCGCTGTCGCGGTCGTCCAGCGCATGAGCGACCCGATCCAGGAGGCGATCCGCCACCTCCCGCTTGGACAGGAGCGGCAGCTCGTCCCGGCCACCGTCAGCGTCGAGGATCGTGACCTTGTTCGTCTCGGTCCCGAACCCGGAGCCCGGTTCCGACACATCGTTCGCCACGATCAGGTCGACTCCCTTGCGGCGCAGCTTGTCCGCGGCCCGATCGAGGGAGCCGGTCTCCGCGGCGAAGCCCACGAGGATCGGGCGCGGGGTCATCGGCTCGTAGGTGGTCTCGCCGGTCCGGTCCGCGCCCCGCGCAAGCCGCGCGATCTGGGCGAGGACATCGGGCGTCGGCTCGAGGTTCAGGGTCAGCCCGGTACCTCGTTCGAGCTTGGTCGCGGTGGCGGTCGACGGCCGGAAGTCGCTGACCGCGGCGGCCATGATCAGGGCGTCGAAGCCCGCGCGTCCGTCGGCGTCGTGCGTCAGGCGATGGAGGGCGGCGCGCAGCTCGGTCGTCGATTCGATGCGGATCGTCGTCGCGTCGCCCGGCGGCTCGACCTCCATGTTCGCCGCCACGAGGGTCACCCGCGCCCCGCGGGCGAGGGCCGCGGCGGCGATCGCGACGCCCATCCGGCCGCTCGAGCGGTTGCCGATGTAACGCACGGGGTCGATCGCCTCACGGGTGCCGCCGGCACTCACGACGATGTGGCGACCTTCCAGGTCGGGCTCCCTGGCCTCGACCACTGGCGGCCGGACGGCCGGATCCGTGACGCGGACCGGTCTGCTGCCGATCGCCTCGACGATCGCGTCGACGATGGCTGGCAGTTCGGCGAGCCGCCCGACGCCCGATTGCCCAGAGGCGAGCTCGCCGGCTTCGGGCTCGACGATCGTGTACCCGAAGTCGTCGTGCAACCGCGCGACGTTCGCCCGGGTGGCCGGGTGCGTCCACATCTCGCCGTCCATCGCCGGGGCGACGACAACGGGCGCCCTGGTCGCCAGGACCGTGGCGGTCACGACGTCCCCCGACAGCCCGCTGGCCATGGCTGCCAGCCAGTGCGCGGTGGCCGGCGCGACGACGATCCCGTCGACGGTATCTGCGACGACGATGTGGCCGATCCGGCCGTCCGGGAGCAGCGCGAGCACGTCGGTCTCGACGGCGTGGCGGGACAGGGACGCGAACGTCAGGGGCCCGACGAATGCCGTGGCCGACGGCGTCAGCATCGCGACGACCTCGGCACCCTCGGCGCGGAGCAGGCGAAGCAGCTCGACCGCCTTGTACGCGGCGATGGAGCCCGTGACGCCCAGACCGATGAGCCGCCCCTCGAGCCGACCGGTCACGGCAGGCCGAGCTCCAGCCGCTCCCCGCCGGCGACCTCGGCGTGCAGGATCGCGAGGCCCTTCAACGTCAGGTCGGGGTCGATCGCGTCGATCCCTTCGAGGTCGCGCGCCCACGGGGCGCCGGACAGCCCGCCAGTGAGGATCGCCCGCACCTCGGTCGACGGGACGCCGGCCTGGTCGGCCAGCTCGCGACGGATCCGTACCAGGAGGCCGGCGACGAGGGCCTGGTACCCGAACACCGTGCCGGATTGCATGGCACTCACGGTGTCGCGGCCGATCGCACGGTCCGGGGCACGCAACTCGATCCGCGGCAGCTTGGCGGTCCGCGCCGCAAGCGCCTCGAGGCCGAGCTCGAGCCCGGGCGCGATCGCCCCGCCGACATAGGCTCCGTCGGCGGCGACGCAGTCGAAGGTCGTGGCCGTCCCGAAATCGACGACGACCGCCGGGGTGCCATACAACCGGCCTGCAGCCAGCGCGTTCACAAGCCGGTCCGCGCCGACCTCGCCCGGGCGTTCGGTGCGGACGGCGAGCGGCACGATCCCGGCCGATGCCAACGTCAAGTGCCGCTCCCGGCGCGCGGCGATCGCCTCGACGTGCGCGGTCAGCGACGGCACGACCGAGGCGCAGGCGATCGCATCGACGTCGCCGAACGAGCCGTCGTCGAGGTGCAGCAGCCCGTCGAGAGTCAACTCGAACTCGTCCGCGGTCGCACGCGGGTTCGTGGCGGCGCGTCGCGTCGCGACCAGCGCGCCGTTGCGCAGCAGGCCGATCGTGACGTTCGTGTTGCCGATGTCGATCGCGAGCAGCATCGGCGCGATGATACGCGGCGGCTCGCGGGTCCTCGCGGCACGAACCGGACCGGTTCCCGCGGCGATCGTCGTGCGGTACCATCGCGGGCAGTCCTCCGAGGCCAGCCCCGAGCCACCGACCTGCAGGAGACCGACTCGTGTCGACGTCGCCGGCCGCCAAGTTCTTCGTGAACCAGGGCGTCGTCACCAGCCCGACGGACATGCTCCACCTGCTGCGGCCGCTCCTCAAGCAGACCGTCACGTACCGCTACATGCGCGGCCGCGACGTGGTGTCGCACGGGACCGGGTGGGTCGAGAGGATCGTGACCGATTCGCCCGACACGTCGACTTACTTCACGCCGCTTGCCATCACGCTGAACATCGACTCGTTCGAGCACCTCGAGTTCGAGACCCGCCCCGACCAGCTGCTGGTCTACACGCTCGTCCAGGGTGACGAGCGGGTCATCGTCGAGTTCGCGCCGATCGGCGCGGGCGGTGAGGACACCTCGCCGTTCGCCCCGCGTCAGCTGGAGTTCGACACCTCCGACTACGTCCAGATGGAGCTGCTCGGCCTCGACGCCCACGAGGACGAGTAGCGGCTAGGCGCTGCGCTCCCCCCGGACGTAGGGGATGCCGAGCGCGGCCGGTGCACCGATCCGCCGCCGCAGGGCCTGGCGCGACCCGAGGATGACGACGACCACCACGAACAGGTAGGGCAGCATCTCGAGGAAGAACGTCGCCGATCGACCGGCCGCGAACGGGTTCGTGACGCCGAGGATGGACGGGACGCCCTGGATGTCGATGATGAATCGGAAGATCGCCCCGAACAGGTACGCCCCGAACGCCACCCGGATCGGGCTCCACTGCGCGAAGATCACCAGGCCGATGGCGATCCAGCCGCGCCCGGCCACGGTCTGGTCCCCGAACCAGCCGGGCGAGATCGCGAGCGTGATCGCCGCCCCGGCGAGCCCGGCCAGTAGTCCGCCGACCAGCACGTACGCGTAGCGCACCGCGACCACGTCGATGCCCTGCGCGTCGGCGGCCGCGGGCCGCTCCCCGACCGCGCGCAGGTGCAGGCCTGGGCGTGTCCGGTCGATCCAGTACCAGGCCAGCGGCACGAGGACGAAACCGACGTAGGTGAGGATGCTCTGATCGCGGAACAGTACCGGCCCGATGAATGGCACCTGCGAGAGGATCGGTACCGTCGCGCGGGGAAGGGTCACGATCGGTCCGGCATTCGAGAGCCCATCGCCGAGCACCCGGGCGAGACCGGAACCGAGGAAGGTCAGCGCCAGCCCCGAGATGACCTGGTCGGCGCGGAAGGTGATGGTGATGACGGCGTGGACGAGGCTCAGCAGACCGCCGGCCAGCATCGCGACGAGGAGTCCGATCCAAGGATCGCCGGCGGACGCCGCCACCGAGAAGCCGGCCACCGCCCCGATGAGCATCATCCCCTCGACGCCGAGGTTGAGCACCCCGGCGCGCTCGGCGAAGATCTCGCCGATGGCGGCGAAGAGCAGGATCGTGCCGCTGGCGACGCCGGCGGCGAGGATCAACGTGAGGTCGATCACGTCGCGGCCATGACGCGTCGCGTGATGCGGATGCGGTAGCGGGTGAAGACGCCCGCGACGATCAGGCAGAACAGGATCACGCCCTGGATCATCGCGGGCACACCCGAGGGCTGGATCTCACGGCCGGCCAAGATCAACGCGCCGAACAGGATCGACGCCAGGACCACCCGCCACGGTCCGAAGCCCGCGAGGTAGGCGATGATGATCGCGGTGAACCCGTACCCCGGCGAGATGCGGTCCTGCAGTCGATGCACGACGCCGGACACCTCGCTCATCCCGGCCAGACCGGCGAGTGCCCCGGAGATGACGAAGACGACGACGATGTAGCGCGCCGTGTCGATCCCGGCATAGCGAGCCGCCCGGGCGTTGTCGCCGATCAGCCGCATCTCGTAGCCCCAGCGGGTACGAGAGACGACGATCGACATGATCGCGGCGGCGACGACCGCGAACACCAGGCCGAGATGGGTGGTCAGACCGGCCAGTAGCGGGAACTGCTCCGCAAGGTCGGTGAGTCTCGGGAGCCACGCCTCGCGCGGGAATGCCACCGTCTGTTGGAACCCGCCCTCGCTCCACGGCCCGAAGACCCAGAACTGGATCCACGCCAGGGCGACATAGTTGAGCATCAGCGTCGTGATGATCTCGTTGACGCCGAGCCTGGCGCGGAGCACTCCGGGGATGAATCCCCACACGCCGCCGGCCGCCGCGCCGGCGAGCATCATCGCCGGGATCACGACGATCGCCGGTGTGCCCGGCGGGAGTATCGGCAGCAGGACCACGGCGCTCGCGCCCCACGCCCCGAGCAGGAACTGGCCCTCGGCACCGATGTTCCACAGCCGCATCCGGAACGCCAATGCGCAGGCCAATCCCGTGAGGATCAGCGGCGTAGCCTTCACCAGCGTGTCCGACAACACGCCGATGTCGCCGAACGCAGCGTCGATGATGTGCAGGTACGCGCGGATCGGGTCACCGCCCACGAGCGCCAGGACGATCGCTCCGATCACGAGCGCGACCACGACCGCCGCGATCGTGAGTGCGGGCGACAGCCAGGCTGGTGGCTCGCCGCGGGGTTCCAGGCGGACGTTCATGCCGTTCCCGCCTCGGGGGCACTCGGGGCACCGTCGGCGCTCTCTTCGCCACCCGTCATGTGCAGGCCGATCGCCTCGACATCCGAAGCCCTGGGTGTATCGAACGACGCGGTCACCCGGCCTTCGTACATGACGAGGATCCGGTCGGCCAGGGCGAGCAACTCCTCGAGCTCCTCGGAGATCAGCAAGATGGCCGTCCCGGCTGCCCGCAGGTCGAGCAACAGCTGGTGGACGCCCTCGATCGCGCCGACGTCTAGACCGCGCGTGGGCTGGACCGCGACGAGTAGGCGCGGCGCCGCGTCGATCTCGCGCGCCAGGATGAGTCGCTGCAGGTTGCCGCCGGACAGGATCCGGACCGGGGCGTCGAGCGTCGGCGCCGAGATGGCGTACGCGCCCTGGAGCTCCCTGGCCTTCGATCGAGCCGCGCCCTTGTCGAGGAACGGCCCCCGGGCGACGGGCGCGCGGCGGAAGCGGCGCAGGATGAGGTTGTCGACAAGCGATAGGTTCGGTGCGCTGCCGACCCCAGCCCGGTCCTCCGGGACGTGCCCGACGCCGGCGTCGATGGCGACACGCGACGGCCGAGCCGCAACGTCGCGACCGTCGACCAGGACGCGGCCAGTGCCCATCCGCATCCCGGTGATGACCTGCGCCAGCTCGGCCTGGCCGTTCCCGGCGACGGCGGCGATGCCAACGATCTCCCCGGCCCGGACCTCGAGCCACGCCTCGCGCAGGGCCGGCACGCCGCGGTCGTTGTCGGCGGAGACGCCTTCGATCGCGAGGACCACCCGGCCAGCCTCGACCTGCGTCCGGTCCAGCGCTTCGAGCACCGGGCGGCCCACCATCAGGCGAGCGAGGTCCGCCCGGGTCACACCGCGAGGGTCGATGCCCGCGGCGGTCACGCGGCCAGCCCGCATGACGGTGATCCGGTCGGCGATGGTCAGGACCTCGCCGAGCTTATGGCTGATGAAAACGACGCTGCGACCGTCCTCGGCCATCGAGCGCAGCGTGTCGAATAGCTCGGCGATCTCCTGCGGGGCCAGGACAGCCGTCGGCTCATCCAGGATCAGCACTCTCGCACCGTGGAAGAGCAGCTTCACGATCTCGACCCGCTGCTGCTCGCCGACCGACAGCTGCCAGACGCGAGCCCCCGGATCGACCCGCAGCCCGAGCTTCGCGGCGAGTGCCGCCACCTCGGTCTCCGTCCGGCGCAGGTCGAGACGGAACCGGGGCCGGTCCAGGCCAAGCAGCACGTTCTCGGCCACCGTCTGCGATGGGACGAGGGCGAAGTGTTGGTGGACCATCCCGATCCCCGCCGCGATGGCATCGCGCGGGGAGCGGAACTCCACGTCCCGGCCGCCCACGCGGACGCCGCCATCGTCGGGTCGATACATGCCGGCAAGCACGTTCATGAGCGTGCTCTTGCCGGCCCCGTTCTCGCCCAACAGGGCATGGATCTCGCCGGGGCGGACGTCGAAGTCGACGTGGTCGTTGGCGAGCACCCCAGGGAACGCCTTGACGACGCCGACCGCCTCGATAGCGTGCGGGTTCGTCACGGCGTCCGCGGGCTGGGCTGCCGTGGCGCTCAAGGACGGATCTCCGTCCGCCGGTCTTAGCTCAGGGCGGGTAACTCGACGGTGATGCCCTCGTTCCACCAATACATGCAGGTCTTGCACTCGGCGCCGGGTGCCCCCGGCGGGAACTGATCGAGGTCGGACTGCTCGAGCTTCTGGCCGGCGGGCAGCAGCTCCTTTCCGGTGTTGTCGACGATCGGCCCGGCGAACACGATGTCGAATCTCGCCGTGCTGCTCTGGAGCATCTGGGCGAGGGTGTCCTTGACCTTGGTGACATCGGCCTCGGGCAGATCGGCGATGCCAGGCTGGGGCGTCTCCCCGTCCATGAATCCGAACAGCCCCATGGCCTTCGAGTCGGCGTCGAAGTACTCGTAGCCGGCGGTGTAGGTCTTGCCCTTGACCTCCTCTGCGATGCGCGCGTACTCCGGGCCCCAGATCCAATACGGCGCCGTCAGGCACGCGTCCACGTGGCACGACACCGGGTGGTCATAGGTCACGCCCCACTTGCCCTTCTCCTGCGCGACGTCGGCGACGGCCGGCGTGTCGGCGCCCGTGAACACGACCTGCGCGCCGGCGTCGAAGAGCGACGCCGCCCCGTCCCGCTCCTTGACCGGGTCGTGCCAGGTGTTGATGAACCGCACGTCCATGGTGCACTCGGGGCAGGTGACCTTCGCGCCGCGCATGATCGCGTTGCCGAGGCGGATCTCCTCGGGGATCGGGAAGGTCGCCATGTAGCCGATCTTCGTTTTGCCGTCGGCCTTGGCCCGCGAGCCGGCCAGCATGCCGGCGAGGTACTTGAAGTCCTCCATGGCACCGAAGAAGTTGCCGAAGTTCTTGCCGTTGGACTTGAACCCGGTCAGGTGGAGGAATGTGGCGTCGGGGAATTCTTCGGCGACCGTGGCCATGGGATCCATGTAGCCGAACGACGTCCCGATGATGAACTGGAAGCCTTTTCGTGCGAGGCTCCGGAAGACCTGTTCGGAGTCGGCGCCCTCGGGCACGAGCTCGATGTAGGCGACGTTGGTATCGGGGACGTTCTCGCAGACGTACTGCAGGCCCTCGTAATGGGCCTGGCTCCACCCGCCGTCGTCGTGTGGGCCGATGAGGACCATCGCGACGTTGAACTTGCCCTCAGCCACGTCGGGGATCTGGAGGTCGGCACCGCCCTGTGTGCCGACGCCGGCACAGGCGCCGCTGGCCGGCGGCGATGCGGCCCCAGCAGAGGGCTCCACAGACGCCGGGGCGGACGCCCCGGCCGAAGCGGCACCCGACGGCGCGGCCGTTGCCCCCGGGCTCGCGCATGCCCCAACCACGAGGGCCAGCGTCGTCACGACTGCCAGCCACGACAGGGTCCGCTGCATATCCGTCCTCCTCCTGCGCGGTGATCGGCCGACCTCGTCCTCCTCGCCGGCCGATGCGACGCGCTCCGGAGACAGGATAGCCGGGTCCATCGGCCGCGGGGCGCCGACGGCCCCTTCCTGTACCATCGGCCGCGATGTTCGAACGGACCGCGTTGCCCCACGGGCCGCGCGTCATCAGCTCCCGGGTCCCCGGGGCGCGTTCGGTCTCCATCGCCGCGTACGTCCTGGCCGGTTCACGCCTGGAGAGCGCCGAGGAAGCCGGCGTCGCCCATTTCATGGAACACATCACGTTCAAGGGCACGGCGGCCTACCCGACGACGCGCGCGATCAGCGAGGCGATCGAGGGTGTCGGCGGTTCGTTCAACGCCGCCACCGACCGCGAATCGACCGTCTACTGGGTCCGCGTCCCGATCCGCGAAGCGACCCGGGCGATGGACGTCCTGGGCGAGCTGATCGTCCGCCCCACCCTCAGCACCGACGAGATCGAGGGCGAGCGCAGCGTCATCATCGAGGAGATCCGCGGCTACCAGGACGATCCGGCCGAGTATGCCCAGATCCTGTTCCAGACCGCGATGTTCGGCGACGGCCCGCTCGGACGCGAGATCTGCGGCGACGAGGCCGGCATCCGGGCACTCCCGGAAAGGACGATCCGCGAGTTCTGGCGGACCACCTATCGACCCGCCAACACTGTGATCGCCGTCGCCGGCGACCTCGGGCACGCACAGGCCGTCGACCTCGCCACCACCGCCTTCGGGACCGGCAATGGCGTCGTCCCGACGTTCGCGCCGGCGCCCGCCCTCCCGGCCGGCGAGCGCGTGCTGGCCGGCAAGCGGCAGTCGACGCAGGCGCAGCTCGTGGTCGGTGTCCCGGCCCTGCGCCGGGATCACCCGGATGCATGGACGCTGGCGCTCATGAACGCGGTCCTCGGCGATGGGATGAGCAGCCGGCTGTTCCTGTCCGTCCGCGAGGAGCTCGGACTCGCGTACGACATCTCGTCCGGCCTCGTCGACTACGCCGATGCAGGCGCGCTCGAGGTCTCTGCGGGCGTCGACCCCGCGTCCCTGCGCGACGCACTCAAGGCAATCCTCGCGGAGCTCGCGCGCCTGCGCGAAGAGCCGATCCCGGCGGACGAGCTCGACAAGGCCAAGCGCTACCTGTCCGGCGGCCTCGAGCTGCGGATGGACGAGACGCGCCACGTCGCGTC
>DASTIG010000138.1:0-25068 GCA_035717785.1 Candidatus Limnocylindrales bacterium
AGCGGCGGCGAGCTCCTCGAGGGCGGCTGTCTGCCTGGGTCCCAGCGGCCGGCCCCGCGGTCGCTCGCCGGTCGACAGTCCGCTGGCGGCAGCCAGCCCTGCCTCCGTCGGCCGGACCCAGCGCTCGTATCGCGGGCCGGCCGACGCACCGAGCAACGTCCAGTCGAGAGTGACCAGCCCGCGGTCGGCCAGGGAGCGGAGCCGGCGGAGAAGACCGGCGCGCCCGTCGGGTGCCGCGAGATCGCGTGCCGGGCGTGCTCCCGCCTCCAGCTGGTCGAGCACGTCGGCGTCGACAGGGTCGAGGCTCTCGTCGCCCGGCGCGATCGGCGTCGGCGTCCGTTCCGCGACGAGCTCCAGCCGCTCGAGCAGACCGGGCGGCAGCATCGCCCGGATCACGAGTGCAGGCGGCGCGAGGTAGTGATCGGCGATCCAGCGCGCGAGTGCGAGGGCCAGTCCCGGCAGCAGCGGCCCGTCGGCCCGGACGCGATCGACGATCGGCTTGGCCGCGACGCCGTCGGTCGCGGTCGAGGCGCCGAGGACGATCCCGAGCGCTTGCCGCCGCCCGAACTCGACGAGCACGGCCTCGCCGTCGACCAGGTCGGCAAGGTCGTCCGGGACGGCGTAGGTGTACGGCCGCGACCCACCGGCGCCGGCCGCGTCGACCGCCACGTCGACAAGGCGGTGCCGGCCGTTGCCCGCGGCGGCGACGACCGCGTCCCCCGTCCCGTGCTCGGGCTGGAGCCCGAGGGTCATGCCGGCCTAGACGCGGACCCGCCGGCCCGCGTGCGCCGCCCGCTCCGTGGCGATGATCGCCTCGATCTCGTCGGCCGTGCGACTGACCTGGCCGGTCTCGTTGACGACGACGTGGTCGTAGTCGTCCTGGCGAGCCAGCTCGATGGCCGCATCGCGCTGGCGGATCTCGAGCTCGTCTGCGTTCTCGGTCGCCCGGGCTCGCAGACGCGCGAACAGCGTTTCCTGCGACGGCGGGATCACGAAGATCAGGAGCGCCTCGGAGACCTGCTCCTTGACCTTCTGCGCGCCCTGGACGTCGATCTTGAGGATCACATCCTTCCCGGCAAGCAATGCCTCGCGGACCTGATCTCGCGGCGAGCCGTACCAGTTGCCATGTACCTCGTTCGATTCGAGGAAACCACGGGCTCTCCAGATCCGCAGGAACTTCTCGCGAGTCACGAAGTGGTAATCGACCGTGTCGACCTCGCCATCCCGCGGCGCCCGTGTCGTCACCGTCACGACGTAATGCCGCGCGCCATCGCGGCCGGCTTCGGCCTCCCGGCGCCGCATCTCATCGATGATCGTGTCCTTCCCCACCCCCGACGGCCCGGAGATGATGACCAGGATCGCGCCCGGAGCGCCCTCGATCGTGTAGTCCGGACGGCCCGGATCGTCCGAGATCCGCGTTGGCTCGACGAGCCGATCCAGCGCATCCTCGAGACCGGGTGCGTCGCGGCGCTCTGTCACCGAGCCGCCTCCGCCTGTCGCAGGCCGTTGAGGACCGCCTCGAGCTCCCCGGGGAGCGGCGCGGTCGCGCGGATGAGGTGCCCATCCCCGGGCGCCGCGAGCTCGAGTCGCCAGGCGTGGAGGAACAGCCGCTCGAGCCCGTCCGGGCCGCGCCGTGACGTTCCCGTCCCGTACACGGGATCACCGGCCACTGGATGACCGATGGCGTCGAGGTGGACGCGGATCTGGTGGGTCCTCCCCGTGACCAGGTCGAGCTCGAGGAGCGTCCAACCGACAAAACGTTCGCGGACGCGATAGCCGGTCACCGACGCCCGGCCGTCCGGCACCACCGCCATCCGCGTCCGGTGCTGTGGATCCCGCCCGATCGGCGCCTCGATCCGACCGACGGCAGCACCGACGCTCCCAGCCACAAGGGCCAGGTAGGTCTTGCGGATGCGGCGCGCCTTGAGCTGGGCCATGAGCGACTGTTGCGCCGCATCGTGCTTGGCAACCATGAGGAGCCCGCTCGTGTCGCGGTCGAGCCGGTGGACGATGCCGGGCCGCGCGACCCCGGCGATGCCGCCATATTCCGATCCGCCCGCCCGTGCCAGCAGCGCGTTCACGAGCGTGTCGCCGTCGTGATGGCCATGAGACGGATGTACGACGAGACCGGCCGGCTTGTCGACGATCAGAAGGTCGTCGTCCTCGTAGACGATCCGGAGTGGGATGTCCGGAGCGGGCGCGAGATCGAGCGCTACCGGTTCCGGGACGTCCAGACGCACCTCGGAGCCAGGCGCCACGAGCGCGTTGGCGCGCACCGGGACGCCGTCCACGGTCAGCCGGCCCGCGGAGATCAGCTTCTGCACGTGGCTGCGCGACAGACCCGTCGCGTCGGCGACGAACCGGTCGATCCGCCCAGCCGTCCCGTCCGGGATGCGCACGGTGCGGACGCCGGCGGCGACCGGCGCATCAGGCATCCGGCGACTCCGGCCTGGGCTGCGCGCGGTCGACGACGAACATGCTCAGCAGGAGCAACAGGATCGCGCCACTGATCGCCGCGTCGGCGACATTGAACGTGTACCAGCGCAGCGTCCCGATCCCGAGGTCGACGAAGTCGACGACATAGCCGATCCGGAACCGGTCGGCCATGTTGCCGAGCGCGCCTCCCAGCAGCAGGCCGAGGGCGACCGATAAGAGCGTGTTCCGACCGGACGAGCGGTGGAACCAGATGATCGCCCCGACGACCCCGACCGACACGATCGCGAACACGATCGCCTGGTCACGGAACAGGCCGAACAGCGCGCCGTTGTTCTGCGAGTGGACGAGCCGCACGTAGTCGCCGAGGACGTCGACACGCTGGCCTGGCGCCAAGAACGATACGAGCCACGCCTTGCTGATCTGATCGGCGACAAAGACGACCGCCGCGAGACCGAAGAAGATCGGCCACCGTGCTCGGTCGCGGGCCCCGGGGCGCGTTGCCGACGCAGTCGTGGTCGTCAACCGAGCCTCCGCAACGCGATCGTCACGTAACCGGCATCGAGCGCGACGATGGCCTTCGGCGTGCCGGGCGGCGGCTTGCCGTCGCGCAGCTCGGCAAGCGTGTCTGTGGCGATCGCCGGCAGGTGGGTCGCGACGGCATCCGGCAGGCCCTCGACCCAAAGCTCGATCACGTCGTCCAACTCGAGACCCGCCTCGCGACGCAGGTCCTGCACCGCGCGCGCGAGCTCCCGGGCGTCGCCTTCAGCGCGCAGTTCGTCGGTCAGGGCGGTGTCGAGGACCATCACGAGCCCATCATCTTCCGCCACGGCCGTCCCTGGTCGCGGCGTCGCCTGGATCTCGACCTCGTCGGCTGCCAGGGTGTTACCGGCCAGTGTCACCGACCCATCGTCGTGGAACGTCGCGGACCCCTCGCGGGCGGCGGCCATGACCGCCGGGATGGCCGCGCCGAGCCGCTTGCCGACCTTGGGAAGCAGCACCTTGACCCGACGATCCACCAGGTCGGAGCCGTCGGAGATCGGCTCGACCTCCTTCACATTGATCTCGGACGCGACGATGTCGAGCAGGTCCCTGGACAGCGCCCCGTCGCCGCCGGGTGCCGCGACCCACGCACGGGCCAGCGGCTGACGGGTCTTGAGTCGATTTGCGCTTCGGAGCGTGCGCGCCAGGTCGACCGCCCGCCGCGCGACGTCCATCGAGGCCTCGAGGTCGAGGTCGCGGTCCGTGGCGAGTTCCGCGGTTGGGAAACGCGTCAGATGGACGCTGTCTGGAGCCGTGTCGTCGACGCTGGACACGAGGTTCGTGTACATCGCGTCGGCCAGGAACGGCAGGGTCGGTGCGAGCATCCGCGTCGTCGCGACAAGGGCGGCGTGCAACGTGGCGAACGCCGCCGATCGGTCGGCGGCGTCGTCGGATCGCGAGAAGCGACGTCGGGTGAGCCGCAGGTACCAGGTCGACAAGCCGTCCAGGTACGCGGACAGCGCCCGCGTCGCACCGAGCGCATCGACGTCGCGCAGCCGTTCCTCGACGATCTCGGCGGTTCCGGCCGCGCGCGACAGGATCCAGCGATCCAGCGCCGGCCGCTCGGCGACTGCCGGCGCGGCCTCCGCCGGAGTCCAGCCCGCGAGTCGGGCATAGGTCACGAAGAATGCATAGACGTTCCACAGCACCAGCAGCTCGCGGCGCGCCTCGTCGGCCGCGTGCCAGCCAAACAGGATGTTCTCCTCCGGCCGCGCCTTGGCAAACATCCAGCGCATCACGTCGACGCCCATCCGCTCCGCGGCTTCGTCGAAGTCGATCGCGTTACCCCAGCTCTTGTGCATCGGCCGCCCGTCCTCGCCGAACAGGAGGGCGTAGCCGAAGATCGTCCTGAACGGAGCCTCCCGCTTGAGCAGCGTCGACATCGCGAGCATCGAATAGAACCAGTTGCGGAACTGGCCGGGGAAACTCTCGGTGATGACGTCGGCCGGGAACCACTTCGCCCAGTAGTGCGGATCCTCGCGGTAGTGGAGCGTCGAGAACGGCACGATCCCGGCGTCCAGCCACGGATTGCCGACGTCCTTGATCCGTTCCACGGGCTCGCCGCATTTCGGGCAGGCGATCCTTACCTCGTCCACCCACGGTCGATGCGGCGTGTGGCCCTCGAACCGGTCCCAACCATCGACCGCGCGGTCCTTGAGCTCCTCGCGACCGCCGATGACCTCCACCGTGCCGCACGTGGCGCAGTCGTAGATCGGCAGCGCCAGGCCCCAGTAACGCTTCTTGCTGATCATCCAGTCGTGCATGTTCCGGAGCCAATCGAGCTCACGCTCGTAGCCGAATTCCGGTATCCAGCGGATCTGGTCGACGATCTCCATGATCTGATACCGCAGGCTGGCGTCGACCTGCTCCTTCGTGAGCGTGTCCCGCGGCTGGTCGTACACCGGGCCCATGCTGATGAACCACTCGTCGACCAACCGGAACACGAGGGGAGTCCCGCACCGCCAACAGTGCGGGTAGCGGTGGACGTACGGCTCGACCCGATAGAAGAGATCCGTGTCCTTGAGGTGCTCGATGATCGGCTCGGCCACATCGCGCACGTCGCGACTGCTCAGTGACCCGAACCCGTCGAGGAAGATGCCGGACTCGTCGATCGGTGCGATGACGGGCAGCCCGAGCGCCTTGCCGATCTGGAAGTCCTCGGCGCCGCACCCGGGCGCGATGTGGACGATGCCGGTCCCCTCTTCCTCGCCGACCTCGTCCCACGCTACGACCCGGTGCTCGTAGCCAGTCTCGGCGAAGGCGGCACGCACCGCCGGCAGCTCGTCGAACGGGCCCTCGTATCGCCAGCCCAGCAGCTCGCTGCCGGGCAGCTCCTCGATGACCTCGAACGGTCCTGTCAAGGCGGTCTTCAGCGTCCCTTTGCCGAGCCAGAACATGTCGTCGCCCTGGCGGACGCGGACGTACCGGAGGTCTTCACCGACCGCCGCGGCGACATTGGACGTCAGCGTCCAGGGTGTGGTCGTCCACACGAGCAGGGACTCACCCGGCCGGTCGACGAGCGGGAACTTGAGGGTCAGCCCCGGGTCCTCGCGATCCTGGTACCCCTCGTTCATCTCCATCTGTGAGAGACCCGTGCCGCAGCGCGCGCACCACGGCATCGTGTCGTGGCCCTTGTACAGCCAGCCGCGTCGGTGACACTCCTGGAGGAACCACCAGATCAGGTCATTGTTCTCGTTGCTGAACGTGAAGTAGCTGCCCGCGATCTCGGGCATCCCCAGCCGCCCGACGAGCATCTCCACGGTGTCGGTCACCGACCCCGACGGCCCCTCGATCGTGGTGATCTCGGACGGATCTGCGGCGAGCATGTCGCGCAGTCGACGCAGCTCGTCTGGGTCGTTCCAGTCCATCCACATCCCGAGCCGGATCGACTGCTCGGTCTGGCGCGCGGCGTAGGTCAGGACGCGCTGCTTGCAGAGCGTGACGAACCGGTCGATGCCGTACGCCTCGATGTCGCGCTTCGAGGTGAAGCCGAGGTCACGCTCGACGTTGACCTCGACCCACAGCCCCTGGCAGTCGAAACCGTTCTGGTAGCGCTGGTCCTCGCCGAGCATGGCGTGGAACCGCTGGTAGAGGTCCTTGTAGGTGCGGCCCCAGGCGTGGTGGACGCCCATCGGGTTGTTCGCGGTGATGGGTCCGTCGAGAAAGCTCCAGCGCGGCCCACCCGCGTTCTGGGATCGCAGCCGGGCGAAGGTCCGGCGTTCCTGCCACGCCTCGAGCAGTTCGTGTTCCTGGGCAACGAGATCGGGCTTCGAGGTGACGGGTCGGAACATGCATCTCCGGGGTGCGAGGACGACGGCAGCCAGCCGGAACCGGCCCGGGCGACCCGTCCGGCGAGTCCGAGTATCCTACCCGCGATGCAGAACCCGCAGGAGGCGCGACCGCGCACCAAGTCGCCCTTCACGGCGGCGTTCCTGTCCCTCCTCTTCCCCGGTCTCGGCCACCTGTACGCCGGCGCCCCGATCCGGGCGCTGGGCTTCGCCGCCGCGCCGATATTGCTCCTGGCGCTGAGCGCGGGGTTCGTCCTCCGGCTCGACCGCTTCGAGCTACTGGGCGCGTTCCTCCAGCTCGTCGGGGCGATCTTCGTCTTCAACCTCATCGCCCTGGTCTACCGGCTCGTCGCGATCGTCGATGCCTACCGTGTCACCCAGTACCTCAACACCCATGCCGCATCGGGCGACGGACGGCTCGGACGCGCTCGACTCCCACGCGATCCGCTCTCGATCGCCGGTCTCGCGGCGGTCATCCTGGTGATGGCCGGCTCGCACGTCGTCGTGGCCCGCTACGACATGCTCGCGCAGGACGCCCTCGGGAGCTGCATCTTCGTCAACCAGGCCAGCGACGCCGATTGCGAGCCCGAGTCGACACCCTCGGCGGGGCCGAGCGGCCCGACCAACGAGAGCCCGGAGCCGAGCACGACTGGCACACCTGAGCCGTCGCTCGTCGGGACGCCAGTGCCGAGCGTCGAGGTCCCGCCATGGGACGGCCGCGAGCGGCTCAACATCGTTCTGATCGGCTCCGACGAACAGCGAGGCGGGCACAACACCGACACGCTTATCACCGTCTCGATCGATCCGGTCACTAAACAGGTCGCGATGTTCAGCCTGCCGCGCGACACGGTCGACGTGCCGGTGCCCCCTGGACCCGCCCAGCGCGTCTGGGGCCGGAGCTACCGCAGCAAGATCAACGCCTGGTTCGCGGAGAACCGTCGCCGGGCAGACTTGTGGCCAGGGAACGACCGGCAGCGTGGCTACAACTCGCTCAAGGCGATCCTCGGTGAGCTGTATAACCTCGACATCCGCTACTTCGTCGAGGTCAACTTCGACGGCTTCAAGAAGGTCGTCGACTCCGTCGGGGGCGTGACGATCAACGTCCAGGTGCCCGTCGTCGACGACCAGTTTCCCGGAACGACCGGCCGTGCCCAACGGCTGTACATCCCGAGCGGGCTCCAGCACATGGACGGCGAGCAGGCGCTCCGCTACGCGCGCTCGCGCCACACGTCGACCGACTTCGACCGCGGCGCGCGCCAGCAGCGCGTGCTCCTGTCGCTGCGCGAACAAGCCGACCCGCAGACGCTGATCCCGCGGCTCCCCGAGCTCGTCGCCGCGCTCAAGACCGCAGTCCGGACCGACATCCCGATCGACCAGCTCGACGAGCTGCTCGGACTCGCGTCTCAGGTCGACACCGCGAACATCCGGTCATACGTCTTCGCGCCGCCGCTGTATTCACGCGACACGTGCCAGGACGCCCGTGGCTGCGTCGTGATCCCCAACATCGCCCGGATCAAGCAGGCGGTGAAGAACGCATTCACCGTCGACCCACGCGATGAAGCCCTGCGCCAGACGCTCGCGGGCGAGGGCGCCCATGTCTGGGTACTGAACGGCACCACGACGGCGAATCGCGGCGCTCGGCTGGCCGGCTATCTCGAGTATCACGGCCTGGATGCCTCGGCGCCGCGCGGCAAGCCCAAGGGCTCCGTGCCGGCCAAGACGGTGATCACTGTCTACAACGGTGCCGAGACGGACGTGTCGGCCACGATCGCCTATCTCGAGGCGCTCTTCGACGTGAAGATCAAGACCGCCAGCGATCCGGCCGTGGCCGCTGACGTGGTCATCACCGTGGGCCGGACGACGCCGGACCTGGAGCCGCCGCCGTCCTCGTGAGCCGCTCGGCGGCGGCTACTCGATCGGGGTCAGCCAGTGCTGGTATGCGGGCAGGCGACCGCGGACCGCGTCGAAGTACCGGTCGCGAACCAGCCGCGCGATGGGTCCGACCTCGCCCGACCCGACCGGCCGGTGGTCGACCTCGATGACCGGCGACACCTGGACGCCCGTTCCGCAGACGAAGATCTCGTCGGCCACGTAGAGCTCAGACCGGTCGATCGAGCGCTCCGCCGTCGGGATCCCTTCGTTGCTCATCAACTCCATCAGCGCTTTGCGGGTCACGCCTTCGAGCAGGTCGTCGCTGACCACCGGGGTGATGGCGACACCATCGCGGACCACGAATATGTTCGCGGCGGACGACTCGTTCACGTGGCCGTTCGCCGTCAGGACCACTGCCTCGTCGAAGCCATTGAGCTCGGCCTCGGACTTCTGGAAGGCCATGTTCACGTAGCCGCCGACGATCTTGCCGCGGGCGGGCAGCGCCTCGTCGGCATTGCGCCGCCAGGACGATGACATCACGCGCACGCCGTTGGCAGTGTCGATGTAGTTCCCGAAAGGCAAGGTGATGATGGACAGCTCGTTGTCGAGGTCGTGGAGCCGGACACCGATCGCCTTCGTCGACTTGTAGAACGACGGGCGGATGTACACGTCCTCGCGGAAGCCATTCCGTCGCACGGTCTCGATGATGAGACGGGTCAACTCGTCGACGGACGGGACGTTCTGCATCAGCAGGATCCGGCATGACTGGCGGATGCGCTCGACGTGCTCGCGCACCTTCAACCCGTAGAGCTTGCCCTGCTCCTCGTTCCAGTAGGCGCGGATGCCCTCGAACGTGGCGGTCCCATACATGAACGCGTGGGTCATGATGCTGACCTTGGCGTCCTTCATCGGGACGAACGCGCCCTCGAAGTAGCAGATCAGCTCGTCCATGCTGCCCGGTGTGGGCGCGTGGTGAGCGGTAGGGGCCGGCGAGTCGGACGTGGTGTCGGTGGTCATGCGGGCGACTCCTGCGCTGACGGCGCGATACGCTCGCGCGGGCCTGCACGGTCGGCCGAGTATAGCGTGCAGGGCTGGCGCCTCAGCCGAATGCGACCGCGCTGCCGATCGCGACTCCGATGACGACCAGGGTCGCGAGCGCCACGACCACCATCTGTCGGTCGCCGGCGAGTGCGAATCCCACTCCCGCGGCGATGACTCGGGCGATCGGCGTCGCGAGCACGGCCAGGAGGCCCAGCCACAGGAAACCGGCGGGCCGGAGGGCGACGAGATCACCCGGGATCGATGCGAGATCCAGGCTCGGACCGCCGCTCGATGGCGGGATCCCGTTCGCGACCATCAGAAGGACCCCGACGACCAGAAGGGCGGTGCCGACGTAGGTCAGCGCGATCAGCAGCCGGCCGATGGCTCGATCGAAATCTCTCACGACGCCGCTCGCAGGAGCATCTGGACCGCCGTGTATAGCAGGACAACGACGAACAGCAAGCGCAGGATCCGCAAATCGATGCGGTGGGCGACCCGCGACCCGAGGCTCGCCCCGAGGAAGACGCCGATCCCGATCGGTCCGGCAACGTACGGATCGATCTCGCCGTGGATCAGATAGATGACCGCGCTCGCCGCCGCGGTGATGCCGACCATCAGGTTGCTCGTGGCCGTCGCGACACGGAGCGGGATGCCCATCGCCAGGTGCATGAGCGGGACCTTGATGATGCCGCCGCCAACGCCGAGCAGGGCCGAGGCGACGCCGGCCCCGGTCGACCCGACCGCGCCGATCCGAAGGTTGCGCACCTGGTACGCCGGACGGCCGGCGCCCGGTTCATCGTCGGACGAAACGTCGGCCCGCAGCATCGACACTGCGACATACCCGAGCAACGCGGCGAACAGGACCGATAACCAGCGCTCGTCGATCAAGAACGCGATCGTGCCGCCGACGAGGGCTCCGATCGCCGTGAACAGCTCGAGGCGCATCCCGAGGCGCAGGTCGGCCAGATGCCGCTGGAGGTAAACCCCGGCCGAGACACTGCTCGTCATGATCACGCTGACGAGCGAGACGCCGACAGCTTCCCTGAGGTCGAGCCCGAACCCCAGGGTCAGCAGCGGCACGATGAGGATGCCGCCCCCCAGTCCCAGGAGCGACCCGAAGGCGCCGGCGAACGCGCCGCCGACGATCATCAACAGGATCTCGGCCACCCTCCGTGGCCTACGTCAGGGGCGCAGGTGCTGCGGGGCGTACGGGAGGAGCGCGACGTGGCGAGCGCGCTTGAGCGCGACGGCCAGCTCGCGCTGATGCCCGGCACACGTGCCGGTCTTCCGGCGCGGCTCGATCTTGGCTCGCTCCGAAAGGTATCGACGGAGGCGGTTGACCTCCTTGTAGTCGATGAGGGTGGTCTTGTCGGCGCAGAACGCGCACACCTTGCGGCGGCGTCGATCGCGATAGAAGTCGTCGCGCTTGCGCGAACGAGCGGGAGGCATGGGTCAGGTACTCCTGGTCAGAAGGGAAGGTCGTCGATATCGGTGTCGTCGGTCGGGGCGCGCTGGGGTCGCACACCACCGCCGCCTCCACCGCCGCCGCCACCGCCACCGCCGTCCGACATCGAGCCGGCCCCGGCAGGCTGGGCGTTGAAGGAACCGTCGTCATCGCGCGGGCGGCGCTCGAGATTGACGATCGAGTCCGCAGTGATCTCGAGCGAGGTGCGCGTCTGGCCGTCACGGCCTTCGAACTGGCGGGTCTTGAACCGACCCTCCACGAAGACCTTGTTGCCCTTGCGCAGGGACTCCGCCATGCGCTCGGCCCGATCACCCCAAACGCTGACGCGGAACCAGTCGGTCTCCTCGACCCACTCGCCGGTCTGCTGGTTCTTGGTGCTCTGGTTGACGGCGACGTTGAACTGGGTCACCGCCCGATTGTTCGGCGTGTAGCGCATCTCGGGATCGGACCCGAGATTGCCGATGATCATCACCTTGCACAGGGCCATCGTTGCGCTCCTCAGTCGATGGCGGCCGGGGCCGCCTCGCTCTCGTCCTCGCCGATCCGCTCGCCGGCGTCGTCCTCTTCCTCCTCGTCGAGGCGGGGGAGATCTGTGTCGTCAGTCTCGTCGGCGTCCGCACCGTCCTCGCGTCGCGAGGCCTTGACGGGGCGCTCGTCGCGGGTGATGAGGTGCCGCAGGACCTCCTCGGTGATGAGGAGGCTGTGCTCCAGCTCGGCGAGTGCGTCGCCTGGCGCGTGGAACAGGATGATGTGATACGAGCCCTCGCGATACCGATCGATCGGGTACGCGAGTCGGCGGCGGCCCCACGGGGCGACCTTGGCGATCTGTCCACCGGCCGCCGTGATCTGGCGGGTGATGCGGTCGATGACCGCCTGGCTCCGGTCGTCCGGGACGTCCGGGCGGAGCACGAGCATGAGTTCGTATCGGCGCATGCGCGCAGTAACTCCTTCCAATGGGAATGCCCCGTTGCCGTCGGCAGGCCGATCCGGCACGGAGCGGAAAGGAAACGGGCGGTAGTCTAGCACGGGTCGTCCGGACGGCCCGGCGGGCTTCAACGGTCGCCGATGTATCCTCTTGCGCGACTCCCGCCAGCCGACCGTAACCAGACCGGAGGCCCAGTGCCCGCCAGCACCATCATCGTCCTCGAATCCGCCGCGACCGGTGCGGCATCGCTCGAACCGATCCTGTCCAGCGCTGGCTACACGGTCACCCGCACGACCGACCCGGACGAGGCATTCGCCAAGGTCGCGGAGCACCAGCTGGCGGTCATCGATGTCGGTGCCGGGGGATCGAAGGGCGGCAAGACCGGGTTCGAGCTGTGCCGTGAGATCCGCTCCACGCCGTCGATGACCGCGATCCCGATCTTGTGCGTGGCGGCGACGGACGACGTCGAGGAGCGCATCAGCTTCCTGGAGGCCGGCGCCGACGACGTCGTCGGCCGACCATTCGACCAGCGCGAGGTCGAGGCACGGGTCGAGGCGCTGCTGCTCCGCTTCCAGCGGTCGAAGGATCTCGCTCCCGTCGTGTCGTCCGACGGGCTCACCCTGGCGCGCCCCCGCCGGATGGTCGCCGTCTACAGCCCGAAGGGTGGCGTCGGGACGACGACGATCGCCACGAACCTGGCTGTGGTCGCCGCGCAGCGCAAGGCCGATCGGGTCATCCTCGTCGACCTGTCGCTGCAGTTCGGCGGTGTCGCGACCCACTTGAACCTCGAACCCAAGTTGACCATCGCCGACGTGGTGCGCGACGAGGCGGCCCTCCGCGAGCCCGAGCTGCTCCGGACGTACGCAACCCGTCACGACAGCGGCCTCCACATCCTGGCGGCGCCGCCCTCGCCGGAGTCATCCGAGCTGATCACGCCCGACCACATCTCGCACATCCTCGGCACGCTGCTGGAGGGCTACGACGCGGTCGTGGTCGATCTCGGATCTGTGCTCGACGAGCGGGCGCTCCGGGTGTTCGAGACCGCCGAGACGATCGTTCTACCGGTCAATCCCGAGATCTCCGCGCTGAAGGCGGTCCACGGTCTGCTCGACTATCTGAACGAGGCCGCGTCCATCGGCGCGAAATCGACCTTCGTGCTCAACAACATGTTCGCGCGCGACATCCTGAAACCGCGCGACATCGAGGCAGCGCTCGGCTCGCGGATCTCGACCGACCTGCCGTACGACCCGTTCCTGTACCTCAAGGCCGTCAACGAGGGTGTGCCGATCGTGCTGGGCGCGCCCCGCTCCCCCGCCGCCGAACAGCTCGTGAAGCTGAGCGCGTCCGCCTTCGGCTCGGATGGGTACACGGTGCCCGACGCCCAGCCGGAGCGCCGGGGCCGTCGATTCGGGTTCGGCCGCCGGGCCTGACGTCCCGCCTCCTACGACGGCCGGCTCCGGCCCACAGCCGCGCCAGGCACGGCAATCGACTCGCGCCAGCGCCCCGCCTCACCGGCCGGTGGAACATCACGATGGTCCAATCAGCGCTTGAGCAAGGTCAGAGACCCGCCTCCGCGCCATTTGGGACCTGCTGCATGTTCCAGACAGAGCGGGAAGGCCCGAATCGGGCCGAAATCTGCGTCCGCTCAGGCGCTCAGGCCGAGATCGGAACATGGGGATGTTCCAGATGCCGCCGGGTCGAGGTCCCGGTCTGGTTCCGCGCCACTGGCTAGGCCCCCAAGCCCGTTCATCCCCGTGAGCGCCCACCCCCAGGTGGCGAGCCAGATCCTCAGGGCGCCGATCGGCCCAATAGCCGCAACACCAGCCCGAAACCCTCATCCGAGCCGCGCCAATGCGCTCGTAGCGCGTCCTCCCCTACGCGCCGCCCGACCCATCGCAGCACGATCGCGCTCACGACGATGTCATCGAGAGGACCGATGACGGGCACGAACTCGGGGATCAGATCGATCGGGCTCGCGAGCCACACCGCGAGCCCGCCCAGCGCGACCTTGCATGAGCGTGGCGTCGATGGGTCGCGCGCCAGCCCGGCCGTCATTCGAAGGAGGTCCGGCAGGAGCCGGACGACGTCGATGGCCGTCGCCCGCGACGGCGCGGACCGCCAGACCACCACCACCAGCAGCGCCCACAGACCGAGGAACACCAGGATCCCGATGAGCACGGCCGGCAGCAGGTCCACGAGGCGACAACGGTAGTCCACGCAACGTCACGACATTCGTCCACGCCGATGCTGGACCCGCGCCGATGCCCCACGGCGAGGGCCGTCGCCCATGGTGCGCAACGGTCGGAACTACCGCCCGGCCGGTATCGGAGCCACCACTATGCGCACATTCGTCCTGGCGGCCTCGTTCGTCGCCGTCATCGCCCTCGCCGGTTGTCAGTCCGGCCCCGTCCAGCCCGTCCCGTCGCCATCGGGTGACGCCGGCGTCCCGACAGCCACGCCGATGGCGCCCGCGAGCCCGGAGCCGTCGGTCACACCTCGGCCGTCGCAGCCGGCACCGACGGCCAAGCCCGCACCCGTCGTCACGTCGAAGCCCAAGCCAGTCAAGCCGACATTCAACGTGGACGAGAAGTACCTGCTGGCCGGCATCCTGCGCGGCGCGAAGGACTGCGTGCCCGTCCGCGATGGGTTGCCATCCCGTAGCCGCGCAGGGATCGAATGCGCCTCCGACCATCGCGCGGTCTCGCGTATCGGCTTCTACATGTACGACAGGGATGAGGACATGGTCGCGGCCTACATCGCACGCATGGCGCGCGAGGGCGTCGAGCTCGAAAGCGGCGCCGACTGCCGCGTGGGTGAAGGCGAAGGGGCATACGTCCCCTGGGAACCCGGCGAGATCGGTCCGATGCGCGCCGGCTGCTTCATCAACGACCAGGGCTACGCCAACTACCGGGTCACCACCGGCTACGGCATATACATCGGCATCCTCGGTCGGACCGACGACATGGGCGCGCTCGAGGACTTCACCTTCCTCGGCAGCCAGGACGTTCCGGCCTTCCCGACCCTCTGGGGCCTTGAGTAACCGATCTGCCGACGACCGATCCGCGCCACGCACGAAGCGCCCGACCATCGATCGGGCGCTTCGTCCTTCCTGATGGCCGCGCCCCCGGATGCTAGGACCCTACGTCGCGCGAAGCGACACACGGATGACTGTCGCTCGGTGAGGCTTCCGCACCGCTTGCAAGCGAGGGCCGCGGGGTCGTAGATTCGCGACTCGGGTCTCAACGACACAGGTCCGTCACTAGCTTCCATAAGAGGGTGGCCACCTTGCCTGTTGACGCCGATCGGCGTTCGCCGATCACGGCTCTCCCATTCCCATCCGACGATCTCGTCTTCGCCGCACGCGTCCGGGAGATCCTGCGCAAGACGCCCGCAGACTCAGCGGATGAGGCCATCGAGCGGCTCTGCAGCCGGCTCCGACCGGTGCACCCGCACGTCGCCGCCCGCATTCGAGCAGAGATCGCCGGTTTCGGTCGGTTCCCGGTCGTCTACGTCTTCCGGGACGGCACGACGCGTCAGTCGTTGAGCGACGCATGGCTCGATGACCCGGCGGCGGCCCGCGTGGTCAGCGACCGCGCGGGCACATACCTCGGGGCGAACGACGCGGCCGCATCGCTGTTCGGAGTCCCGAGAGAGCAGATCGTGGGTAGCCGGGCGGGTTCATTCACGAGGCTCGATGCCCGGATCGAGGATGGCGATGCCCTCTGGCAGGCGCTCGCCGCGAAGGGCCGCCTCCACAGTCTTGCCGTGGTTCGACGACCTGACGGCACCGAGACGTCGGTCGAATTCGTGACGATCGCGAATGGTGACGGCCCGGGCCGCAATGTCACGGTCCTTCGCGAGGTCGCCGATCGGACGGCGCCGGTAGCCCCATCGGGCGAATAGAGATCCGACCCCGAAACCGCAGGAAGTCACGACCGATGCAGGCCGACGAGATCCGCTTCCTCTTCGCCTACGACCGTTGGGCGACCCGCCGCGTCCTTACCGTCCTCGATGGGCTCGACCCGGCCGTATGGACGCGCACGCACGTCGTCGACGAGCGCGGCCTGGGCGGCATCCTCGTCCACCACCTCGGAGCCTCGCAGCGCTGGCGGATCGGGCTCGAATCACAGGGCGACGAGGAGGGTCTCTCCCCCGAGCTGGAACCGCTACCGACCATCGACGAACTGCGCGAGCGCTGGGACGCCGAATGGGCAGCAGTCGATGCCTGGCTGCCGACCATCACCGATGACTTCGTCGGATATGTCTTCGGTGGCGTCCCCGTCTGGCAGATGCTCGTGCACGTCGTGAACCATGGGACGCAGCACCGATCCGAGGCGGCGGCAGTGCTGACCGCTGAGGGCCGATCGCCGGGTGAGCTCGACCTGATCAACTACGCCGAGGAACAGGCCGCGGGCCGCAGCACGACGACCTGACGCTCGCGGAGCCGCGACAGAAACACCGCACGGACCCGATCCGGGGGCGATGTCCGCCTAGGCGACGGGCGCGTTTTCGGCCAGGCGCGCGAGATTGGCGAGATTCGAACGGACGAGCCGTCGCCCGATGGCCGGGATGAGCGTGTCGCCCATGCCAGCAACGGACGCATCTGCCCCTCGATCGAGTACGTGACTTGGCACGAGTCGGCGCCCACCTCCTGCACGGCGTAGGTCACCGACGCGTGACGGATCAGACCGCCCTTGAGCTCCATCGTCACCGATAGGCCATCATCCCAGCCGGTGATTCGACAGTCGATGAGCGTCTCGCGCCCCCCGAAGAGGCGACGTGCCACGAATGTGGTGCCGATGGCCGGGACGCCGGGCCACGTCTGGCGGACCTCGAGGACGTCCTTCTCCCACGCCGGGACGTTCGGAAAGTCGATGAGGATCGCCCAGACCTCGGCCGTTGGGCGATCGATCCGCACGGATTCCGCGAGCTCGTACATCAGCGCGCCAATGGGGCAGTTGCGAGCCGGTCCCTCGCTCGCGTCTTCACGAGGATGAAGACATCGGGTGAAGGGTCGGTAACACCACAACGGACGTCGAAACTGCCCTGCCCTTCAGAGTTAGGTCGCGCCGCTCCAGACCCGAGACGTCCAGCCCCGCCGCGGTCGCGGCATCGAGCGTCACGAGGATCTCCCCGATCGCAGCCGCCGACCCGAGTCGCGACGCGATGTTGACCGGGTCGCCCAAAGCAGTCAGGTCGACATGCGACGCGGAGCCGACCGATCCGACGAACGCAACACCGGTAGCCACACCGACGCCGATCGGGACCCACGGGGCACCGCCACCATGCCCCGTGGCTGCGAGAACAGCCTGGGCTGCATGGATCGCTCGGGCGGCGTGATCCGGCCCGGCCAGCGCTGGGACGAAGATGCCGATGGCCTGGTCGCCGACGAATCGATCGACGATGGCGTCGTGCTCGACGAGGACCTGTGCAGCCGTGTCGAAGAACCGATCCATCAGCGTGTAGATCTCCGAGGGGCGCATGCGCTCGGCCATCGTGGTCGACCCGCGAACGTCGGCGAACATGAGGCTGCAGTCGATCTCGGCACCGCCGTGATGCTCGCTGAGGAGTCCGAAGCACGAGCCGCAGTACTTGGGGTTCTTCGGCCAGGCCCCCTTCCCGATCAGCCGCATGAGTGGACTGGCGGCTCCCCCGAGCGGCGCAGCGCAGAGCTTGCACCGTGGCTCGCCCGGCAGACGCCTGAGGAGACGACGACCGACTCGGATCGACGGGTGTGTTCCGGCCAGGACGTCCCGCCACAGCTCGTCATTCCCGAGCGGTTCCGTGTCGACTATCTCGTTCTCCTCGCTGGTATCAGTATCGACCTGCCGTGGCCCGCGAACTACCCCGGGAAGCTCGTCGGCTCGACGCCCTAAGTAGCCTAGCTGTCGCTGCTTGGCCGCCGACCGATATCGAGGCGCGGGCTCTGATCGCCGAACGGCTCGACGTGCCGCCCGAGGAGGCCCGTCGCTCGCGCTGACGGTGTGCGAGTACGCTGGCCAGATGAGGCGACGGCACGAGTTCGCATGGACCGCTGGTGCCGCGGTGTTGATCGCCGTTGTGAGTGCGTGCGGAGCAAACACCACAGGGACCATGACCCCGAGCCCGACCGTCGTGACCGTAGCGGGCGGTCAGCTCGACCTCTGGTGCGATGGCGAGGGACCGAGCGTGATGTTTCTTTCCGGCATCGGCGGAGATCACAGCTTGCTGACGTTTGGTACCCGGCTCACGGACGAGGCGTACGCTTGCTTCTACGACCGCCCTGGCGACGGGCCGCCGCCGCCGGAACGCCCGCGCACCGCAGGGAGCGATGCGGTTGACCTGCACGAGCTTCTCGCCGTGGCCGAGATTCCCACCCCGGTGGTGCTCGTCGGGCACTCGTACGGTGGTCTCATAGCGGCCATCGCGGCCGCGAAGCATCCGGAGGACATCGCGGGGGTGGTCTTCGTCGACGCCTCGCAACCTGGTGCTGAAGAGCGGTTCTATACCATCCTCAACGATGCCCAGCGCGCCTATTTTGACGCGCGGCTGGAAAACTTCCCCTACGTGGATTGGCCGACGAGCCTCTTGGAAGCCGCCGAGGCGCTTCCGTCATTTCCACCCGTACCGGTCACGCTGATCACGGCAACCCACGCCTTCACCGATCCGTGTGACGAGCAACTTCCATGCGACGAACTGCAGGCGCTGTGGTTGGAGGCCCAGGACACGTTCGCCACCACGCTGACACCCGACGCGCGCCACGTTTTGGCGGACACCGGCCACTATGCCCATGAGGACGATCCCGACCTCGTCGAGACGGAGATCCGTTCCCTGCTGGCGCGGATCAAGCACTGAGCGAGGCTGACGATGGCCGCTGGCGCGTCGACGCCCTGCCCTGGGTGTCAGTGACCGCGACAGGGCGTTGGGAGGCAAAGTCCGAGGGCGCCCAGTGGCCCACCAGTCGCCCTGGGGGAGAGGCAAGGGGGCGAGTCTGGACGCCCACCTGCCAGCCTACGCCCGGGTCTATGACGAACCCGTCATGCCGCAGGTCGCGGGGGGCCTCCCGGCATGCTACCGAGGTTGGTACCGGAGCCGAGGGGATGTCGACCGTGTCCGAGCCCGGCCGCCCGCCGATCAGTCGCCCGCGCTGGGCCATGGGGCCATCGACGTTCTTCAGCCCGGACTTCCCCGACGTACCGGCCAAGGGAGCCGTCGCGGTGAGCGGCGACACGATCCCGTTCTTCAGCAGCAACCGTTGCGAGGGACGGGCACCCACGAGTGGTCGCTCAGCGCCGGCGCGCTTACGTTCGTAGAGGCTTCTGGCTCAAACGACCCATGCGGCGGACGACGGGTCTTCCTCCAGTTCGGTACGTAGACACGGTCGTAAGACTCATCCGGCCTCGACGAACGCGTCTGGACTGACGCCCAGCAACTCAGCGACCGCCGCCGTCGTCGCCTCCCCTGGCGGAGCGGCGATCGTTCGAGTCGATCGACGGCGACGGACAAGCGTCGACGTGCCAGCGGCCGTCCTCGGCCGCCCTGACGCGGTACGGCGGCGGATCACTCTTGTAGATGGCGGTTGGCACCTTCGTATTCGGGAATCCATAGGCGATGCTGAGCATCGTGCGCCTACGGTCCTGTCATCGCTCCACCCCGAACTCGAGCCAGCCGAAGTCGGGCGCGAAGTCAGTCGACTCATTTCCCTCCGCGTCCCTGGCGGAGGCCCAGACGTAAAACCGGAATGGGCGCTGAGCGTCGCGGTCGATGAACATGCTCGGACTGTGACCTTCATCGCCGGGGTACACGGCGTCCATGACTCCATCCTCCTGACTCCCCGGCCTCGCCGCCTCCGTGGCTCCTGTGGCCAGATCGGTGCGCCACATCTGTTTCCGGTCACCTCTGACGTTGTCGATTCCATACCGGATATCGCCTGCGTCATCCCCGTCGTAATCGACGACAAGGCCGTAAGCGAGCCACTGCTCGCTGGGGTCGGGCAGCGGACGCCGCACTACCTCCGCGACGTTGAAGAAGACGCATGCCTCGGTGGTCAAGCTCCGCCAGCAACCCTCTCTGAACGTGACCCCGGTGATATCCGCAAGCGGGTTGGTGCTTGGCGCCGTGTCGTCCCGAGGATCATCGGTTCGCGGTACTCGGACCACGGGCGCTCCGCCATCCGGTTCCGGTCGCAGCGGCCCCGGCTTGTCGGAATTCGCACGCTCCGGAATCGCGTTCGGGTCGCCGAGGTTTAGCCAGCCGGCGTCCGGTGCGTAGTCGGTGGCTCGGACCTCATTGCCCTCGGCAATCGAGGCCCATACGTAGAGGCGGGCATTCGACGCGGCCGCACCGGGTAGCCACAGCTTCCCGCGTCCGCCATTCCATGGGCCGGGATACCACGTCTCGAACAGGTGCCCTCCGAGGCTCGCCGTGTCGCACCGACACGCGGTGCTCTCTCCCGTACGCAAGTCGCTGATCCACATCGTCCACGGCAGCTCCTCGCCGGCGGCGAGCGCGTTCTCCATCCCAACACGCACATCGCTCGTGCCGTCGGCGTCGAGGTCGATCACGACCCCATACGCGATCCGCTGTTCACTCGTCGGATCTGGCATCGGCGACGGGGGTGCGCCGCTGAGTCGGAATTCCACGGACTCGACGCGGGAACCTTCGAGGACGTTCACGATGTCGACGAAGGGCTCGCCGGCGCCAACAACGTCTCCCTCGGCGTCGGTCGTCGCGGTACCCACGACAACTGACTCGCCGCTCGGCTCGGGCCGGAGTCCGCCCGGCCAACCCTCTCCAACGCCAGTCGGGAGGGTCAGCAGGGACCGCATCGGCTGTCGGCTTGGCGACGACGTGGGAGCCACGGACGCCGTCGGCGTCTCGCCGGGCGAGCTCACCTGATTGCGGACGCCGGACCAGATCGCGAAGCCACTCACCGTCGCCAGGAGGATCACGCCGACAAGAGCTATCTGGGGGAACGCCCAACGACGGAGCGCCGGTCCTGCTCGCCCGTCGCGAGGAGCAAGCCTCGATGGCCAGGATCGCTTCGCGGGCACGGTTCGCCGGCTGATCACGCCGGCTGTCACGGCTCGAGCCACCGCCTCACGTTCGAGTTTCGGCGCACCAGCCGCCGCGTACGAACGAAGCAGCAGTGCGAATCGGTGTTCGAAGTACGGCGCGTCAGACATCTGCTAGCTCCGTCCGCATTCGTTCGAGTAGGCGGGCCAGGCGAGCGCGGGTGCCCGACGGCGATAGACCGGTCGCCCGCGCCAACTCGTTAGAATCGAACCCGGCCACGTAGCGCAAGGCGAGCAGCGCCCTGTCGTCGGGCTTGAGGCGGGCGAGCGCGTTGGCCAGGTCGATGTGCGCCTCGCGCTCCGCCCAGGCTGTCGGCTCGTCGACGGTGGCGACTGGGATCTCGCGCACCGCACGACGGCGACGCGAGCGGGCGATCTGGCGCGCCTGGTTGGCTGCGATCGAGATCAGCCACGACCCGAGCCGATCGGATTCTCGCAGCGTGTCGAGTCGGTGCCAGGCGAGCGGCCAGGCCGCGGCGACGGCCTCTTCAGCCAGCGCACGGTCGCCGCAGACGACGATGCAGACCTGCGCCATGTCCGCGCTGAAGGTCGCGACGATCCACTCAAACGCGTCTTCGTCGCCCGCAAGCGCGCGGCGGACGTGCTCCTCCGCCGCCATGTTCATCACGGTCCGCGCTGCTGTCTCCACTGCCTCCGCCATACCCTACTGATGCCGCCCGAGGCTTCGTTGATTCAGACACACACTCTGCCGCGTCCCCCGCTCCTCCATTGAGGCGCTCACACCGGAACGCGCCGCGGCCTGCGTCTGGATCGCTGGCATCGGAGGCTGCCTGACGTGAAGGCGGCCAGCTCGGCGTGGCTCATCACGACGCGTGCCGGCCTGCGCATCCACAGACTTCGGGACTATCACCTGGGCTTAGGTGATCGTCTGCCACGTAGGGCTTCCCGACACCCCCGAGAGGAGCTTTCGCGGCTCCTTGCCGTCCGCAGACGCAACATGCAATGCGCCCGCGCCGTCGTCCGGCTCACCGAAAGTTCCGCGTGACGACTGCCATCTTCGTCCCGTCCGGCGACCACGCCAAACCATGTCGCCACCAACCAAGGCACCCGCAGGACGCGACATGGGCGAACCCAAGCACGGGGATGTCCCGCCTCGTCAAGAGCCTCTTGGATGCCAGTTGTGGTACCGGAGCCGAGATTCGAACTCGAACGCCCTTGCGGGCGCGGAGTTTAAGTCCGGCCAGACACGTCCGTGGACGTCCGTAGGTACCGCGTTTGTGCGGGGAACCGGCGGTCCTCGCGCCGCAGAGTGCGTGATGATGCGTGCGTGAAGATGCCACTTGGGATGCCACTCGGCCCCCCGGTCGGCCCGGACCGACTGGCCGCAGAAAGCGAGATCGAAGGTCCGGGAGCCGGGGTAGTGACAACCTAGAGTGACGACGCCGGGCTCCCGGCGTCGTCATGCTCCTGTTTTCAGTCCTCGCGGTGGGTGAGCTTGAGGCGTGGCACGGTCGCCACGCGATACCTCGTGAGCATCAGTTCGAGTGCTTCGGCGCTCCCGTCATCCGCTTCGAGCTCCGCCTCGTCCACCTCGCCGGCAAAGAGGCCTGGCTCCGGCGCGACCATGATGCTGATGCCTTTGGGCGCATCCACTCGCAAGAGGGCGTGGATGGTGCCGTCGGCGTCGTAGTGGGCAATCAGTCGCATCTCTCACCTCCCGCCGAACAGGGCGGTCATGGGGTCATGACGGAGTAGTTGACGACGTAGCGCGTAACCGTGCTGATACCGACGTTCCTGACGTTGCACAACACGCTGCGGACGATGGGGTCGCCAAAGGCATCGCGTTTGCGTGTGGTGCGGAGGTTCTCGACGGCGAGGACGCCAGCGAGGTCCCCGGGGATTGCAGTGACGATCGCTACCAACCCGACTGCCAGCGTGACGTAGCCGACGGCGAGCGCGATGCGCGAATGCCACGGCAATGGCTTCGGCAGGTCCTCAAGGTGCTCGCGAAGTTCTTCCAGCATCAGCGCCGGTCGAAGCGCCACGCCTCGCGCTCGTACCACGACCGGTCCTTGACCTTCGTCCAGCCTGCGCGCGAGCCGTCGCGGTACGTCGATGTCCGATCCTTGAGGACGATGCCATTCGAGCCGTCCGTGTGCAATTCCACTCGCGCCGGCGTGCGGATACCCTTCTGGGTACTGCTCAACCATCGAATGGGGAGGGCCGACATGCAGGCGACGCGGTGGATTGTGGCGCCGCTCCTGGGACTCCTGGCAGTCGCGATGGCGCCGAGCACGGCGGCAGCCGCCGAGAACGACCCGGTGCTGCTCGTCCACGGGTGGCGAGGTAGCCCGTCGACATGGGCCGAGATGATCGATCGCTTCAGGCTCGCCGGCCGCCAGGCAGAAGCGATCCGGCTGCCCGGCCAGGACAACATCAAGAACGCCCAAGCGATCCGCGACTTCATCAGCAACAAAGGCTGGGATGACGTCGACATCGTGGCGCAGAGCATGGGCGGTCTCAGCGCTCGATACTTCATCAAGACGATCGGCACCTCGAGAGTCGACACGTACGTGTCACTTGGGACCCCGCAGTACGGGCTACTCAGGGCATGCCTGCTGTTTTCGTCGCAGGGTGGCCAGATGTGCCCGTCGAGGTCATTTCTGCGCAGTCTCAATACCGGTGACGACACGCCGACCGACGTTTACTGGACCACGATCTATAGCCGGACCGATGGTGTCGTCGCGAACAACTCATCGCGGCTCGATGGCGGCGCGTGCCACGTGTTTGAGGACCCCGGCGTCCCGCACAACGACATGGATAACAACGACAAGATCTTCGCTCACGTCCTTGATGCCACGAACCGGACGTGCGACGGGACATTCAAGACGACCTGATCACCGATGGCCGTCAACGAGCCCGGGGTGACGGGCGAGTACGCGCGGCAGGGTGACCCAGGACGGCCGCTGGCGCGTCGATACGTTGCCGTGGGTGTCCGTGACCGCGACGGCCGGTAACGACGTTCCCCATAACTATTCGTCTAACGCAGCGCCGTCTCGGAGCACCTCGCCGGTTTGACGAGGGGCGAGGGTCAGTCCTCGCCGCGACGCGCCCGCCGGATCTGGTCGGCGTGTTCGTGGCAGTGATCGGCGTAGATCTCGAGCCAGCGGTCGACCGAGTACGCACCGCTCTCCGAGTGGACCCCGACACGATCCCACTCGCCCGTCGTGAGGTTGGTCAGCAGCTCGTGACTCGCAGAACGGACCGCCCCGACGAGCGCGAGCGATGCCTCGATCGGCCGGTCGTAGTGGAGCCGCTCCGCCCAGACCGGTTCGTCATACCCCTGGATCACCGGGTCGTCATCGGCGACGAGCCGGCGGACCCTGGTCGCGGCCATGGTCTCGCTGTCGGCGAGGTGATGCACGACCTGGCGGGCAGACCAGCCGGTCGGCCCGTGACGATCGAGGTCGGCCTCCGACGCGCCCTCGACGGCCGAGGCGACCTCGTCGAAGCCGGTCGCGTACCGGGCCAGCAGCGTCTCGCGCTCCTCGGACGTCTGGGTCACCCTGTCACCTCCCGATACCCGTGGATCCGCGCCAGCCGGCCGGACCCCTAACAGCCTACCCGGCAGGCCCGGACCGACTGGCGCTATGGCGGGATCGAAGGTCCGGGACCGGAGCCGAGGCACGTCGAGGGTAGTCGTGACGGGTCCCGCTGTGGGAATAGGAAGGTCCCCCGGTCGAAGGGCTAGGGCGTCACAACCTGGCTCGCCGTAAGGTCGCTTATCGTCGGGGACAGGTTACCGGCGCATCCTGCCGCGGCCGAAGTAGCCCGCGACAAAGAGCACGATGAGTACGATCACGACGATGATGACGATGTTCTCGATACTCATAGACAGCACCTCCGCTCGAGATACTACGCCGCGCGCGCGAGAGCGGGTACGCCAACGTAGCTGTCTCGGCTACCGAAGTACCCTCAGGCCATGTCCCGCCGGTCGACCCCGAACGCATCGATGAGGCGCGTCGAGCCGCCACACGCAGCCGCCTGATTGGCGAGGGCGCGACCGAGGCGACGGGCCGACGCCTGGATCGCGGCGTGGGACCCGCGGGCGGCGAAGGACGGACTCGAGCGCGGCTCGGAGTCCTGGGAGGCGGGCTGGGCATGGATCGCCGAGCAACGGGAGCATCGAGTGAAGCCCAAGGGCGTTGCGAGGGCCGGTTGGGGGTGCGCCGGTCACCGGCTTACGGTGGACATTGGGGCTGTAGTTTTACGGCGGGGCGAAGGCCGGCAGCGGATCGCACACCGTCTTACCTTGGGATCCAAATGCACCGTAGGCAGCGACCACTCCCAGAAACAGGAGTTGCGGCCGATGGAGTAACGCCTGGGCGATCCCGAGCCGCTGCCGCATCCCGCCCGAATAGCCGCCGATCCGGCGCTCCGCCGCGGTCGACAGCCCGGTTCGGGCCAGGAGTTCCGCAACTCGCGACC
>DASTIG010000139.1:0-8408 GCA_035717785.1 Candidatus Limnocylindrales bacterium
GGAGACGCTCGCCGAGGTCGACTACGTCTCGGTCGCGGACGGGCGGACGCTCGCCGAGCTCGACGTTATCGATGGACGGGCGCTCGCCTCGCTCGCGGTCCGCTTCGGATCGACGAGGTTGATCGACAACGAGCTCCTCGACGACGACGCGGGAACCGAGGCACGCCCGCAGGTGTACGGAGGCTGACGACCACTCACGCTGCGAGGTCCACGCCATGTCGCGCCGCACCCGAACACTCAGCGCGGTCATCGCCCTCGTCGGCATCATCGTGCTGGCGGCGGCACCCGCCCTGGCAAAGGAAGGTGCCGAGGCGAAGCTCGACACCGCGATCCCCCGCGACGCGGAGCCCGGATCGACGATCGACGTCGGCTGGTCGGTCTTCTCGACCTTCGAGGACGGCCGACAGGAGCCGATCTACGGTTCGCCGGTCTACATCAGGCTCGTGGCACCCGACGGCCAAGCCTCGACCGAGGTCGCGGGCACCGAGAAGCCGAGCGGCTCCGGTCACTACATGGCGTCGATCGAGGTCCCGGCCGGCGGTATCGGCGAGGTCGTTGTCGGGATGGTCGGCGAGGCCTGCACGGCGGCTGGCGTCTGCGAGCGATCCGACATCATCTTCCCGGTGACCGACGACCCGCTCGTGAGCGGTGCGGCTCCGGTGGCTGCCCCGGCCTCGACCACGCCGATCGGCAGCCAGCTCATCCCGGTCGTGGTCATCGGCACGGCCGCAGCGGTGGCTGGCGCACTCGCCGCGCTCATCCTGGGACGGCGACGCACGCTCGGGTCGGGTCCCGCGGGGCGCTGACCCGCGGCCTCACTGACGGCGGCGGCGCGGGTCTCGGCCCAGGCCCGCGCCACCGACCGGACCTGATGGGGCCCACGGTTTCCTGCCAAATGCCCACCCGGTGGTCGTTAGGCCGACCCTCATCCGTCGAAGGCGGCGACTGGTGCATCGATATGCGCGGAATTGGGGAGCTTCGCCGCTAGTCGTTCATACGGTGCATATCCATGCGACGTTCCTGGGCTGACCGATCGTCCGACCGTGCCCAAGGACCGCCTGGTGATCATCTGGCAGGAAACCGCACGGCTCGTGGCGGGCCGGCGAGGAACGTGCTCGGGAGACAGGCTTAGGCGGCCGCTTCGACCTCGGCGGCCACGGCGAGCACCCGGTCGATGAAGAGGTGCTCCCACACGAGCGCCTTGATCTCCTCGATCTTCTCGCGATCGGCGACATGGGTCTTGACCAGGAGGTCGTGGATCTCGGACGCGACCGCGTACGTGTCCTCCGGCACGATCGTGGCGAACAGATCGGCGTCCCGGATGGCGTCGAGGACCGCCTTGCGTGGTCGATATCCGCCGGTCAGGACGAGGCCGAGCGCGTCTCCACCGGCCGGCGCCTTGATCCGGTGGGCGTGGACGATCGCCGCGATGACGTCATCGCGGTCACCGGGCACGATGACCAGCGATCGCTCGCCGATCCGCTGGAGCATATGCATCGGCTCCATGGCGCCGATCGCGACACCGCCGATCACCTCGTCGAGGTCGGGCCCGGGATGGATGGTCTCACCGTGGACGCCTTCGAGGACCATCGCGAGCGTCGGGTTGGACAGGATCGGCCGGTATGGGAGGACACCGAGGAGCGGGATGTCGTGGCGGGCGAGGCCACGCTCGAGCGTGCGGGCGAGGTCGGGCTTCGCGGCGAGATCGACCTTGTTCACGATCGCCCCGGCCACGCGAACGCCGGACCGCTCGAACAGCGCCTTGTTGAGCACGATCTCATCGATGGGTCGGCCGACGCCACCCTCGGACACGATCACGGCCGGAGCTCCGAGCATGGCCGCCACGACCGCGTTCGACAGGTCGATCACCGCCCCGACCCCGGCGTGACCGGTGCCCTCGATCAGCAGGATCTCGCGGGTCGCTGCGAACGTGGCGTGCGCCGCCCGGATCCGGGCGCCCAGGTCCTCGACGACCTTGCCGTCGATGTACGACTGCGTGAACCCACGCGGGATGTGGACCGGGCTCATCTGACCAAGTGGTTCCGGCAGGCCGAAGACCGTCTTCATCAGCACGGCGTCCTCGTCGGCCGGGACGCCGTCCTCGATCACGGTGCGCTGGCCGACCGGCTTGATGAACCCCGTCGAGAGGCCGCGGCGCTGGAACCCGTCGAGGACCCCGAGGCTGACCGTGGTCTTGCCACGGTTCTGGCCGGTCGCGGCCAAGTAGATGTGTCTCATGACCGTGAGGGTGGTGTCCTCAGCCGTGCGCCCCGGTCTTGCGCTCGACCAACCCCAGCGCGTCACGCAGGCGGGCGACCGTTTCCGCATCGACCGCGTCCGACTCGAGGTATGGGCCGAGCCGCTCGAGGATGTCGGTGACGAGCCCGAAGAAGACGCTCGCGTCGGCCACGAAGAATTGGGGCTCGTTGTTATAGCGAACGAGCGTCAATCGACCCTGGAGGACGCGCCGCTCCTCCACGTGGGCGACCTGCGTCGCGAAGTTGTGGCCCTGGATCCCGTCCGGGTTGTTCAGGAAGTTCAGCGCGTTGTCGATCGCCAGGCCGAAGCGGGCGCGCCACGCCACCAACCGTTCGTGGACCTCGGACGGGATGCGGACCTCCGCGACCTCGTCGAAGACCTCCGGCGCCACCGTGAGCAGCCCGACCAGCGTCGTTCCCGCGCGCGGCCCGAGCATGACCTGCAGGCTCCGCTCGAGGGTGAACACCTCCGAGTCGAAGCGCGGGCTCGTGATGACGTCGGTCAGCAGGTCCTCGACGTTGTCGAGGCCGCCGGGCTCCGCCACCGCGTTCGACAGGTGGAGGATCTCCTCCTTGAACAGGAACTTCTCTTCGTGATCGAGCATGCGCGCAACTCTAGCATCGGGTTCCGGGCGTCCGATAACGAGTGAGCGGGCACCGGCTAGAGGCGAAAGCCCGGCGGTGAGGCAAGGTCAGGATTCTCTCGCTCGAACGCGAGCGCGGCATCGACCGTCCGCACCCACTCGTAGTACACGCCCTTGGCGTGGATGACGACCCCGCCCGCGTCGGCGATCCGCCGCAGCCCGTGGTCGTGCATCGCTCCGGGCGAATACGTCGCGTCCGCCACGACCGCCACGCGGAGTCCGCGATCGAGCAGGCCAAGGGCCGATTGCGCGACGCAGACATCGGTCTCCATGCCGACCAGCACGGCCGTGTCGCGGCCGGTCGCCTCCACCCCGACGAGGATCGTCGGCACGTCGGCCAGGCCGAAGATCGGCTTCGTGTGCACCGGCGTCCCGGCAGGGAGCCGCGCGGCGATGTCCGGATGGGTCGACCCGTTGCGGTCGGGCGCCTCCTCGGTCACGACGATCGGCACGTCCAGTGCGACAGCGACGCCGACGAGCCAGGCGACGCGCGCCACGATCGCATCGACCGGGCTCGCCGCGTCTCCCTCGAGGAAACGCGGCTGGGCGTCGATGACGATGAGGACCGACGCGTCCCGCTCGAGGAGTCGCGCCATCGTGGCCGGTCGGCCGCGCCCCGTCGCGCCCCGCGCCTTACGGGTAGAGGCCGCGCAGCTCCATGGCGTCGGCGACGCGCTTCACGGCCAGGAGATACGCCGCGGTCCGCATGTAGCACTGTTCCCGCCGTGCCATCGCCAGCGTCTCGCTGAACGCCTTGACCATGATCTCCTTGAGCTTCGCGTTCACCACGCTCTCGCTCCAGTGATCGCGGTTGAGGTCCTGCACCCACTCGAAGTAGCTGACCGTCACGCCGCCGGCGTTGCACAGGATGTCGGGGATCATGAACTTCGAGTTCTTCCAGAGGATCTCGTCGGCTTCCGGGGTCGTCGGGCCGTTCGCCGCCTCGGCGATGAGGCGGGCCTTGATGTTGCCGGCATTGCGCGCCGTGATCTGGTTCTCGAGGGCGGCCGGGATGAGGATGTCGCAGTCGACCTCGAGCACCTCGGCGTTGCTGATGTCGGTCGCTCCCGGGAAGCCCTGGACCGTCCCGTGCTCCTGCTTCCAGGCGATGACCTTGGGGATCTCGAGCCCCTCCGGATCGTGGATCCCGCCGGTGGAGTCGGACACCGCAACCACCGAGGCGCCCTCGTCGACGATCAGGCGCGCCGCGATCGAGCCGGCATTGCCGAAGCCCTGGACCGAGACGCGCGCCTTCGACAGATCGATGCCGAGGTGGCGAGCCGCCTCGATGATGCAGAAGACGGTGCCACGGGCCGTGGCCTCGTTGCGCCCTTCCGACCCACCGAGGCTGATCGGCTTACCGGTGACGACGCCCGGAACGGTGTACCCGGCATGCATGGAGTACGTGTCCATCATCCACGCCATGATCTGGGCGTTGGTATTGACGTCCGGCGCGGGGATGTCCTTCTCCGGCCCGACCAGCACTTCGATCTCGGTGAAGAACCGGCGGGTCAGACCCTCGAGCTCCTTCTGGCTGAGCTGCTTCGGATCGACGATGACGCCACCCTTGCCGCCGCCATATGGGATGCCGACGACGGCGCACTTCCAGGTCATCCACATCGCGAGGGCCTTGACCTCGTCGAGAGTCACGTCCTGGTGGTAGCGGATACCGCCCTTGGCCGGGCCGCGACCCAGGTTGTGCTGGACGCGGTATCCGGTGGACACCTGAACGGTGCCGTCGTCCATGTGGACCGGGAAATGGCAGGTGAACTCGCGCCGCGGCTCACGCAGCACGAGCCGCATCCCCGGGTCGAGGTCGAGGCGGTCGGCGGCGAGGTCGAACTGTCGCTGGGCGACTTCCCAGGCGTTGATCTGGGCAGCGACGTTCTCGGTGGTCATAGAAGGAAGAACCTCTCTGTCGGGAGGCCGCTGTGGGCCACCTCGAAGATATGGGTCGTCTCCCGGACGACCCCACGGGGCGCATCGACCTGACCTGGGTGCGTTGGCCGGGCCTGCGACGCGCGACTCATGCGTCCCGGAGTATAGCCGCAGGTCGGCCTCTGGCGCCTCCCCGAAGGTACCGGTCCGCAAGCTTGTCGCAACCATGCCGCAACCTGAAGGCGATGCGGTCGCTCCGGTGATGGCTTCCGGCGATGTCCTCGTTCGAGCCCGGACGCGACATTCGATACTTGAGGCGCATGGGCCGCATCAGCGTGGTCGATGGCTCCGGATAACGCCGGTCGATGCAGCGGGTGTCGTGCCGCGGCGACGTCTAGTTCGGGCGATACAGGATCGCCGCGCCCACGCAGCCCGGGCCGACGTGCGGCCCGACGGACGCACCGACCAGCTCGACCGACACGGCCCCAGGATCCAGGTCGGGGAGATGCTTCAGCACGTTCGCGCGGAACGCCTCGATGTCCGGCGTGACCGTGTGGAGGATCGACAGCCGCTCGACAGGACGCTCCACCGTCAGCTCGATGAGGCGCTCCCGCGCCTTCGAGCGCGTCCGCACCCGATCGACGGTCGTGATCTCGCCGTGCTTGAGCATGATCACCGGCTTCACCGAGAGCAGCGTCCCGATCGCAGCCTGCGCGCCGCTGATGCGGCCGCCCTTCTTCAGATACTCGAGGGTGTCCAGGGCGAAGTAGATGCGTAGGTCCTGGGAGCGTTCCTCGAGCTCCGCCGCGATCTCCTCGGCTGGGACGTCCGCCTCGGCGAGCTCCAGCCCCATCCGGGCCAGGATGCCGATCGCCATCGACGCGCTCAGCGAATCGACGACATGGATCTCACGGTCGGGCAGCATGTCGCGCGCGATCTGGGCGCTCTTGATCGTGCCTGAGAGCGAGCCTGCGACATGGACCGAGACGATCGCCTCGGCGCCGTCGCCGAACGCCGCCTCGTACGCCTCCTTGAAGTCGCCGGGTGACGAGGCCGCCGTCGTCGGGAACGGGGCATCGGCCGCGGTCATCCGTTCCCAGAAGGCGGGACCCGTCAGATCCACGCCGGCCCTGAACGACTGCGACCCGAAGTTCACGAGCAGCGGCACGATGTGGATGCCCGATGCTATCGCTTCGGCCGGATCGAGGTCGGACGCCGAGTCGGTGAAGATCGCGACGCGCGCCAAGGGGTGACCCTCCTCCTCCCCGCCGGCCGGGAACGGGCCGGTCGTTCGGGGCATCATACGAGCCGCGTCCAGCGTGTTCCCGGTACGCTGTCCAGGCATGGATCGATCGATGTGGGCCGTGCTGGCCGGCACTTTCACGCTGCGTTTCAGCACCGGACTCACCGGGGCCATGCTGGCCGTGTACCTCGCCAAGCTGCCGGAGCACGGCGGAGAGGTGGTCACGGCCACGACCTTGGCGCTCCTCCACGCGACGTTCTATATCGCCGAGCTCGTGCTCTCGCCGGCATTCGGGATCCTGTCCGACCGGCTGGGCCATCACCGGGTCATGCTGTTCGGGCCCGCCTTCGGCGCGGTGGCGGTGATCCTGACCGGGCTGACGACCAACCTCGTGGTCCTCGCTGGCACGCGTTGGCTGGAGGGCGCCTCGACCGCGGCGAGCATCCCATCGATCCTCGGCTTCATCGCGATCGTCACCGCTGCCGATGCCGGCCTTCGCGGCAAGATGTCGGCGCGCTTCGAGGGTGCGACGCTGCTCGGGATCGGTGCGGGCTTCGCCGTGGCGCCGATCGCCTTCGCCGCGTTCGGTCCGGCAGCCTTCTTCATGAACGCCGTGGTCTACGGCATCTCGTTCCTCATCTTCTGGACCGTCAAGGACCCGGAGGGTGAAGTGGCAGCCACCAGGGCACCACACGTCGGTTTCCGCCGGTATGTCGAGCTGACCCGCAGCTCACACGTGTGGCTGCTCGCCCCGACGTGGATCGCGGTCAACGCGTCGATCGGCCTCTGGTTCAGCCAGTCGATCTTCCAGTTCGCCCAGGCCAACCCACGTTTTCCCGATCAGGTCCTGATGCAAGGGTTCACGGCCATCCAGATCTCGGCCGCGGCAGTGCTGATCGGGGTGATCTTCGGCGCTGGCTTGCTGTACTGGGGCAACCGGTTCAAATACCTGCGACGGACCACGATCATCCTGTACGGCATCCTCGGCGGCGCGGCGCTCGTTGGTGCCGGCATCGTCATCAACCACTCCGCCAACTTGCATGCTGCCGTCGCGCTCGCTGCCGCCGCGGTGGCGGCATTCGGGCTGTTCGTGCTGGCGGGTGCGACGCCTGCGGCCCTCGGGTTGCTCGCCGACATCTCGGAGCGTTTCCCGCATGACCGCGGGGCGATCATGGGCCTGTATTCCGTGTTCCTCGCGGTCGGGCAGATCGCCGGCGCGCTCATCGGCGGAGTCGCGGCCGATGCGCGGGGCATCGACGGGATGCTCATCGCCACCGTCGTCCTGCTCGGCGTCGCCCTCATCCCGCTCGCCCAGCTGCGGCGCGACGAGGAAGAGCTGGGCATCGTCCCGACTCAGACCGATCCTCAAACGTGACGGACCCGCGGATATGACCGGCCGCCGGCCGCTGGTCCCGGTCCCGCTCGCCCGGGGAGTGCATGGGGCGGTCGTTGCCCCGCATCACCTGGCGACCGCGGCCGGCCTCGGTGTGCTGCGACAGGGCGGCTCGGCGATCGACGCAGCGATCGCCACGAACGCCGTCCTCGCGGTCGTCTCGCCGGGGAGCTGCGGGATCGGTGGCGACGCGTTCTGGCTGATCTGGGATGTCGCGGCGGGGCAGCAGGTCGCCCTGAATGGGTCGGGCCGCTCAGCCGCTGGGGTCGATGCGGCTCGCCTCCGCGAGGCGGGCCATCGGCGGATGCCGTTCCGCGGCCCGTTGAGCATCACGGTCCCCGGTGCCGTGCGTTCGTGGGGCGATGCGCACGGCCGCTACGGGCAGCTGTCGCGTGACGCCGTCCTCGCTCCCGCGATCGAGCTGGCCCGCGACGGATTCGCGGCGTCGGACGAGTTCATCGGGGACGTCGAGGCGATGGCGTCGATCGCCCGCCAGGCCGTCGGCCGCGAGGGCGGATTCGATGCTGTGTTCCGTACCGAGGGTCGGGCCTGGCGGACCGGAGAACGCGTGCGGCTCCCGGCCCTCGCGGCGACGCTCGAGGCCCTGGCCGGGGACGGCTTCGACGCCTTCTACGACGGCGACATCGGAGAGAGGCAGGTTGCGGCGCTGGCCGCCGCCGGCTCCCCTATCACCCTCGACGATCTGCGGTCCCACACGTCGACCTGGAGCGAGCCGATCGAGCTGACCTATCGCGACGTTCGCGTCACCACGCACCCGCCGAACAGCTCGGGGATGGTCGCGCTCGAGATACTCGGGATCCTGCGCCAGTTCGAACCGCCTCCTCGGTCGAGCTTCGGGCCGGACGGCGTCGGCGACGCCCGCTGGGTCCACCTCGGCATCGAGGCCGCGAAGCTCGCGCTGGCAGACCGGGATGCGTACCTCACGGACCCGGAGGCCCGGGAGGTCCCGGTCGCGGAACTCCTCGACGCCG
>DASTIG010000140.1:0-33432 GCA_035717785.1 Candidatus Limnocylindrales bacterium
CGATCTTCACCCGCGTGGATGCCGACCCGCAGCTCGGGCACGAACGAGCCGCCGGCGCGGGCGTCGTCCGTCGAGATCGACATGGCGGCACGGTAGTGGCACGGGCGTCACGACGGGCCGCTGCGGGACCTTCGCCACATGCCTGCAATCTCGCATCCCGACAGCACCGACCCGCCGATAGGGTCGCGTTCGGATACTGCGACCAGTCCCGTCGCGACAGCTGTACCTGGGAAACCGTCGCGATGGGACAGCTGTTTCCCGACGGATGCCCAGCCGCGCAGGAGACCCTAGTCATGCAGTACGCAGTCACGATGGAGCGCTTGACGAAGCGGTTCGGCGACGACGTCGCCGTCGATGGCATCACGCTCGCCGTGGCGCCCGGCACCATCGTCGGCATCATCGGTCCGTCCGGCGCCGGCAAGACGACGCTCGTCCGTCTCATGACCGGCGCCCTGACGCCCTCGGAGGGGGAGGTCCGGGTCATGGGCGAGGACCCGCTCCAGTTCCGCCGCGAGACCCGCGAGCGGATCGGCTACATGCCCCAGTCGTTTGCGCTCTACCCCGACCTGACGACACGCGAGAACGTCGACTTCGTCGCCTCGCTGTTCGGTTTGCTGTGGTGGCGTCGACGACGCAGGACGCGTGAGGTCCTCCAATGGGTCGACCTGTGGGATGTCCGGGGACGACGCGCGGGCCGGCTGTCGGGCGGCATGCAGCGGCGGCTCGAGCTTGCCTCTGCGCTCGTCCATGACCCGACGGTCGCGTTCCTCGACGAGCCGACGGCCGGCATCGATCCCCTCCTCCGGGCGACGATCTGGGGGGAGCTCCACCGGCTCCGGGAGCAAGGCCGGACCCTGCTCGTGACGACCCAGTATGTCAACGAGGCCGAACAATGCGACGCGGTCCTGTTGATCGCGGAAGGGCGGGTCGTCGCGACCGGCACGCCCGATGAGCTGCGACGCATTGCGGTCGGCGGCGACGAAGTCGTGATCGATACCCGCGAGCCGATCGACGCCTCCATCCTGCGCGACGTGCCCGACGTCCGCCGGCTTGAGCAGCGTGGCCCGACCCAGGTCCGGGTCACGGTCGCGGACAGCTCCGCAACGCTGCCCGATCTCGTCGAGGCGATCACCGCGAAGGGGGGCGATGTGGTCAGCGCGGCCGAGACGCGGCACTCGTTCGACGAAGTCTTCGCGCTCCTGGTCGAGCGCAACCGCGCCGAGCGCGCATCCGGCGACGACGCCGACAAGGCCGCCTGAGGATGCATGCCCCGCTCGCGGTCATCTGGCGTCTTCTCGCGTTCGTCGGCAAGGAGCTCATCGAGACGATCCGCCGGCCGGGTGCGCTGGTGAGCCTCGTGCTGGGACCGTTCCTGATCATGGCCGTCTTCGGCGCGGGCTTCAGCGGCGTCCGCCGACCGCTCGAGACGCTGATCGTCGTCCCCGGCACGAGCGGGCTGCCGACCGACACGGCGCAATACCAGCAGCTCGCCGGCCCACCCCTGCACATCGCTGAGGTTCTCAGCGACCTGGCCACGGCCGAGGCTCGGCTGCTCGCAGGTCAGGTCGACGTCGTCGTGGTCGCCCCGGCGGACCCGGAAGCGGCGTTCCGAGCAGGCCAACGTTCGGTCATCGAGGTCCTCGTCGATCAGACCGACCCGGTCGAGGAGAACTACGCGACCGTCCTCGCGCATACGCTCGCCGACGCCGTCAACCAGCAGCTCATCGAGCAGGCGGTCGAGGAGGGCACGGGCTACGTCGTCGAGGCTGGCGATGCAGCGGCGGCGGCCATCCCGCCGGACATCGTGGCGGCTCCCACAGAGGCGCAGCTGACTAACCTTGCGCCCACCACACCCACCGTGACGTCCTTCTTCGGGCCGGCCGTCCTGGCCCTGATCCTGCAGCACCTGGCGGTGACGCTCGTCTCGATGTCACTCGTCCGCGAGCGACAGAGCGGCGTGATGGAGCTGTTCCGCATCTCGCCGGTCACGGCCGCCGAGGTGATCGCGGGGAAGGTCCTGGCCTTCGGCATCCTCGGCTTCGTCGTGGCGGGCCTGACCACGACCCTGCTCGTCGTCGGACTCGGCGTGCCGTCCCTCGCGGAGCCGGGCTACCTGGCGCTCGCCATCGGGCTCCTGCTGCTCGCTTCGCTCGGGCTGGGCCTGCTGATCGCCGTCGTCTCCGATTCGGAGCGGCAGGCGGTCCAGCTCTCCCTCCTCGTGCTCCTGGCGTCGGTGTTCTTCAGCGGGTTCGTCCTGGCCGTCGATCAGTTCACGCCGCCGGTCCGCGCTCTGGCGTACGCGCTCCCGGTCACCCATGGGATCCAGCTTCTCCAGGACTTGATGCTCCGCGGCTCGACGACGCACCTGTGGCAGGTCGGCGCGCTCGGTGCCATCGCGCTGGTCACGCTCGTCCTGGCGTGGCTGGGTCTACGTCGGGGGATGACGAGGGCCTGATCGCCGCGCCTCAGGGCTGGTCCGGCGCTGCGCTGCCAACTTTGATCGACTAGCGGGCGACGACGGGCTCGGGCTCCTCGGTGGTGTCATGCGCCCCGTTACCGGACACCGCGTCGCTCGTTGCGGGACCGCCCTCCGGGCTCGCCAGCATCGATCGGTAGATCTTCTCGTAGCCGTCGGTCATCCTCTCGACGGAGAAACGATCGATGACCGATTCGCGGATCGCCTCTCGGTCCAGGTCGTCCACCCGGTCGACCTTGAAGGCCATCGCCGTCACGTCGTCCCCGAGGAAGCCATCGATGCCGTCGCGCACGATCTCCGGCAGGGCGCCACTGCGTCGTGCGATCACCGGCGTGCCGCACGCCAGTGCCTCGATCGCGACGAGCCCGAATGGCTCTGGCCACGACCCCGGCATCAGGACGGCATGGCTCTCCGCGAGCAGCAGGTCCCGCTCGGCCTGGGAGATCTCCCCGAGATACTCGACGCTGCCGCCGGCTGCCTTGAGCGCTGGTACGAAGACCTCGTCGTAGTACTCGCGCTCGACGCCGCCGGCCGCGACCTTTGCCGCGATGCGCAGTGGGCGTCCGGCCGCCTTGGCGACCTCGATCGCATCGACGATGCCCTTCTCGGGTGCCACTCGGCCAACGAAGCACAGGGCGTCGGTCCGTCGGCGGCCGAAAGGCGAGTCGGACAAGCGGAGGCCGTTGTAGACGATGCCGGCCCATGGAAGGTCGGGGTGCGTCGAGGCCTGGCTCTTGCTGATGGCCACCAGCCCTCGCGGCGGGTCGACCAGCAGCGCGTCCGCCCACGGCAGGTCGAGACGACCGTGGAAGGTCGAGACGACCGGGATCGGGCTGACCCGCGCCAGGAGCAGGCTGATCCACTCGAGGTGGCTATGGATGATGTCGAACTCATCGACGTGGGCAAGGACCTGCTGGACCGTCTGCTGAAAATACGGCAGCGAATCGCCTGTGTAGCCGATCGGTCGGAGCGCCTGGGGGACCGTCTCGATGTGCCGTCCTGGCACAACTGAGTCGCCGCTCGCGAAGGTCGTGATCTCGCGGCCCCGCCGGTCGAGCTCCGTCACGAGGCCATGGACGATCCGCTCGGTCCCCCCATATGCCTGGGGTGGGACGCGTTCGAAGGGCGGAGCGACCTGGGCGATGCGGAGGGGGCGTGACATCGAAAGTTCCTCGAAACGGGGCGACCGCGAACCCCGACAGAGCGGGGCTCGCGGTCAGTGTCGCACTCCCGGTCGAAGACCGGGACGGAGAAAGGTTCTAGCGAGTCGGGTCGAGATCCGGGCGGCGCCCTTCTTCGAGCTCCTCTTCGGCCTTGTCTCCGACACCGGCGCCACCGGCCGCGCCCACGGCGCCGCCGACGACTGCGCCCGGAGGCCCGGCGATCGCACCACCGACGACGGCACCGGCCGCAGCGCCACCGAGCGCACCCGTGCCGGCCCCGGCCTCGTCATCTGCTCCTTCGGCAGCCTCACCCGCGACAGCACCCGTGACAGCGCCGATGGCGCCGCCGATCACCGCTCCGGGAGGGCCACCCACAGCAGCCCCGACCGCCGCGCCACCGAGCGCGCCAGCGCCGGCGCCCATCGCCTCACCTCCGACCTCGTGGTCGTCGGTCGTATCCCGCCGATCCGCCGCCCGATCCAGGTTCTCGCGGTCGAGATCCGGGTCGAGCGGATCGATATCCCTGCGTGTCGCGTCGTTCGTTCGATCCATTCTGCGCGCCTCCTTCAAGGCTAAGTGGGGGACCTTGACCGTACGGGCGCGGCGGACGGTCTGACGTCAATCCACGATGGGCGCGCCTATCAGCCTGATATCAGCGGTTCTCGCGCGCCTCCCGGACGGTGTCGTCGGTCACCGGCGGGCCCTCGCGATGCCCGTCCGGCTCCGGATCGGGCGCATTGCGGGGGCTCTCAGCGGTCTGGTCCATAATCCGGTGCGCACGGAGGCCCAGACGTGACGGAGGATGGAGTGGCCGGACCGGCCCAGGAGGTGGCTTCACGAGCCTCTGGCCGGGCGAAGGGGGAGATCGCCCGGGTCCGCGAGGTCCGCTTCGGCACGGGCCAGGCGGTGTTGGTCGGACTCTTCCTCGGCTGGCTCGCCATTGCCACCAAGGCAGCGATCAACGAGGCGATCGCGAGCGACACCGGGTACGTCCTGCTCATGGCCGCTGCCGTCATCGCCGCGTGGTTCGGTGGCTTCGCGGGCGGCCTGACGACGGTCGCCACCGCTGTCGTTCTCAATGGCGTGGTATTCCTCGGCGACGACCCCCAGTCCCAGGCCGGCGTCGATCAGTTCCGCCAGGCGCTGTACCTCGTGACGGCGTCCGTCACGGCGGTCCTGGTCGCGTCGCGACGTGCAGCACGGGACGGCCTGGTCGATGCACTCGCGGAGGTGTCGGCGCTCGCCGAAGAAGTCGAGGCGCGCGACAAGCGCATCGAGCTGATGCTGGCGGCGTCGGGCACCGGCTTTTGGGAGTGGGACATGGTGTCCGGCGAGCTCACCTGGTCCGAGGCCATCTATCGCCAGCAGGGGATGGAACCCGGGCACCAGGCACCGGACTACGGGGCATACATCGACACGATCCATCCCGACGACCGGGCGACGTTCGAGAGCGCGGTCGCCGCCGCCGCCGATGGCTCCGATTCGTTCGAGCTCGACTTCCGGATCGTGTGGCCCGACGGCTCGGTGCATTGGACCCACGGCGCCGGCCGCGTCCTGCGCGACGACCAGGGTCGACCGGTCCGGATGATCGGCACCGGCCAGGACATCACCGAACGGCGCCGGCTGGTCGAGGACCGCGACCGGTTGCTCGCCGAAGAGCGGAAGGCGGGCGAGTTCCGGGAAGCCTTCGTCGACGTCATCAGCCACGAGCTCCGGACCCCCATCACCACGATCCTCGGGCTGGCCCAGATCCTGGCCCGCCCTGGCCGAGCCGATGACGAGGCCTCGCGGATGGCGCTCCTCGAAGACGTCCGCTCCGAATCGGAGCGGCTGCACCGCCTGGTCGAGGACCTGCTCGTGCTGAGCCGCGTGGAACGTGGCCGACTCGAGGTCGAAGCCGAACCGCTCGAGCCGCGCCGGTTGCTCGAACGGATCGTGACCCACGAAGCGCGCGAGCTCCCGAGCATCACGGTGGGGACCGACTTCGAGCGTGACCTGCCGATCGTCGCGGGCGAGTCCACCTACGTGGAGCAGATCGTTCGCAACCTTCTCAACAACGCGGCGAAGTACACGCCACCCGGCAGCCACGTGATGGTCTCGGCTCGCGAGCAGGACGGCGCGGTCGAAGTCCGGGTCGTGGATGACGGCCCAGGCATCCCGCCTGCCTCGCTCGAACGGATCTTCGAGCTGTTCTACCGGGATCCGGACAGTTCGCGGGCCGTGGCCGGATCCGGCATCGGTCTGTTCGTGTGCGCCAGCCTCGTGGAGGCGATGGGCGGCCGCATCTGGGCACGCAGGCCGCCCGAGGGCGGCTCGGAGATCGGCTTCACGCTGCGTGCTCTGGAGCCCGACGCGTCGGACGCCGACGCGGCCTCCTTCGACGGGCGCAGTCCGAGGGACGTGGTGGCGCCTGCCAACGGGCCCGCCGCCACGCCGGCTTCCGCCGGGACGACGCCGGTCCTCACGGAGGGATCCAAGCCAGCCGGATGAGCCCGACGAGGGCGCCGGCCAGCACGAGCCAGCCGCTGCCGACGCCTCTTGCCAGGAGCGCCAGCGCGACGACGGCCTCGAGAAGCGACAACGCATCGCCCAAGGCCGTCACGGCGAGCTGACCGGCGACGACGGCGATCAGTCCCACTGCGGCGACGTTGACCCCCTCGAGGAACGCCCGCGCGGAGAGCGACCCGCGTAACCGGTCCAGGATCGGGATGCTCAGCCCGACGGCCAGGAAGGCCGGCAGGAACACGCCGACGGTGGCCACGACCGCACCGGCCGGTCCGCCGACCACGTAGCCGATGAACGTCGCGGTCGAGAACAGCGGCCCGGGCGTCGCCTGTCCCACCGCGACCGCGTCGAGCAGCTGCCTCTCGGTCAACCAGCCGAGCCCGTCCACCAGCTCCGACCGCAACAGCGCCACGAGCACGTAGCCACTGCCGAAGAGCACGGCTCCGATCTTCAGGAAGGCGAGGAAGATCGCCGGGGTCGAGGCGACCCCTGCCGGGGCGGCCACGGGCGCAGAGGCCCACGCGGCCGGCCACGCGAGCGACAGGGCGATCCCACCCGTCGTACCGGGCCGGGCCACACCCCCGGCGATGAGCCCGATCAGACCGGCAGACAGCAGGACCGCGATCTCCGGGAAGCCGCCGAGGACCGCCGCGATCGCCGCGATGAGCAGCACGCCGTGCCACGGCGTCCGCACCGCCGTCCGGGCGATCGACCACCCGGCATGAGCGATCACCGCGACGACGACCGGCGCGATCCCGACCAGCAGCGCTTCGATCTGCGGGAGCTGGCCGAAACCGACGTAGAGCCAGGCGAGGGCCGCGACGATCAGGACGGCCGGCAGCAGGAACGCCAGGCCCGCGACGACCAGACCGGCGCGACCAGCGCGGCGGTGCCCGATGTGCATCGCGAGCTCGGTCGACGTCGGGCCGGGGATCAGGTTCGCCGCTCCCAGGAGGCCGAGGAAGGTCGCGTCGTCGAGCCACGCCCTGCGCCGTACGAACTCGTCGCGCATCAGGGCAACGTGCGCCGCCGGACCGCCGAACGACGTCAGGCCGAGTCTGGCGAAGACCGCGGCGAGACCGACGAGCCCTGACTCGTCGGTCGGACGCTCGGTATCAGAGGGCGACGGGGTCGACCTTGTCAGGATCGATGCCGAGGTCGCGGACCGCCTTCGCGGCCTTGGCCGGAGCGAGTGCGCCACAGCGCGCCAGGGCGACCATCGTGGCCGCCGCGATGTGGGGCGGGTCGATCTCGAAGAGAGCGCGCAGGTCTTCGCGGGTTCCGCTCCGCCCGAACCCGTCCGTGCCAAGCGACACGTAGTACTCGGGCAGCCAGCGGGACACCATATCGGGCAGGGCCTTGAGCCAGTCCGTGGCGGCCACGATCGGCCCGCCGTCGCCGGGCAGCATCTGGGTCACATACGGGATGCGCGAGGTCCGGGCATCCGGGTGGAGCCGGTTCCAGCGCTCGACCTCGAGCGCGTCGCGGCGGAGGAGCGGGAACGACGGGGCGCTGTACACCTCGGCGGCGACGCCGAAGCGCTCGGCCAGGATGTCGCGCGCCGCGATGACCTGCTCGAGGATGGCCCCTGACCCGACGAGCCGAGCCGGGTGAGCTTCCTTGCCGACGCTGGGGGCCTCAGCGAAGCGGTAGATGCCGCGCAGGATCGCATCGTCGGTCAGGCCCTCCGGTCGGGCGGGCTGCGGGTAGTTCTCGTTGTGCAGCGTGACGTAGTAGAAGTCGTCCTCGGGCTTGGGCCCGTACATGCGCTCGATGCCGTCGCGGATGATCGCCGCAAGCTCGTAGGCGTACGCCGGATCGTAGCCACGGACGTTCGGGATCGTCGAGGCGACGAGGTGCGAGTGGCCGTCGTCGTGCTGGAGGCCCTCACCGGCGAGGGTCGTCCGTCCGGCTGTCGCGCCCATAAGGAAGCCGCGTCCCCGGGCATCGCCGAATGCCCACATCTGGTCGCCGGTCCGCTGGAACCCGAACATCGAATAGAAGATGTAGAACGGGATGGTGGCCAGGCCGTGCGTCGCGTACGACGTGCCCGCCGCCTGGAACGAGGCCATCGACCCGGCTTCCGTGATGCCCTCCTCGAGGACCTGCCCGTCCGTCGCCTCGCGGTAGGACAGGACGAGGTCCGAGTCGACCGGCTCGTAGCGCTGGCCGAGGGCCGCGTAGATGCCGACCTCTTTGAAGAGCGGGTCCATGCCGAAGGTCCGTGCCTCGTCCGGGATGATCGGCACGATCCGCGAGCCGAGCTCCTTGTCGCGGATGAGGTTTCGCAGGATCCGGGTGAACACCATCGTCGTCGAGACGGGTGTCTGGCTGCCGCCGGCGAACTCGGCGTCGATCGCAGGTGGCGGGGCCGGCAGCGGCTTCGAGCGAACGACACGCCTCGGGATCTCGCCACCGAGCGCCTTGCGTCGCTCGCGCAGGTACTCGACCTCCTCGGACTTCGGGCCGGGGTGGTAGTACGGGGCGTCCTTCTTGAGCTCGTCGTCGGGGATGGGCAGCTGGAGCCGGTCGCGGAAGACCACGAGCTCCTTCTCCGACAGCTTCTTCGCCTGGTGCGTGATGTTCCGCGCCTCCACACCCGGCCCGAGCGTCCAGCCCTTGACGGTCTTGGCGAGGATGACAGTCGGGGCGCCCTTGAACTCGGTGGCGGCCTTGTAGGCGGCGTACAGCTTCCGGTAGTCGTGCCCGCCGCGCCGGAGCTTGGCAAGGTCATCGTCGGTCAGGTGCTCGACGAGCTTGCGCAGCCGCTGGTCCGGCCCGAAGAAATGCTCGCGGATGTATGCGCCGCCGGCGACGCTGAACTTCTGGAACTCCCCGTCGAGCGTGTCGTTCATCTGCTGGACGAGCAGACCATCGACGTCCCGTGCGAGCAGCTCGTCCCACTCGCGTGCCCAGATGACCTTGATGACGTTCCAGCCCGAGCCGCGGAACACCGCCTCGAGCTCCTGGATGATCTTGCCGTTGCCGCGGACCGGGCCGTCCAGCCGCTGCAGGTTGCAGTTCACGACGAAGGTCAGGTTGTCGAGACCCTCGCGGGCGGCGACATGGAGCGCGCCGAGCGATTCGGGCTCGTCGGTCTCGCCGTCGCCAACGAACGCCCAGACCCGGGACGCGCTCGTGTCGAGGAGGCCGCGGTTCTGCAGGTAGCGGTTGAACCGGGCCTGGTAGATCGCACTGATCGGGCCGAGGCCCATCGATACGGTCGGGTATTCCCAGAAGTCGGGCATGAGCCGCGGGTGCGGGTACGAGCTCAGACCCTCTCCGGGCTTGCCCTCGCGGCGGAAATGGTCGAGCTGGTCCTCGCTGAGGCGGCCTTCCAAGAAGGCACGCGCGTAGATGCCGGGGGCGGCGTGACCCTGGTAGAAGATCTGGTCGCCGGGGCCGTCGTCCTTCCCCCGGAAGAAGTGGTTGAACCCGACCTCATAGAGGCTGGCCGAGCTCGCGTAGGTCGACAGGTGGCCACCGATCCCGGGGAAGCGGTTGTTCGCGCGCAGGACCATGGCGACGGCGTTCCAGCGGACGATCCGCAGGATGCGCAGCTCCATCGCCTCGTCGCCGGGGAACGCCGGCTCCTGCTCGGGGCTGATCGTGTTGATGTAGCGCGTCTGCGTCAGCGGTGGCAGGCCGATCTGCAGCTGTCGAGCGCGCTTGAGCAGCTTGTAGACGAGGAACCGGGCGCGCGTTTCACCGGCCTGCTCGACGACCTGGTCGAGCGACGACATCCAGTCCTCGGTCTCGGCGGGATCGATGTCAGGCAGCTGGTGCTTGAACTCGTCGAAATACATGGTCGTGTCTATCGTAGGTCGGACGGGCGGGAAGCGAAGGTTGCGAGTCAGGGGCAGCGGATCAAGCCTGGTCGATCAGGCGCTCTCGATGCGCAGGGTCGTGTCCAGGATCTCATCGCGCACCATCGATCTGGCCGCGGGGTCGCCGCCGTACTTTCGCAGAAGAGCCGCGGAGGCTCGGGCGACGGAGTCCGGGTCTGTCGCAGCGATGGCCAAGGCCGGCAGGCGCTCCTTCCCGACCCGGACGGCGACTTCCGAGTTCGCGCTGGCTTCGCGGTACCACCGCGCACCCGGGCCGCGCCACGACCGGACGAACACGTCGGGGCCGTCGACCACGGCCCAGATGATCGTGGTGTGGACAGGCCCGCCCGGCTTGGAGGTCTCGATCCGGATCGTCTTGGCGCCATCGATTCGGACGAGGGCGTCCTTGCTAAACGGCATGAGGGCTAGGGTATCCCCTGCCGGCCGCCTGGGCTCCCCGTCTGGCATTCATGGCTGCCAGCAATCGAGTTCGGCTCTGAGGCGCACGACACCGCTCTGAGCGCCGTTCCGTCTGGAATCGATCGCTCCCAGCCATCGAAATCGCTCGACGGTCGTCCCGCCCGGGGGACTCTGCGTTCCGTTCCGAATCGTTCGCTGACGGCAATGGATCCGGCGCGGAGCCCGCGCCGTGGCACCCCCTCATGATGCACCTGGGGCATACGGCCGTCGACGGTCGGCGACGCCGGACCGCCCGGTGCACCGCGGCACTCCCTCGTGATGCACCCGGGGCATACGGCCCGTGCTCGCATCGGGGCGTCCTGAAGCTGCCCGAGATGTTCGTATTCACCCGGCGCATGACGCGGGAGTGGCCCAGAGACGGTCGGCGACGCTTGGCCCGCCCGGTGCGCAGATGCACCGGACGAACCACTCAGGAGGACCGAGGCCTGTAATGCCGATGAGACGGTTCTGCAATGTCGGGGCGCCATGGGCGGCAGGGTGCCCCGGGGATGCTGGAAGCCCAAACATTTGGAGTTCCACAACCATGACCGATCGAGACACCATCGTCGTCAAGGACGGCGGTTCCAGCACCGGCGTCATCCTTGGGATCATCGCGATCATCATCGTGCTGGCCCTCGGGTGGTACTTCCTCATGGGCCCGGGCGCCGGTTCGACCAGCCAGCCCACCGACATCAACGTGAACGTCGAGCTACCGAGCGTGGCGCCGAATCCCTCCTAGGCGCATCGACTGACGTGTCGGACGAAGTCCGGCACCATTGATACTGAATCAGGAGGTACCGAGTGAGTACACAACCACTCGTGCTCGTCGCCGACGACGAGCCTCGGATCACGAAGCTCGTGTCGATCGCCCTCGGCGAAGAGGGGTTCCGCGTCGTGACCGCCAATGGCGGTGAGGATGCCCTGCAGAAAGCCGAGGAGGTCCGACCGGACATCGTCCTTCTCGACATCGTCATGCCGGACCTCGACGGCATCGAGGTCATGCGCCAATTGCGCGAGCGGCGCCCGGTCGCGGTGATCCTGTTGACCGCCAAGGGCTCGACAGCCGACAAGGCCAAGGGCCTCGACCTCGGCGCCGATGACTACATCGCCAAGCCGTTCCACCCGGACGAGCTCGCGGCGCGCGTTCGCGCGGTCCTGCGACGCTCCTCGGGTGCGAGCCCGGGCTCCGGTGTTCTCGCATTCGACGACATCGAGATAGATCTGGAACGACGGATGGTCACCCGGAACGGGGAGCTGGTCCAGCTCTCGCGCACGGAATGGCTCCTGCTCCAGCACCTGGCCGCCAACGCCGGGAAGGTCGTTCTCCATACCGAGCTCCTGACCAAGGTCTGGGGACCGGAATACCGCGACGACCTGCAGTACCTGCGGGTTTGGGTGTCGCGCGTCCGCCGCAAGCTGGGCGCTGAGCCCGGCGAGCCGGGCCGCATCAAGACATTCCAGGGCATCGGGTACCTGCTCGACGTCGAGCCGCCGACGCCGCCCGAGACCGTCGCGCCTGAGCCGGAGAAGGACGAGGAGTCCGCGCTCATCGGATAGTCTCAGTCCATGCAGCGGTACAACGCTTCCACCGCCCTGATCGTCGTCGACGTCCAGAACGATTTCGCGGATCCGAAGGGCAGCCTGTCGGTCGAGGGCGGTGAGACGCTCATCCCGCTGATCAACCTCGAGATCCGGCGGGCCAAGTCGTCCGGCTCGGTCGTGGTTGCGACCCAGGACTGGCACCCCGAGTCGACGCCGCATTTCAAGAAGGACGGCGGCATCTGGCCGGTCCATTGCGTAGGTGGGACGTGGGGTGCCGAGCTGCACCCCGACCTCGTCCTTCCAGACGATGCTCAAACGGTCCACAAGGGCGCCAACGGGGAGGACGGATATTCCGGCTTCACCATGCGCGACCCGACCACTGGCGAGGAGATGCCCACCGTCCTCGACGGCCTACTCCGCAAACGTGACACCAAGCGTGTCGTCGTCGCCGGCCTCGCGACCGACTACTGCGTCCACGCCACCGCGCTCGACGCCGCCCGCCTCGGCTACGAGTCGGCCGTGCTGGTCGACGCGTGCGCCGCGGTCGAACTGCAGTCGGGCGACGGCGATCGCGCGCTCGAGGCGATGCGCGACGCGGGCGTCGCCATCTGGTCGACGCGGATGCGCTGACCGAGCGCGTGCAGCTTCACCTCGTTGATGCGACCTACGAGCTGTTCCGTGCGCACTACGCGCCGCGACCGCCGGTCCTCGGCCGGGACGGCGTCGTGCTGTCGGGCGTGTCGGGCCTGGTCGACCAGCTGCTGTACCTCCTCCGAGAGGAGGGCGCGACGCACGTCGGCGCTGCGACCGACCGCGTGATCGAGTCGTTCCGCAACGACATGTTCCCTGGCTACAAGTCGTCGGCCGGGATGCCGCGTGAGCTTCTGGCGCAGTTCCCCATCGCCGAGGCGGCCGTCGAGGCACTCGGGATCGTCCTCTGGCCGATGGTCGAGTACGAGGCGGACGACGCGATCGCCGCTGCGGCCCTTCGGTTCGTGGAGGACGCGCGTGTCGAGAAGATCCTCGTATGCACCCCAGACAAGGACATGGCGCAGCTCGTCCGCGACGAGCGGATCGTGCTGTGGGACCGCCGCCGTGGGCTGACCTACGACGACGCGGGGGTGCGCGCTAAATGGGGCGTGCCACCGACCTCGATCCCCGACTGGCTCGCGGTCGTCGGCGACTCGTCGGACGGCTACCCCGGCATCCCGGGCTGGGGTGCGAAGGGCGCGGCGGCGGTGCTGTCGGCATACGGCCATCTCGGGGACATCCCGGAACGTGCCTCGACCTGGGAGGTCCCCGGAGTCAGCGGCGGGCGTGCGATGACCTTGGCGGCATCGTTGCGCGACCACATGGCCGAGGCGCTGCTCTATCGCGACCTCGCCCGACTCCGGACAGCGGACGACGGCGTCCCGATCCGCCAGAAGGATCCCGATGAGTTGCGCTGGGACGGCGCCCCGCGGGACACCTGGGAAGCGTTCTGCGACGAGTGGGGTCTGGAGAGGATGCGGACCCGACCGCACCGCTGGCTGGACGAGAGCTAGCCGCTGGCGAGCGGGGCTGTGCGGCTACTTGACGAGGTCGAGGAGCGTGCCGTGATGCGGCTCCGGTGCCGCGAGCACGCCGATCGACTTCGGGGCGTGCGCGAGATCGAACCACGGGCCGCCGTCCATCGCCGACACGCGTGCCCCTCCCCGCTCGGCGATGAGCCCTGCTGCGGCGACATCCCACGCTGAGAGACCACCCTGCTGGATGAACGCATCGAACCGGCCGTTCGCCACGTACGCAAGGGCGAGCGCCGCCGATCCCATGTTGCGCGAGATGCGGATGACCTTGCGGACACTCCGGCTGCGGCCGACGGCCGACCGCCCGCCGAGGGCCATCGAGATCACATAGTCGGACAGACGCTCCTTGTCGGACGCCGTGATCGCATGGCTCGGCGTGCCCAGGGTCGACATCAGCATCGCCGGGCCGTCGCTCGACGCCGCAAACGTCTCGGAGCGCGTCGGGTCATGCACGACACCGACGCTCGGCTGGCCGTCGACCACGAGCCCGATCGACACGCAGAAGAACGGGATCCCGTTGGCGTAGTTCACGGTGCCGTCCAGCGGATCGACGATCCACACGCGCCCGCGTCCCGAGGTCGCGGCCTCACCGGAGACGGGGTGATGCTCGCCGCTCTCCTCGGCCACGATCGCATCACCAGGGCGGAGGGCACGGATCGCGTCGAGGATCAGCTCTTCCGAGAGGTGGTCGGCCTCGGTCACCACGTCCCGGGCGCTCTTGTAGTCGATGCGCTCGAGCCGCTCGTAGTGGTCCATGAGGATCTCGCCGGCGCGGGCCGCGAGCGCGACCGCGAATGTCAGGTCGTCGGCGCCAGGCTCCCCTCTCACGGCGTGCGGCACGCGATCTGGAGGTCGCCGGGCTGCGTGCCGAGCTCTGTGACGACCGTCGCAAACGTCCGCGTCTCGTGCGACTCGAGCCGCGGGCTGATGACGAATGCGGCCGCCCCGGTGCCCTGGTCCCCCGCCCTGCTGATGCGGCAGTTCGTCTGCCCCGCCGAGTCGCCCTCGTTGGTGACGGTCATCGTGACCGATAGCCCGTTATCCGCCGCCGTGACACCGTCGACCGTGGCGGGGAACGGCCCGATCCCGGCGACCGACAACCTGGCGGCGACCGCCAGCAGGATGATCGCCACCGCGACCGCGATGAACACCGAGCCATGGACCTGGCCCGATGCCACGTCGCGCAGACCCAGCGGGTTGCAGTCCTCGCACAGGCCGATCCCGGGACCGACAGGCTTCCCACATCGAGCGCATGGGTGCGTCGGCTCAGCGGGAGCGGGCACGGTCGGCGCGGGCGTGGCGGGCGTGGTCGGGGTCACGCCTCCGATGGTGCCACGAAACGGAGAGCTGCCCTACCAGCGGGCGACGGAATCGACGAGCGCGTCGACGTCCTCGGTCGAGCGGGCGGTGAGGATCGCCCCGTCCGCGCCTGCCTCGCGCCAGCGCTCCCAGGTGGCGCGCGGCTCCCTGACCCATGGCGAGTCGATGACGACGCTCGCATCCTTGTCCCAGCCACCCTGGAACCCCACGATCACCGTCTGGTCGGTGCGACGCCGGCGATCCGCCTCCAGGGCTTCGAGGTACACGGGCAGGTTTGCCTCGAAGTTGTCGTCGAACGCGGTCCAGCCGTCGCCGATCCGCCCCGCCAGCGCGGCGCCGGTCCGCGTCTCCCCGCCGAGGATGATTTTTGGCGGCGGCTCCGGCACGGGATACGCATAAGCGTCGCGCAGCGGATAGAACGGTGACGTCCGCGTGACAGGACCGCCGGTCCACAGCGCGCGCATGACGGCGACCGCCTCCTCGAGACGCGCCACCCGTTCGGGTGCCGGCGGGAACTCGATGCCGTAGGCCTCGTGTTCCCTGGGCGCCCCGCCGATGCCGATCCCGAGCACGAGCCGGCCACCGCTCGCGATGTGCAACGTCGAGGCCATCCGTGCGACCACGGCCGGGTGGCGGTTCATCACGTTCATCACGAAAGTCCCGACCGTGATGCGCGTGGTCTGCGCCGCGGCCATCGACAGGATCGTCCACGCCTCGACGACCGGCACCGTCCGATCGCCCTTGCCGATGAAGTGGTCCCAGCACCACACGCCGGCGAATCCGGCCTCGTCCAGGCGTCGGGCGCTGTCGAGCCACCAGTCGGGCGTGGCCTGGATCGAGCGCAGGCTGACACCCAGCGGCAGCCGGTCGGGCCCGCCCACGTCGGGGCTGCCCGCCTCGCGACCGCCCATCAGGTCAGAGACCCGTCTCGAACAGCCGGACATCCTCGTCGGACGCGGCGTGTCCGTCGCCTCGCGTCGGATCGAGCGCGTCGCGCGCCCCAAGCGCGTCGAGGTCGGCCGGGAACCGCCCGATGAGATCGAGCACGACCTTCTGGATCCGCTCGGCGTTCGCCTGGAATACCTCGAGAACGCTCCGCGCATCGACCGCTTCGGTCCCCTCGTGCACGCCCGCGTCGTAGTCGGTGATCAGGCTGATGTTGACCACCGCGATCCCGAGCTCGCGACACAGCCACGCTTCGGGGTACTGGGTCATGTTGATGACTTCCCACCCGGCGTCGCTGAACCACTTCGACTCGGACTTGGTCGAGAAGCGCGGGCCCTGGATGACGACGACGGTCCCGCGCTCGTGCACGTCGATGCCGTGGTCGCGGATCGTCTCGATCGCGAGCTGGCGCAGGACGGGGTCGTAGGTCTCGGCCGACGAGAGGTGGGTCACGATCGGGCCGTCGTAGAAGGTGTCGGCGCGACCACTGGTCCGGTCCACGAACTGGTCGCAGACGACGAAATCGCCGGGCTTCACGTCGAGGGCGAGCGAGCCGGCGGCGCACGGCGAGATCGCCGCTTTCACGCCGAGCGACTTCATCGCCCAGACGTTCGCCCGGTAGTTGATGCGGTGCGGCGGGATCGTGTGGCGACGGCCATGGCGGGGCAGGAACGCGACCCGTCGCCCGCCGACGTCGGCGAGGAACAGCGAGTCCGACGGGGCGCCGTAGGGTGTGTCGACCTTGATCTCGCGCACGTCATCGAGCAGCGAGTAGAACCCCGAGCCGCCAAAGACGCCGATCTCCGCCGAATCCGCCACGCATGTCCCTCCATCGATCGTTGGTACGCCTCATCGGGCGCTCCCGACAAGTATGCCGGGCTACGATGGGCGGGCTTCGGCCCGCAACCCGCAGCGCAACGGAGTCCACGATGACCGGCAAACCGACCGACCCGGACGACGCGAACCACACGACCCTCTATGACCCGACGCCGCCGACGCCGCCGGAGACGCTGCCAGAGACGCCTGCTCCTCCACCGGAGACGCCGGGCCCGCTGGAAACCTCGGGCCTGCCGCCGGAGACCTCGGGCCCGCCGCCGGAGACCTCGGGCCTGCCGCCCGACGCACCAGCCACGGCCGCACCGCCGGCCGCACCCTCCCCGACCACGCGGCGGTCGGGGCCCATGTGGCGCTCCAATAACAACGACGGCCGGACCGGCACGATCGTGCTCGGCGTCCTCCTCGTCTCGATCGGCCTGTGGTTCTTCGGCGACCAGACACTGGGGCTCGACATGCCGGAGCTCAGTTGGAGCGAGCTGTGGCCCATCCTGATCATCGGGCTGGGCGGCTGGATCGTTCTGGGATCGCTCCGCCGCGACGCCTGATGGCCGCCTGGACCACCGGCGACGGGTCGCTTCAGGATCGCCTCACGCTCGCAGACTGGCGGCGGAGGATCTCCACGCTCTACGTCGAGGTCCGAGCGATGGCGGCCAGCGACCCCGCGGTCGCTCTCGCGCACTGGCGGGCTGCTCGCGAGTGGCTCTTTCGCGAGCACCCCCAGTCACCGGTGCGGGCCGCAGATCGGGCGGACTTCCGGGCCAGGCATTTCGACCACGACCCGAGCCTCCGTTTCGTCGTGCCGGTCGAGCCTGCGCCGGCTGCCGACCCAGGTGCACTCGCGCTCGAGCTGCCCAACAGCGGTTCCGACTCCCTCTCGTTCCGGCGCGTCGGAGTCGTGCGGCTGCCGTTCCCAGACGGAGAGCAGCGCCTCTCGGTCTTCTGGCTGGCCGGCTACGCGGGCGGGCTGTTCATCCCGTTTCGCGACACGACAAATGGCCACGAGACGTATGGCGCCGGTCGCTACCTGATCGACGCGGCCAAGTCGGCCGATCTCGGCGCAGACGAGTCGACCGGCGACCTCATCCTCGACTTCAACTTCGCGACCCAGCCGTCGTGCGCCTTCGATCCACGATGGGCCTGCCCGCTGGCTCCACCCGAGAACCGCCTCGGCATCACGGTCCGCGCCGGCGAGCGGCTGGCCTAGGGGGCGCGACCAACACGCTCGTTCTTGACCCGAATGCGGCTGTTGGATCGTCCGCAGGGACGGGTGTGGCGACTCGCCGAGCCCGACTAACCAAGGTACCGCCGCGTCCATGACCGACGGCTCCTGTCGAAGCCCAACTCCCGGCCTCGATGATGCCCTCGCTCGGCGTCGCCATCTCGGCGGCGCCGACGCCACGTCCGGCGACCTCGACAGACCGGCTTCGCCGCCCGGCGTCCATGCCGCGTACCATCGCCCGATGACCGACGCCGCGCCCACCTTCGCCCTCGCCCCACGCGTCCGCGACTTCATCGCCGAGACCCGATTCACGAGCATCGCGACGGTCGACCCGGACGGCGGACCGCGGCAGGCCGTGGTCTGGTATCGACTCGACGGCGAGGAGATCGTGCTCAACAGCAAGGTCGGCCGGAGATGGCCGGCGAACCTCCTGCGCGACCCGCGCATCAGCCTGACGATCGTCGATGCGAGCGACGGCTACCGCTGGATCGGCGTGACAGGCGTGGTGACGGCCGTCCGTGATCAGCCGACTGCCCAGGCCGACATCGCCGAGATGGCCCGCCGCTACCACGCCGACGACCCCGCAGAGGCGGAACGCCTCATCGCCGATCGCTTCGAGCGCCAGGAGCGGATCAGCTTTCGGGTACGCATCGACGCCGTCCACGATCACCTCGACGACTGACCGATGGCATCGGACCCTATGCCGGTCAAGTTCGGGCTCCAGCTCTGGTCACAGTCCACGGACTGGGCGAAGTTCCGTGACGCGGCTATCGCTGCGGAGCGGAACGGCTGGGACTCCGTGTGGACGTGGGACCACCTGCTCGCGATCTTCGGCCCGTGGGAGCAGCCGATCTTCGAGGGCTGGACCTCGCTTGCGGCTCTCGGTCCGATCACGGAGCGCGTCCGCCTGGGTCTGATGGTCGGGGCAAACACGTTCCGCAACCCGGGCCTGACCTCGAAGCTCGCCACGACCCTGGACCATGTCTCGGCCGGCCGCGCTGTGCTCGGCATCGGTGGCGCGTGGTTCGAGCGGGAGCACGAGGCGTTCGGCATCGATTTCGGGGCGAGCCCCGGCGAGCGCCTCGGCTGGCTGGACGAGTCGGTCATGTTGATGCGTCGCCTGCTCGACGGCGAGCGATTCAGTCACGACGGGCCGCACTACACGATGCGAGACGCCCTGTGCGAGCCGAGCCCGATCCAGCCGCATCTCCCGATCCTGATCGGTGGGAGTGGTCGCCAGAAGACCCTGCGCACGGTCGCCGAGCGAGCGGACGCCTGGAACACATCCGGATCACGCGAGGAGGTGGAGGACGCCCTCAAGACCCTCGAGCGGCACGGCGCGGACGTCGGGCGCGACCCGGCGACCATCGAGAAGACCGTCAGCTTCCACATCATCCTGCGCGACGACGCTGGGGCGGCAGAAGCGCGAACCAGGGAGCTGCTCGGGGCAAACGGCGTCGAGATCGCCGACTTCGGCGGCTATTTGGCCGGGTCTCCGCCGCAGGTGGCCGACACTCTCGCGCCTTATCGAGACCTTGGCTTCGAGACGTTCATCGTGCGGATGCCGGCGCCGTACGACCTCGAGACCATCGAGCGGATGCGCGAGGTCGCCGAGATCCTGGCCCGATAGCGATCAACCGGGCCGTGCCACTTCCGCAAGGATGGCTCGCTTGAGTCGGCTCCACTGGGTCAAGGGGAAGCTCACCGTGAGGTGCCCGCGGTTCCGGTGCACCAGCCGGCCCCACACCACCGCCGGACACGGGCTGGTCGGGCACACCCATCGTTCGGTATTGATAAAACCCGACTTCGTGGCCTTGGCGACGCCGAACTCGACGTTCAGCCACGGGTAGCTGATCGCCTTGGTCACGGTCGTCGCGCATCGCAGGGCGTGACGCGGATTGCTGGCGAGGCATGCGGCCGGGCTCGCGAAACGCGAATTGGGCGTGTCCGCCAGGAGGATCGCGCGGCCGACCGCCGGCTCAAGCCGATTGAGGGTCCATTTCATGCCGCGGATCCAGTCGTCCGTCCGGGCCCTGCCTGTCAGGACCTGGCCGGTGGACGTCGCAGAGACGAAACCCCGCGAGCCAGACAGCAGGACGATCGCGGGCCGCATCTGCTCCATGCGCAGGATCGCCCTGCTCCGCCACGTCAGGCAGGAGCGCAGGATCGAGCGGGTAGCCCTGCTATACGAGAAGACCCGAGCCGGCGGACACATCGACCGGGTGACGTTGATGAGTCGCCAGCCGCGATCCTGTGCCACGCGCAGGACCGCTGGGAACCACGTGAGGGCGTGGCTGTCGCCGAACAACACGATCGTCGTCCTGGAGCGGATGTTGCCGTAGAAGCACCTGGACGACATCGGCGCAGCGCCATGGCAGCCGTCGCGGTATGGAAGCGGCATCTCGGTCGATGCGCGGCGCAGGCTCGAAAGCAGGGACGCAGGCACCGGGCCGTCGACTGTGGGCGCCCGCCTGGGCGGCACGATAGCCGGCGCCGGTGTGGGCGTCGGGGTCGGGGTGGCCGTCGGGATCGGCGTCGGCGTGGGAGTCGGGGTGGGCGTTGGTGTCGGGGTGGGCGTCGGCACCGGCGCGGCGAGGCCAGGTGTGGGTGTCGCCGGGGTTGGCGTCGGTGCGGCCGGAGTCGGTGTCGGTTCGGCTGCCGGAGGGGTCGGCGAACCGGGATCCGGACTCGGCGGCGCCGACTCCGAGGGCGCCACGATCGCCGGCACTGGTGACAGAGACGGGTCTGGAGAGTCGCTGGGTGGAGCGACGATGTCGCCGCCTGTGCCATGAACGCCCAGGATGGAGGTCGCGAGCGCGCCGACGATGACCATCGTGATGGCAACGGTCAGGGTCTCGGCGAGTCGCGAATCCCGTGGGCGAACTCGCACACGGGCGACCCCGAGCCGCTGATCGGGCTGTCGCCAGCCTCCGTCCATCATCGCCACCCGGCATCGAAACCGATCGGGACTAAAGCGGTCATCGCATCAGTGACGCTTCGCCGTGAATCCCATTGCACCACCCTCTTCCAGCTCCGGCAACCGCTGCCGGACATGACAGACTTGCGCACGTATGCGAGCACGACCGTCGTGAAGGAGCCTCCGGTGCAGGTCCGCGGCCGAACAGTACCCACCTCGCGTCACGCGTCATGAGGGTGGTCCTGCTCGCGGGCGGCGTCGGCGGGGCGAAGATGGCCGACGGCCTGGCCGCGACCGTCGGGCCCGATCTGACGGTCATCGTCAACACCGGCGACGACCTGAAGCTGCACGGCCTGGCGATCTGGCCGGACCACGACACCGTCGCGTACACGCTGGCCGGTCTGGATGACGAGGTCAGGGGATGGGGCCTCCGCGGCGAGAGCTGGACCGTCATGGATCGGCTCGAGGCGCTTGGCGAGGTCGAATGGTTCCGGCTCGGCGACCGCGATCTCGCCACGCACATCTGGCGCACCGATCGCCTGCGGGCCGGCAATCGACCGACCGAGGTCGCGCTCGAGCTCGCGACCGCCATGGGCATCCAGTCACGCATCCTGCCGATGGCTGACGAGCCGGTCCGCACGGATGTCCGCACGGACGACGGCTGGCTGGAATTCCAGGAGTACTTCGTCCACCGCCACCAGGAGCCGACCGTCTACGAGGTGCGCTTCCGTGGGATCGAGACCGCCCGGCCGACGCCCGAGGTCCTGGCAGCGATCGAAGCGGCCGAGGTCATCGTCATCGCCCCGTCGAACCCGGTGGTGTCGATCGACCCGATCCTCGCCCTCTCCGGGATGCGCGACGCGCTATCGGGCACACTCGGGCGTGGCGTGCCGGTCGTCGCGGTCAGCGGCATCATCGGTGGCAAGGCACTGAAGGGCCCGGCGGATCGGATGCTCGCGTCGCTCGGTGAGGTGTCGAGCGCGGTCGGCGTGGCGGCGCGCTACGAGCCGCTCATCAGTCACTTCGTCATGGACCAGGTCGACGCCGCATTGCTGCCCTCGCTTGAGGCCCTTGGCGTCAACACGCTCGTGACCGACACGATCATGACCGACGACACGGCACGCGCCAGGCTCGCCGGCGAGGTCCTCCGGTTCGCGGGCACGGTGGCGATCTCGTGATCGTGGCGATCATCCCGATCGGTTCGATCGACGGCGCGAAGTCGCGCCTCGGGGCCGTTCTCGATGCGGAGGAGAGGCGGGACCTGGCGCTTCGCCTGGCGCGCGGCACGATCCGCGCCGCCGTCGCCACGCCCGGCATCGACGAGGCGATCGTCGTCACCCCCGACGACGAGGTTCGCGAGCTCGCCATTCAGGAGGGTGCGCGTCCGCTCCGGCAACGGAGCCGCGGCCTGAACGACGGTCTGCGCGAAGCCCGCGACGAGGCGATCGCCGCGAATGCCGACGCGGTCCTGGTGCTCCCGATCGATATCCCGCACGTCTCGCCAGAGCTGCTCAGCCCGCTCGTCGCGCAGGCGCTCGATGCGTCCGGCCCGCTCGTCGCGATCGTCCCCGACCGCCACGACCGCGGCACCAACGCGCTCCTTCTCTCACCCCCCGACGTGATCGAATTCTGCTTCGGCGGCGACAGCAAGGCGGCCCACGTCGAGGCAGGGTCGTCGGTGCCCGGCGCGAACGTCGTCCTCATGTACGGCCCCCTGACACTCGACATCGATACGCCGGAGGACCTGTTGCTGGCGCAGGTGGAGACGCCCGAGGCGGTCGGTGGCTAACCGGGTCGAGGTCGTCGCGATCGACGGTCTCGGCGAGATCGTTCCCGGGGACGACCTCCCGTCGCTGATCGCCGACGCACTCCTCGCCGCGACCGACTATCTACCTCTTCATGACGACGACGTGCTCGTCGTCACCCAGAAGATCGTGTCGAAGGCGGAGGGCGCGGTCGTCGATCTGACGACCATCGAGCCGCGCCTGGAGGTCATCGAGTACGCGAAGCAGTTCGACCGCGATCCCCGCCAGGTCGAGCTCGTCCTGCGCGAGGCGAAACGCGTCGTGCGCATGGAGAACGGCCTCGTCATCACCGAGACCCACCACGGGTTCGTGTGCGCCAATGGCGGCATCGATGCGTCGAACGTCGGGCCCCGCTCTGGTGACGTGGTGACGCTGCTCCCGCGCGACCCCGATGCTTCCGCGGACCGCATCCGCGAGGCCGTGCGGGATCGCCTCGATCACGACCTGCCTATCATCGTCTCGGACAGCTTCGGGCGGCCGTGGCGGTTCGGCATCGTCGATGTCGCCATCGGCGTGTCGGGCCTGCTCCCCCTCGACGACCTGCGCGGGACACCCGACGCCGACGGTCGAGTCATGAAGTCGACTGTCCGTGCTGTCGCCGACGAGATCGCCTCAGCCGCCGAGCTCGTCTTCGGCAAGACCGCCGGTCGTCCGCTCGCCCTCGTCCGCGGCGTCACCTTCCACCGCGGGGACGGCCGCATCAAGGACCTGATCATGCCCGCGGAGATGGACCTCTTCCGCTAACCTCCGGGCGATGAAGGTCGGCATCCAGATCAGCTCGTTCACCTGGCCGGGTGGGCCAGAGGCGATCGGGCCGACCCTCGCGCGGATCGTGCGCGACGCCGACGACATGGGCTTCGACTCGATCTGGGTCATGGACCATTTCTTCCAGATCCGCGGTGTCGGCCGGGTCGAGGAGCCGATGCTCGAGGGGATGACCACCCTCGGGTTCATGGCGGCCCATTCGAAGCAGGCCCGCCTTGGCCTGATGGTCGGCGGCGTCCACTACCGCAACCCCGCTCTGTGGATCAAGGCGACGACCACGCTCGACGTCCTGTCCGGCGGTCGCGCCTGGCTGGGCATCGGGGCGGCGTGGAACGAGGAGGAGTCGCGCGCCCTCGGGTTCCCGTTTCCGCCGCTCGGCGTCCGTTTCGAGATGCTTGAGGAGACGCTACGGATCGCGCACGAGATGTTCGCTGGCGAGCGCGGCTCGGAGGCGACGTTCGTCGGTCGCCAGTTCCGTGCCGACCGGCTCCTGAACTCGCCCCAGTCGATCTCGCGGCCGCGGGTCCCGATCATGGTCGGCGGCGGCGGCGAGAAGAAGACGCTCCGGCTGGTCGCCCAGTACGCCGATGCCTGCAATGTGTTCGGCTCGCCCGAGGGCATTGCCCGCAAGTACGCCATCCTCGATGCGCATTGCGCGGCCGTCGGGCGCGACCCTGCCGAGATCGAGCGCTCGACGCTCCAGAACGTCCGGCTCGGGCCTTCGGGCGCGGCGCGAACGGAGTCACCCCAACAGGTCGTCGACCGCTTCGCCGAGCTGTCGGACGCCGGCGCCGACCACGTGATCTTCGAGCTCAAGGACGTCCACGTTCCCGAGTACCTCCAGATCGTGGGCAAGGACATCATCCCGGCGCTTCACGCCCTCCCGTGACATCATCTGTCATGATGTGTACACTCACGTCATGCCAGACCTGACCGTCGCGCAAGCCGCCGAGGCGGCCGGCGTGAGTGAACGAACGATGCGCCGGTGGATCCGCGATGGTCGCCTTGCGGGCTGCTACAAGGTCGGCGGCCGCGTGCGCATCCCCGAACGCGCGATCCGCGATGCTGCCGAGCCATATGGGGATTCCGAACGCACCCGGACCGCGGATGACCTGTCCGTCCTCGATTCGCCCGCCAGGGCACGTGCGTTCCAGCTCCGCCAAGCGAGGATCGCCTTCGAGGAGATCGACCGGATCCGAGGGCGTGGCAGACCGTCGAGTGGACCCGACGACACGGCCGAGGCATACATCCGCGAGTGGCGCGACGGTCCTCCCCGCTGGGAGCGCGACGATTGATCCTTGACGCAAGCGTGGCAGTGAAATGGTTCCTACGGGACGAAGTCCTCGACTCCGAAGCGCAGCTGGTCCGGGAAGCGCTGCTCGAAGACCGCATCCGGGCATCAGCCCCGTCGATCATCTGGTCGGAGGTGGCGCATGCGGTCGTCGGCGCCGTCCGCCGGAGCCGGCTCGAACGGGAAGACGCGAACGACATCTCGGCACGCTTCCCCTTTGCGCGCCGGATCGTGGACCTTAAGGAAGTCGCCATCGACGAAGCGATTCACCGAGCCCTATCGGCTGGGGTCAGCGCCTATGACGCCCAGTATCTGAGTCTGACGGCACGCCTGGGCCAGTCGCTAGTGACGGCCGATCGCCGACTCGTGGAGAAGGGCACCGCAGGCGGCTACGATGTCGTCTGGCTCGGCGATGTCACGCTCCGAGACGGCGTGCTGGTCGATACCCCCCAGGGGTATCAGGGATGAAGGTGTAAGATTGCCCGATGACTGACACGCCCAACCCGTTCGGCGGACTCTCGATCGCGATCGATGACTCACCGGCGGCCAGCGCCCCCGTGACGACGCCCGGCGGTCCATCCACGGCCGCCAGCGGTGAGGGCCGCGTCGATTCCAAGATGGTGATCATCGGGTCCGGACCGGCCGGCCTGACCGCCGCGATCTATGCGGCACGTGCGAATCTCGAGCCTGTGGTCCTTGCCGGGTCGGCCCCGGGTGGCCAGCTGATGCTCACGAGCGACGTCGAGAACTACCCAGGCTTCCCGGACGGGATCCAAGGGCCCGACCTGATGGCGGCCATGCGCGCCCAGGCCGAGCGCTTCGGTGCGCGCCTGATCGACGTCGACATCGACCGGGTCGACTTCTCCGAGCGTCCCTTCCGGATCTGGGCGCGCGGCACCGAATACCGCGGCCAGTCCGTCATCGTCGCCACCGGCGCGTCGGCCTTGTGGCTCGGTCTCGACAGCGAGACACGGCTGCGCGGGCGCGGCGTGTCGGCCTGCGCGACGTGCGACGGCTTCTTCTTCCGCGACCGCGAGATCGCGGTCGTCGGCGGTGGCGACACGGCGTTCGAGGAGGCGATCTACCTCACGCGTTTCGCCACGAAGGTCCACATGCTGCACCGGCGTGACACCTTCCGGGCCAGCAAGATCATGGTCGATCGGGCCATCGAGCACCCCAAGATCGAGATCCACCCGAACGTCGCGGTGGCGGAGGTCCTCGGCGACGAGAAGGTCCACGGCCTCGCGCTGAAGGACACCGTCACGGGCGACGCGACCGAGATGAAGATCGAAGGCCTATTCATCGCGATCGGCTACGAGCCGAACACGGCGGCGTTCCGCGACTGGCTCGATGTCGACGAGAAGGGCTACCTCGTCGTGCACGACGAGACGGGTTCCAAGATCGAGGGCGTCTTCATCGCCGGCGATGTCCATGACCATCGCTACCGGCAGGCGGTCACCGCCGCCGGCGACGGCTGCAAGGCCGCGATCGATGCCGAGCGCTGGCTCGAGGCACAAGGGATCACCGAAGCCGCGACCGCGACGGCCTGGTAGACCACGTGTCGTCCAAGCGCCGCGAGGCGATCATCGAACGCCTCGGTATCAGGCCGCCCGTCGCGACCCTCGTCCGATCGGCGCTCGACGACGCGATCGCCGACGCGGAGTCCCGTGTGGACGGCACGGGCCGGCCGGTCACGGTCCTCGACGCAGGTTGCGGGCGCGTCTCCCAGCTCCGCGCGTTCCGTCCGCGGATCGGGCGGCTGGTCGGGGCGGACATCCACGCCCCGGGCGAACCGCTCCCCCACCTCGATGAATTCGCAGTCGTCGACCTGTGCGGGCCGAGCGACGCGTTCGCACCCGGCACGTTCGACCTCATCCTGTCCAACTTCACGCTCGAGCATTTCGCCGAGCCGGGTGCGGCCCTCACGAACCTGCGCTCATGGCTCGCCCCAGGCGGCCAGCTCGTCGCTACGACCGTGAACCGCCGCCACCCGTTCGTCGGTGCGTACCTCGGTCTGCCGGCGGGCGTTCGGAGTCGCCTCCAGCCGCTGGTCAAGTCGACCGCGGCGGATGCGCACCCGCTGGTGGGTGCCTGCAACGATCCAACGTCGGTGGTGGACGCCTTGGGCGCCGCCGGGTTCCGGGACGTCCGGCTCACGACCGTCGGGCATCTCGCCCGGGCGTGGGGCCGCTCCTGGCCGACCTTCGCGCTCGGATTGGCCGGCGACCTGATCGCCCAGGGCGCGCCGTCGCGCCGCTCGACGATCGTCGCCGTGGCGAAGGCCTGATGGGATTCTCGCGGGGCGGCGTCCGTCAGGCGACCGGGGGTGTCGGCCGGGGTGGCCGCGGCACGGGCGGCGGTGGCGGCTTCTGGGGCGGCGGTCCCGCCGCGGATTTCGAGCCGGTCCCCAAGGAGCGCCGAGGCCACACGATCCGCCGCATCCTCGTGTTCTTCCGGCCGTACCGGCCACAGATCGGTGTGGTGCTGGTCGCGATCCTGCTGACGAGCTTCATCGGGCTGATCAACCCGTACCTGCTCAAGCTGCTCATCGACGTCGCGATCCCACAGCGCGACCTCGGGCTGCTGACCCTGTACGTAGGCCTGATGATCATCCTCCCGATCGTCTCGGGCCTGATCGGCGTCGGCCAGTCCTACCTGAACAACGTCATCGGCCAGCGGGTCATGCAGGATCTGCGCGGTGCGTTATACGCGCACCTCCAGGCGATGCCGCTGCGGTTCTTCACTGAGACCCGGACCGGCGAGATCCAAAGCCGCCTGGCGAACGATGTCGGCGGCGTCCAGGCGGTCGTCACGGATACGGCGAGCTCGGTCACGTCCAACCTGGCGATCGCGATCAGCACGATCATCGCGATGTGGTTGATCGACTGGCGACTGACGGTCCTGTCGCTCGGACTGCTGCCGTTCTTCATGTACTTGACGTTCCGCGTCGGGAAGGTCCGTCGCGAGGTGTCGACCGAGACGCAGAAGTCGCTGGCCGAGATGTCGGCGCTGACGGAGGAGACCCTCAGTGTGAGCGGGATGCTGTTGTCGAAGACGTTCGGACAACAGGCCAATTCCGAGAAGAGGTTCCGCTCGCTGAATGCCAAGCTCGCCGCCCTACAGATCCGCCAGGCGATGGTCGGCCGCTGGTTCTTCATGCTCATCGGCACGATATTCAGCATCACGCCTGCATTCGTGTACTGGCTGGCCGGCTGGCTGACCATCCAGAACGATCCGACCGCACCGACGATCGGCGACATCGTGGCGTTCACGACGCTCCAAAGCCGGCTGTTCTTCCCGTTGGGCCAGTTGCTGAACATCCAGGTCGAGATCCAGGGAGCGCTCGCGCTGTTCGACCGGATCTTCGAGTACCTCGAGATGGACCCCGAGATCGTCGACGCGCCGGATGCTGTCGATCTCGCGCCTGCCGCGGTCCGCGGGCAGGTCCGGTTGCGGAACGTGTCCTTCCGCTACCCGACCGAGGCCGTGCCGTCGGACCGCGCGGCCCTGGCGCTCGCCCGCAAGGACGGGCGCAACGAGGAGCAGGTCGAGGTCGCGCTGGCGGCCGCCCCGATCGATGAGACGGCCGTCGAAACGTTTGTCGACGGCCTGGGCGCGGGCTCAGGCGAGATGCCGGCGATCGAGATGCTGCCGACCTTCGCGCTCGAGGACATCGATCTCGAGGCCGAGCCCGGCGAGCTCGTCGCGCTCGTCGGCCCATCGGGCATGGGCAAGACGACGACTACGTACTTGATCCCGCGGCTGTACGACGTCGACGAGGGGGCGGTCGAGATCGACGGCATCGACGTCCGCCGGATCAAGCTCGCGTCGCTCGGCCGGCTCATCGGCGTCGTGACCCAGGAGACGTACCTGTTCCACGCGTCGATCCGTGACAACCTGCTCTACGCCAAGCCCGAGGCCACCGACGACGAGCTGCGCGATGCCGCGCGAGCTGCGGCGATGCACGACCGGATCATGGAGCTGCCCGAGGGCTACGACACGATCGTGGGCGAGCGTGGCTACAAGCTGTCGGGGGGCGAGAAGCAGCGCGTCGCGATCGCCCGCGTACTGCTCAAGGACCCGCGGATCCTGATCCTCGACGAGGCCACGTCTGCGCTCGACACGGTCTCCGAGCGGTTGATCCAGGCCGCGTTCGAGAGGCTGATGGAGGGCCGCACGACGATCGCCATCGCGCACCGCCTGTCGACCATCCTGCGTGCCGATCGGATCCTGGTCTACGACCGCGGGCGGATCGTCGAGCGGGGCACGCATGCCGAGCTGATCAAGGTCGGTGGGCTGTACGCGCGGCTGTACCGGGAGCAGTTCCTGACCGAGGCCTCCACGGCCGAGGTCGGCGTCGCGGGTTGAGGCCATGCCCACGCTGAAGTCGGTCCGCCTCGAGCACCGAGGCGGGATGGCGTTCCACGCCGAGCCGTCGTCCGGTCACCCACTCGACTTCGACGACCGTAGGTCGAACACAGGCGGGAGCCCCGTCGAGACCGTGCTGTCCGCCCTCGGGGCGTGCACTGGGATGGACGTCATCTCGATCATGAGCAAGAAGCGTCAGGACGTGACCGGTTACCGGGTCGAGGTCATCGGCACCCAGCGCAATGAGTACCCGCAGGTCTACACGGAAGTCGTCGTCACGCACGAGGTCGAGGGCCGGGACCTGTCGGAGGCGGCGATCCGCCGCGCGATCGAGCTGTCGGCGCTCAAGTACTGCCCGGTCAACGCGATGGTGTCCGCGGGTGCCACGACGGTCCATCACCGCTACAGCATCCGTTCCGAGGGGGAGGTCAGCTACGCCACCGAGGGCGAGGTGATCTCCACCGGCCCGTACCGCAGGCCGGACGTCGTCGCGTAGCGATATCGGCCCGAAGCGGGTCCTGTCGGCGGAGGAACCTGGGGTGCTCGCGCCGACGCTGACGCTGGCGGCGCTCCGCGCCCCAGGACCGCTCCGCCGCCACCCGTCCACGGTCATACCGGGGGTGATTGCTCCCAGCGATCTAATTCGCGCCCGACACCCGCGCATTCAACACGCGATCGCTCCGAGGGATCGAAATCTCCGCGTAGGTCCGATCGGAAGCCCGGATAAGCTCCAGTGATCGCTCTCGGCGATCGATCCGATGCGAAGGGCCGGTCGTGGGTGGCAAGGTCGGCGCTTGAGCCCAAAAACGATCGCTCCTAGCAATCACCATGCGCCTCCCGTCACGGGACTCCTACTAGTCCGGTAGGACTTATATGGTATCGTCGCGATCCCCAGTCACGAGGAGCCGAACATGCCATCCGCGATCCCGAACGGTGCCACAGCGACGCTGCCGCCGGCAGCGAAGATCGATCCGCGCGGGCATCGATTCGGGGCCGGCGCGTCGGCGGTGTTGCTCATCGTGGCCGCGTTGACAAACACGCCATGGCTTGTTGCGGTCGTCCTCGTCTCGATCGGCGTGAGCGCGGCGTTCGGTCTGCGCTACTCGATCTACGGCGTCATCTGGCGGCGGATCGTGAAGCTCGCCCGCCTCGGTCCGGCGGAACCGGAGCACGAGTATCCGCCACGGTTCGCGCAGGTCCTCGGGAGCACGGCACTCGTCCTGACACTTGCCGCATTCGCCCTGGGCGCACCGTTCGTCGGGTGGCTGTTCGCCCTCGGGGTCGCCGGGCTCCAGAGCCTCCTCGCGATCACCGGCTACTGCCTGGGCTGCCGCCTGTACTTCCTGCGCTGGTGGGTCCCCGACCTTCTGACTCGGTTCTGGGTCCGTCGCAGCTCGACGATCAACCGCCTCAACGCCGAACCGATCAGCTACCGCTGAGTCAGGCGGGCAGTTCCGGCTGCGGGTGGCGGCGGAGTGGTCCTGGGGCGCGGAGCGCCGCTAGCGACAGCGCCGGCGCGAGCACCCCAGGTTCCTCCGCCGACAGGACCCGTTACGTCCCGCAATGGCAAGTTGCATGACTATGCATGATGGTTGTATAGTCATGCGCCCATGACGACGGTCCTTCCGATCCCTGCGAGCAACCCGAGCCAGCCGCCCGTGAGCGGCCACATGTGCCAGTGAGCGCGGGGCTCGGATCGCCCGCGGCGATCGCGACGGACCAGTCGTCGGGGTTCCTCCCCCGCTCCGAGCGAGGCGTGCGCTCGGACGGCGGGCCGCGCCGGATCCGCGTTGGCATCATCGGTGCGACCGGGTACGTCGGTGCCGAGCTCATCCGGCTGCTGTCGCGCCATCCAAACGTCGAGATCGTCGGACTCGCCGGCCGCGACCGCCAGGACGACCCGATCGGCGGCCACCACCCGCACCTGGCCACGACCGACCTCACGGTCGGGACGCGGCTGCCGGAAGTCGATGCCGCATTCCTCGCCCTCCCCCACGGAGCGGCGGCCAGCCTCGTCCCGGACCTCGTCGCCGACGGCACCGCTGTCATCGACCTCGGGCCGGACTTCCGTCTGCGCGATCCGGCCGACTACCCGCGCTGGTATGGCTTCGAGCACCCGCGACCGGATCTCCTCGAGCGAGCCGTGTACGGCCTGCCCGAGCTGCACCGGGACGAGCTCTCGCGGCTGGTCGACGCCGAGATCGCCATCGTGGGCTCGCCCGGCTGCTATCCGACAGCAACGTTGATCGCGCTCGCACCGCTTGCACGGGCCGGCTTGATCGGCGACCTCGTGGTGGATGCCAAGAGCGGTGTCTCGGGCGCGGGGCGCGACCCAAAGCCCGAGATGATGTTCGGAGAGGTCAACGAGAGCGTGAAGGCGTACGGCTTGGGCGGCCACCGCCACGTCGCCGAGATCGAGCAGGAGCTGGGCGCGGTCGCAGCTCGCGAGGGGTTCGATCCCGGTGCCAACCCGGGCGCGATCGCGGTCGACTTCCTCCCGCATCTGATCCCGATGACGCGCGGCATCCTGTCGACCGGCCACGTCCGGCCGACCCGCCAGATCAACCAGCCCGAGCTCGACGAGCTGTATCGCGCCGCCTACGCGGACGAGCCATTCGTCACGGTCGTGCCCGCACCGCCGGCGACCAAGCACACGATCGGCAGCAACAACGTGTTGGTCCACGTCCGCCTCGACGAGCGGATCGGGCGGATCATCGCGATCGGCGTCGAGGACAACCTCGTCAAGGGCGCCGCCGGCCAGGCTGTCCAAGCCTTCAACCTCGTCCACGGCCTGCCGGAGACGGCCGGCCTCGAGCAGCTGCCGCTGGCGCCGTAGATGGCGATCACGACGTTGGCCTCGCCACCCCTGCCGTCTGTCGAGCGGCGGCCCGCCCTGCCGGCTGGTTTCGTCGCCGGCGGGACGACGGCGGGGATCAAGGCGTCGGGCCGCCCGGATCTCGCGCTGATCGTGGCGACGGGCGGCCCCGCGGCAGCCGCAGCGGTGTTCACGCCGAACGCGTTCGCGGCCGCTCCCGTGAAACAGTCGCGGGCCAATCTCGCGGCCACGTCCGACGACCCGCGCGGCGGTTTCGGTTTCGCCTCCGCGGTCATCTCGACCAGCGGCTGCGCGAACGCGGCGACCGGCGCCGCTGGTGACGCCGACCAGGAGGCCGTCGGCCGGCTCGTGGCCGGGGCGTGCGGCATCGACGAACGGCATGTCCTGCACCTGTCGACAGGCATCATCGGGACCCGACTGCCGCTCGATCGCGTCGAGGCCGGGGTCGGCAACCTGTATTCCGCGCTGAGCGGAGACGACGCAGGACTTCGGGCCGCCGCTGAGGCCCTCCGCACGACGGATTCCGTCCTCAAAGCGGCGACCACGACGCTCGTGCTGCCGGCGGCGGACGGCGAACCCGTGACCGTGACGATCACCGGAATCGCGAAGGGCGTCGGGATGATCCACCCGAACATGGCGACGATGCTGTCGGTCGTTCTGACCGATGCCGCGGCCGCGCCCGAGGTCCTGTGGAGCGTGCTGCGTCCCGCGGCTGCGCGCACCTGGGATCAGCTGTCGGTCGACGGCGATTCAAGCACCAATGACACGGTCTTCGTCATGGCGTCGGGTACCGCGGCCAACGCAGCGCTTGCCGCCGGCAGTCACGGCGCCATGGCGTTCCAGTCGGCATTGGAGGCGGTCGCGCGCGACCTGGCCCGCCAGCAGGCAGCCGACGGCGAAGGCGCCACGATCCTCATCACGGCCTCCGTGACCGGCGCCGTGGACGACGCCGACGCGCGGGCCGTGGCCCGCGCCGTCATCTCGAGCAGCCTCGTCAAGGCGGCGGCACACGGCAAGGACCCGAACTGGGGCCGCATCGCCGGAGCTGCCGGCAATGCGACGACGGCGTCCGCCGCCGTCCTCGAGGCCGCCGGGCTGGCCCCGGACGCGGCTGCCGCACGTGCATCGCAGCCCGCCCAGCTCGACCCCGACCGTCTCCGCATCGCAATCGCCGGTCACCTCGTGTTCGACGGGTCGCAAGGCGGCCCGCTCGACTTCGATCGCGCGGCGGCTCGCGCCGCCATGGATGCCGCGGAGCTGCTGATCGAGCTCGATCTCGGGCTCGGTGACGGCATCGGCGAGGCATTCGGCTGCGACCTGACCCAGGAGTACGTCATCGAGAACAGTGAGTACACGACGTGAGCCCGACGGAAGGGTCCGCCAGGGGGCTGGCTCATGTCTGAGATTCTGGTCGTCAAGCTCGGCGGCACGACGATCGCAGAGCAGTCGGGAGTCCTCGCGGACGTCGCTGCCGTTGCGCGGCGGAGGCCGGTCGTGCTCGTCCATGGCGGCGGCAAACGCATCACCGAGTGGCTCGAACGCCTCGGCGTGCCATCGAAGTTCGAAGGCGGTCTACGCGTCACGGACGCCCA
>DASTIG010000141.1:0-4461 GCA_035717785.1 Candidatus Limnocylindrales bacterium
AGGACCTGCCGCTCGCCCGGATCCTCCAGGAGCGGCACGACCTCCCGACTGTCGTCGCCAACGACAGCCGTGCCGCGGCCTTCGCGACCTACCTGTTCAGTGGCGATGAGCGCCCTGCGAACCTGGTCGTGGTCAAGGTCGGGCGTGGCATCGGCGCGGGTCTCGTCCTCAGGGACCAGCTGTTCGGTGGCGACGGGGAGGCGGCCGGCGAGATCGGCCATGTCGTCGTCGACCCCGACGGCGCCGAATGCCACTGCGGCCGGTTCGGCTGCCTCGAGACCGTGGCGAGTGCCCCCGCGATCCTGCGCGCCAGCGGCGCGTCGAGCCTGGACGAGCTGGCCGACAAGGCCGCCGCCGGGGACCCAGAAGCACTGAGCATCGTCCGGACTGCCGGCCGAGCAGTCGGTGGCGCGATCGCCCACCTGGTCGGGGCGCTCGACGTTCGCCACATCACCCTGGTCGGCACGGTCACCGCCCTCGGCGCGCCGTGGCTGGCCGCCGTCCGCGAGGAAGCCACGCGACGGAGCCTGGCCGCGACCGGTCGCGAGACGACGATCGTCGACGGCGGGACAGGCGAGGACGTGACGCTCCTCGGGGCGTGTGCGCTGCTGCTCACCCGCGAGCTGGGGCTGACGGTGCATCGATGAACGAGCCGCTCGATCGCCACGATCCGTTCGATGGCCACCGCCCGGGTCCCGTCGCCGGGATCGACATCGGTGGCACCAAGATCGCAACTCTCATCGTCGACTCCGACGGCGCCGTCCTCGGTCGTGCGACCCACGCCTCCTCCGTGGGTGACCAGGGCGGCGCCGTCCTCGCCATCGCCGCCTGCCTCGACGAGGCTCTCGCAGCCGCCGAACTGCGCCGCGCGGACCTTGTCGCGGTCGGTGTCGGCGTCCCCGGCCGCGTCGACCCGAAGCGCGGCCACGTGACCCTCGCCGTGAACCTCGGCTGGACCGACTTCGCGCTGCGGGACGCGCTCGAGCTTGAGCTTGGGCTCCCGGTCGTCATCGAGAACGACGTCCGTGCCGCCGCCATCGGCCTGCACGAGCGGGGCGTCGTCGGTGATGCCAACGACCTCGCATACCTTGCGGTCGGGACCGGTATCGCGGCCGGTGTCGTGCTCGACGGTCGACTCCATCGTGGTGCCCGCGGCCTTGCCGGCGAGATCGGCCACGCCATCGTCGATACCGATGGCCCGCGCTGCGTCTGCGGCCAGCAGGGCTGCCTCGAGGCGTTCGCCTCAGGACCCTCGATCGCCCGGCGCGCAGGCGCGCCCTCCGCCAAGGCGGTATACGACGCGGCCGCGTCCGGCGATCCGGCCGCCACCGAACTGATCGACGACGTCGGGCGACGCCTCGCCTGGGCGATCCACACGCTCGTCATGACCTACGACGTCCAGCGCGTCGTGGTCGGCGGCGGCGTGTCCCATGCCGGTACGCCGTTCGAGGCCCCGCTGCGTCGGGAGCTCGCGCGCCTGCGTGCGGCATCGGATCTGGCCGGGGAGCTGTTGCCGGCCGACATCGTCGACGTCCTCCCACCGGAAGCCGAAGCCGGCGCATGGGGCGCCGTCGCCGTGGCGAGGACCACGTACCAGGGATCGGAGGTGGTGAGCCACGCCTGACCCGATCCCGCGAAACCGTTGGCAACCAAACACCACGACCGGACGGAAGGAGCTTCAAGGAGGAGCGATGGACACGAAGACGAAGAGGTACCTCGGGTTGCTGCTGGGGGCGATGTTCGCCATCTCGGCATGCACCGGGACCACGCCATCTGCCGCGCCTGCGTCGCAGGCCGCACCGAGTGCCGAGGCCAGCGTGGCCCCGAGCACCCCGGCCGAATCCGCCTCGCCGAGCCCGCTCGCCGTCGACGCGGCCGAAGCGGTCATCCCCAATGTCGAAGCGAACGCCGAGATCGGCCTCTGGACGTTCTGGCTGTCGCCGACGTTCGACGGCTGGATCAAGGACGCGATCACCCGATTCGAGGGGACGTACCCGGGCGTCAAGGTCAACTGGGAAGATCATCAGGCGACCTTCCAGGACGACCTGAAGAATTCGTTCGCGGCCGGAAACGCCCCGGACGTGATCAACCTGTCGGTCGGCGAGGGCTGGGTGTCCGACTACGCCACCCGTGACCTGCTGCTCGAGCTCGATAGCCGGGTCCCGCAGGAAGTCAAGGACATCTACTTCCAGGGTCTGTGGAAGGCCCAGAACGTCGACGGCAAGAACTTCCAGTTCCCGTTCTATCAGGGCGTCAGCGTGGAGCTGATCAACACGCGCCATTTCGAGACCGCCGGTCTCGACCCCGCGGCGTTCCCAAAGACCGTCGCGGAGCTGCCGGCCCTGTGCGCAACGCTCAAGGAGAAGGCCAGCGTCGTGTGCGACCTGCGCCTGACCGTCAACGACCTCCTCGCGCAGATGGTGTACGAGGGCGACGTCGACGTGCTGTCGGCCGACGGCAATGCCTTCACCTTCGATTCGCCCGCTGCGGTCGAATGGCTCCAGATGTATGTCGATATGGTCGCCGCCGGCACCGTCGACAACGCCGCGTTGACCACCCCTGACGATCGCGTCGGGCTGCTGATCTTCTCGGCCGGGCAGGCGCCGTTCTACCAGACCGGCCCGAACCTCATTCGCGAAGTCAAGTCGAACAATGCATCCCTGTATGAGGACCTCGCGGTCGTGCCGGCTCCTGTCGGCAAGTCCGGAGTCCTCGGCAAGGGCCTGATGGGTATGTCGGTCAAGGCCGACACGAAGTTCCCCAACGCGTCCATGGCGCTGGCACAGTTCTTCACGAACCCACGCACCATGACCGAGCTCGCCAAGCAGTCGGCGGTGTATCCGTCGTCGGCGAAGGCGTTCGAAGACCCCTATTTCAGCACCACCACGGACCTGATCGAGGACAGCGTCCGACCCATCGCCGGCGAGACCATCGCCACGTACGCTGACATCGTGCCGACCGTTCCGAACAAGGCCGACGTCAACGCCATCGTTCTCGGTGCGGTCGAGAAGGCCCTGTTCGGCGGCGTGCCCGCCCAGCAGGCGCTGACCGACGCCGTCGCCGAGGCCAACAAGCTGCTCGACTAGCGAGCGGCGTTCCATTCGGCCCGCCTCCCGTTCCCCCACGGAGGCGGGCCGAACCCATGCCAGGCCCGACAAGGATCTGACCGGATGATCGGCAAACCACGCGCGACGCCCTACCTGTTCCTTCTGCCCGCGCTCGTCCTTCTCGGCGTGTTCGTGTTCTATCCGATCGTCGCCGTCTTCTGGTTCAGCCTCACCGACTACGACATCGTCCGGCCGCCCATCTTCGTCGGTCTCGACAACTTCGCGCGCCTGCTCGACGACGACACGTTCAAGCTCGCGTTGCTGCACTCATTCGTCTACCTGCTCGTGACGCCGATCCTCATCGTCCTGTCGATCTGCCTGGCGATCATCGTCAACCGGAAGTTGCGCGGGATGCACATCTACCGCGCCCTCTACTTCGTGCCGGCGATCAGCGGCAGCATTGCCATCGGGCTGTCGTGGCGCTGGTTGTTCGACCGCAGCGGGTTCATCAACTCGATCCTCCAGTCGTGGGGCGTCATCGACGAGCCCGTCCAGTGGCTGGCGACGCCCGCGTTGGTCCTGCCGATCGCGATGCTGCTCACGATCTGGGCAGGCATCGGCTATTACTCGGTGATCTTCCTGGCCGGGCTGCAGAACGTGCCCGAGGAGCTATACGACGCGGCCCGCATCGATGGCTGCAACGACTTCCAGAAGCATCGCTACGTCAGCGTCCCGGCGCTGCGGCCACAGATCGTGTTCGTGGCGGTCATCTCGAGCCTGGCCGCGCTGAAGGTCTTCGACGAGATCTACGTCCTGACGAACCGGACGGGCGGCATCCTCGACAGCGGCGTGACGATGGTCTTCTACCTGTGGGAGCAGGCCTTTGTGCGAAGCAACGCCGGCTACGCGTCGGCGATCGCCATCGTGCTGCTGGTCATCACGCTCGGGTTCTCGATCGTCAACGTCCGCTTGCTCGAGCGCGGCGCCGTGGGTGAGGGCCGGTGAGCGCCACGACCCTTACCGACATCCGGGTCGCCGAGCGGTCACGCCGGCGCGACGACCGGCGCGCCCGCTGGTTGCGCGGCGGGGCGTGGTACCTCGTGCTGAGCGCGCTGGCGGTCATCACGGTCTTCCCCTTCGCCTGGATGTTCCTGACGTCGATCAAGGGCCCGACCGACGCGATCACCTCGGTGCCGCCGCAGTTCCTGCCGAACGACCCGACGATCGCGAACTACCTCAAGGTCTGGGACACGCTGCCGATCCCGGCGTATTTCCTGAACTCGACGACCGTAGCGATAGCGACGGGACTCTTGAATGTCCTCGTCGCCGCGATGGCAGCGTACCCGCTGGCGAAGATGCGGTTCGCCGGTCGTGACTTCGTGTTCTACCTGCTGCTCGCGACGCTGATCGTGCC
>DASTIG010000142.1:0-4736 GCA_035717785.1 Candidatus Limnocylindrales bacterium
TGAGATACCCACGAGCCCCGGCCATGACAGCCTCGAGGAGGTCGGAGTCCGACGCCGATGCGGACAGCATCACGAACGTCGTATTCGGCAGGCGCGGCGAAAGCTCGCGAACCAGCTGTAGGCCGTCGCCCGAGCCGCCGAGGCCGATGTCGACGAGGACGACGTCCGGCCGCGATCGTTCGGCCCGCTCGAGCGCCTCGGCGAGCCCCTCGGCCTCCTCAACGACCACGACCTCCGGACCCTCGATCGCTTGACGAACGCCGGACCGAATGAGGGCGTGATCGTCGACCAGCATCACCCTCAACCGGCCGTACCTGGCTTGGGCCTGCGGTCGTCCGACCTTTCGCGCGGACGTCGGTTCGGGCCGCTTCATGGATGCGTGATCAACTGCCCGGCGGGCACCCGAAGCGTGACGGTCGTACCGCGACCGGGAACCGACGCGATCGTCAGTCTCGCGCCGATGGACTGGGCGCGCTCATACATGCTCTGGCGCCCGTAGCCGCTGTTCGCGATCGTCGGGTCGAATCCGAGTCCGTCGTCACGCACCGTGAGCACCACGGACGCGCGTCGATGCTCGACACGAACCGTGATCCGACCAGCATTCGCGTGTTTCCTGACGTTGTTGAGGGCTTCCTGGAGGACACGCAGTATCTCGAGGGACACGCGCGACGGCACCGGCCGACCCTCCTCCACGTGACACTCGACGCGGAGGCCGAAGCGGTCCGAGAATTCCTCCACCTGCCGCTCGACGAGCTCCGAGAGCGTGATCGTCTGCTCGACGTCGGGTCGCATCGCCACCACGGCAGTGCGCGCCTCAGCGAGGCCGGCCTCGATGGAACGCAGCAGGTCCTCGCACAAAGCGCGTGCGTCCGCATCCAGACTTGGATGGCGCATGAGCTTCGATGCGGTCAGCTTCGCGAGCCACAGATCCTGCGCCAGGCCGTCGTGGATGTCGCGTGCCAGCCGCGCCCGCTCCGCCATGCCCCCAAGTGACTGGAGCTGGTCGGGCACGTTCTCGCTGACAAGCAGCTGGACCACGGGCACGCCGTCTCCCTCTGGAGATGCCCAGCCGACCACATGCAACGACCGATCGTCGGGCGGCTCGCCGACCGTGATGTTCCAGCGAGTCGGTCCGGGCGTCTCGTCGGGCGAACCGACGATCTCCCGCCAACAGTCGCTCAGCGCCGCGGGGAGTTGGTGGACGGGTCGATGGAGGGCTTCGGGGACCCGGAGGTCGAACAGCCGGGCGAACTCGGCATCGAGCGCCGTCAAGGTGCCGTCCGCGTCGATCTGTCCAAGGCCGACCCGCGCAGGTTGAAAGTGGGCGTCCATGTGGCTGGCCCCCCTGCCATGCCGCTCCAGACTCGATCCTCCAACACCGAACGACGACGTTCGGCACACCCCCGTGGCGGACGACCTCAAACGGGACCAAGGCTGGGATCGCAGGTTAACGCGCGCTCAGCTTCCCGCTTGCATCCCTCCGTGTGGATAACGTAGCACGCGTCAGATCGTGAGTCGTGACGATTCCACGGGCGAGCGTTGCGTCTACGCAACGACAGGCGAAGCGAAACCATGCGTGCCAGCGCAGGAAGGATCCGAGCGGCGCCGTGCGAGAATGCCGGCGCCATGGCCGACGCCGAGCGACCGCCGGAGCTCCATCCAGTCCCGGGCACGGCCCGGGGACGTGGCCGCATCGTCATCGATTGGCGCGACCTGATCGGCCATCCGACGCGGCGACGGGCCGGTGTCTACCGGCGAGCGATAAGGCGCGAGATCTCACGGCTCCGCGACCACCGGCGGCTGATCGCGATCCTGCTCATCAGCCTGGTCTTCTCGCTGCTCGCGGCCGGGATGATCGGCCGGGGCGACGCGGCCGGCGCCGATGCGCGGGCGTACTGGGCGGGCGTCCGGATCTGGCTCAACGGCGGCGATCCGTACCACCCGACAGGGCCGTTCCTGCCCTACGTCTACGCGCCCTGGATGCTGCCGCTGTTCGCGCCGTGGGCGCTGCTGCCCTGGGACGTTGCCTGGGTCGTGTGGCGCGTCGGGACGATCCTGCTTCTGCTGTGGACGGTCGACTGGGCCTATCGACGACGGCCGCTGACGACCGCCGTGATCATCGTGCTCCTCGCGTTCCCCGTCGGCGCCAACCTCGACACCGGCAACATCAACCTGCAGCTCACGCTGATGTTGTGGGCCGCACAGTTCACAGGTCCGCGCCTCGGCGGCGCGCTGTGGGCGCTCGCGACCTGGATGAAGTGGGTGCCGCTGATCGTGTGGCCGATCCTCGCCCCGGCGACCCGTCGCTGGGGACTGGTGTGGCTGGCGGTCTCGGTGGGGCTGAGCGTCGTCCTCTTGCCGCTCACGATCGTCCAGTTCCAGGCCCTGTTCGGTTTCGGGGCGAGGCCGATCCGGCTCGACTACCTCGTCTATCTGTGGGCGTTCATCCCATGGGCATACCGGCGGCTCGACGCTCGGACCGCGGCGGCTCAACGACCGGCCGAAGCGTGAGCGCCGCGATCACGTAATAGGCAGCGCCGAGGAGGAACGCGGCACGCGGGCCCAAGCCCAGCCCGAACTCGATGTTCACGGCGTCGAGCAGGAGGCCAGCGGTCGCCACCGCGATCACGGTCGATGACGTCGTCGCGACATTCGAGAGGCCCATGTATCGACCCGACGATGCTTTCGGGATGATGTCGGTCATCAACGCCCAGTCGACCGCCAGGAACGTGCCGGCCGACGCCCCGAAAAGGGCGCCGCCAACGATGGCGAACGGGATTGCCGGTGCGAGTGCGGCCAGCGCGACGCCCACGAAACCGATGGCGCAACTGGCATAGATGACCGGCTTTCGCCCGATCCGATCCGACAGCCTCGCCGACGGGATGATCGCGAGGACATTGGCCACGACGATCACGACGAGCATCACGAGGTTGGTCGAGTTGGCCGCGTCCTCGCCGAGGCCGTGCGTCTGCTTGAGGTACGTGAGGATGAGGTTCACCAGCACCGCGCCGCCCATCAGGAAGAAGAAGCGCGACGTGAGCAGCCACACGTAGGAGCGCTCCTTGAGGACATCGGTCCCCCACACTTCGCGGACGATCGCACCCCACGACTTGCCGTTGCGAGGCTTGGGCGGCTGGCCCTCGCCCACCCGCGCGACGACCGCCGTCATCGTCAGCAGCTCGACGAGCGCGACGGCGAAGATCGCGACCTCGATGCGGCCCAACAGCACAGCGACAGTCACCAGGACGAAACCGGTCACGTTCCCGAGGATCTGCATCAACCCGACCATCGCGCTGGCCAGGCCGACCTGCTTCTCCGGTACGAGGTCGGGGACGTAACCCTGGAACGGCCCGCGCGCGATGTTGGTGCTGAATGCAAGGAGGGCCGCGAAGGCGCCGAGCATCAGGATGGTGTTCGACAAGGCGATGCCCGCCAGGAATACGAGATCGAGCAACGACCCGATCACGATGTACGGCTTCCGCCGGCCCCATCGACTCACGGTGTAGTCGCTGATCGAGCCGACGGTCGGCTGGATGAGGATCGAGATCACTGCGACTGGGATCGACAGGAGGAACGTGATCCGCCCGACCTCGAGCGGGTCGGGCGCGAACGGCCCGAAGTTCAACCGGTTCTGGATGAACAGCCCGACCGCGCCGTCGATCGCCGTCAGGCCGAGCCAGTACAGCGAGATCCGGACCAGGTGTCCGACGGGGAGCGTCGCGGTCGGTCGGAAGGACGCCTGGTCGGCGATCGCGGGGTCAGCGTGCATCGACCACCTCTTGGGCTGAAGGTGACGGTCCCCGTTTGTCGAATGCTAAGACGCGTGCCTAGCGAGTCCGTTACGGTCGAGCGTAACCGTGGATCCGAGCCGGATCAGCTGCCGGCTCGTCGCGCCCCGTGCGACGAACCGAAACAACGACCGGTCGAGCGAATAGATGCCGGTCGACACGAGGCCGATCCGGCCAAGCCGGAAGGCGAAGACCGGGTTGTCGGTGTTGCCGGCGTAGTGAGACGGCGTCCCCTCGGCCGTTAGCATCGCCAGGTTCGCCTGTCCGCCGAAAAGCTCGTGGAGAGCCGGCAGCAGGTGTGCGGACCGGTCGCCCGTCCACGCATCCTCGAGCCACCGGGCGCCGACTTCGGTGTCCGCACGGCCGTGGATCCGCCCGGCGTCGCGGTATCGGGCCCGCGCTGGGCGCCAGTCCCGAAAGTCGCCGTTGTGGCTGAACGCGAATCGACCGGCCGGATCGTCGAAGGGCTGGGTGTCTTGCAGCTGCAGAGTCGAGAGGCGCGAAGGCCGTCGAAGATGCACCAGCGCCGCGGTCGTCTCCTGCGCACCGACCCGCGCGGCCCCGGCCGCATCGTCGCAGAAGGATCGGACGTCGCGATGGCTGGCGAGCCGGCCGTCGGCCCCGAGCCATGCCGCACCCCAGCCGAACCCGGCCAGCCCGAAACGCTCGAGTCGCGCGGTCAGCGGCCACAGCTCGTCGAGCCGGAACGGCTCGGCGGCCCGCGCGATGTAGTGCTCGCACATGGGCGGCGATGATACGCGCCGACTACGGCGCCAGCCGGCTCCGGATCTCGTGCTCGAACTCGGGGAAGTACTGGCCGACGACGGACAGGTCGAACGACCGCAGGATCGACTCCCTCGGCTCGCGCTCGAGCAGGAAGTCGAACGTCTCGTAGACGAGGCGCTCGACGTCGGCCGCGTCGGTCGCCGCCGCGAGGTCCGTGGCGTT
>DASTIG010000143.1:0-2563 GCA_035717785.1 Candidatus Limnocylindrales bacterium
GCCGACCTGGTTGCGCTGCCTGCCGAGAGCGCGCCCGATCAGACGGTGATGGCGAGCGGAGCAGCGCGCCCGGTCTCGGGGTCGTGGTCCTCCACCTCCACTACTCGGCGAGGGTCGTCGGGCCTCACCGGTGTCCGATCGGAACCCGTTGCACAAGCACATCAGGCCTGATCACTCTCGCACGTCGATGCCGATCTGTGCGCGTGGTGCGCTGTCGGCCGGCGGCGTTCTGGCGCGCCGTTCTGGCGCGCTGTGCGGTCACCGCGGCAGGGCTTCGTGTCGCTCGGCGACAGACGCTCTTCGATCTTCGGAACCCATTGGGAGTGGACTTCGCGGCCGCATGCGTCTAAAGGACGCGATGCCAGCGCTTCCGCTGGTCAGAGGGCCTTTCGGCTGGTCGGGGTGACAGCATCGGCCTTGTCGATGGCCGACACGTCCTCAGGGCCCACCGAAGCCGAATAAGCCAAAGTCACCATCGCGGTAGAACCCCAGCGCCGACGCGCTGTCGGCGCTGGACGCGACCGCGACCGCCATGATGGTCACCACGAGTGCGATACGGAGTTTGCGCAGCATCGTGATCCTCCTCCTCCGTTCGGTGCAGCGGCAGACGCCGCTGCAGATCACCCACGATTCGTAGCCGGTGCCCGATCGGATGGCTCGAGCCACCGGCGCGCCTGGAAGCCTTACGCGAGGGCGGAACCACCCCCATGTCGGTCAGGTGCTCCGAACCTTGTCATCGGAGTTCCGGACGCCTACCGCGTCGCGACGTGCCCACAAGACCGAGGGTCGTGACGGCCTGGCTTGCCGACTCGAAGCTCGGGTGCCACTCCCCGCGGAGCGTGCGCTGACTACTTGTTGCACGCGCAAAGACATGCCGTACTTTGCGCGTCTCGCCGGCCGAGCCGCCGTCGTTCGGTCGTGTGTTTCTGGCGCGGGGTTCGGATCGTTGGCTGAGCAGGTGGTTGGCGCCGAGTCGGCGGGAGGGTGACCGACGTCGTCAGCCGCGGCCGATGTAGGGCATCTTGGTCGCCATCACCGTCATGGACTGGACGTTGGCGTCGAGGGGGAGTGTCGCCATGAACACGATGGCGCGGGCGACGTCGGCGACGTCGAACGTCGGCTCCAGGTCGATGCGTCCGTCGGCCTGTGGCACGCCGGTGGTGTGCATCGCCGCGGTCATCTCGGTGGCGGCGTTGCCGATGTCGATCTGGCCGCAGGCGATGTCGTGGGCCCTGCCGTCGAGTGACGTCGATTTGGTGAGGCCGGTGATCGCGTGTTTGGCGGCGGTGTAGGGCGCCGAGTTGGGGCGGGGGACGCTCGCCGAAATCGAGCCGTTGTTGATGATCCGCCCGCCGCGCGGCGATTGCCGCTTCATGAGGCGGAAGGCGTGCTGGGTGCACAGGAACGCCCCGGTGAGAGTCGTGTCGACGACGGTGCGCCACTGCTCGACGGTGAGCTCCTCGAGCGGCACACCGGGGGCGCCGATGCCGGCGTTGTTGAACAACAGGTCGAGGCGGCCGAAGCGGTCGGCGACCTCGTCGAACAGCGCGTCGACCGACGCCGGATCGGTGACATCGCCGACGATGGCGACCGCGCCGCGCCCTGCCTGGCCGGCGGTCTCCTCCAACGGGCCGCGGCGGCGGCCGACGGCGACGACGGTGAACCCCGCGTCGGCGAGTGCCACCGCGGCGGCTCGGCCGATACCGCTGCCGGCCCCTGTGACGACTGCGATCGCGGTCATCCCGCTGGCTCCGGGAGGCGGCCGTCGAGCTCGTCGTCGATGTAGACGCGCACGATGTCGTCGAAGTTGCGCTCGGTGACGAAGCCCAGGGTCGACGCTCGGCGGGTGTCGAATGCCGCAGGCCAGCCGGCGACCATGCGGGCGATCGTCTCATCCCGTTGGCGACGGACGAGGCGTTCGGCATCGGCGCCGCCGAAGCGTCGCAGCGAGGCCAGTTGCTCGGCGACGGTCGCCGACACGCCCGGCATCGTGAGTGCGCGCCTGTGGCCGAGGGCGCCGGTGTCGAGCGTCGCCGCATGGAGGAAGAAGCCGGTGGCGGCGCGCGGCGAGGCGAACCAGTGGCGAACATCGTCGGACACCGGCAGCACCGCCTCGCGGCCGTTGAGCGGCTCGCGGATGATGCTCGAGAAGAACCCCGAGGCGGCTCGGTTCGGTGCTCCCGGGCGGACGCAGATGGTCGGCAGCCGCAGCGCGATCCCGTCGACGAAACCGCGGCGTGAGTAGTCGGCCAGCAACAGCTCGGCGATTGCCTTCTGGGTGCCGTAGCTCGTCAAAGGGGTGAGCTGTTCGTCGTCGCCGATCACGTCGGGGAACGGTGCGCCAAAGACCGCGATCGACGAAGCGACCACGACACGCGGCACGTACTCGCCGTTCTGCTTGGCGCACAGCGCGTCGAGCAGCAGCCGCGTGCCGTCGAGATTGATGCGGTAGCCCTTGTCGACGTCGGCTTCGGCCTCCCCGGACACGACCGCGGCGAGATGGAACACGACATCGGGGCGGCACGCCACGAGCGAGGATGTGATGCCGGGCTCGGCGAGGTCG
>DASTIG010000144.1:0-23888 GCA_035717785.1 Candidatus Limnocylindrales bacterium
GGGACGAGGAAGTACTGCATGACCTCGACGACCGACAAGACGATCGTGTAGAAGATGACCGGCGTGAGCATCGGGATCGTGATGTGGCGCAGCGACGCCCACGCGCCCGCGCCGTCGATCCGGGCGGCCTCGTACAGATCCGACGGGATGCCCTTGAGCCCCGCCAGGTAGACGATCATCCCGGCGCCGATGCCCCACACGCCGATCAGTGCGAGGCCGGGATAGACCCAGCCGGGATCCTCGAGCCAGGGGGGCGGCTTCTCGACGCCCAGAGCCCGCAGCGCCCCGTTGATCCAGCCCGTTTCCGGGTTGAGCATGCCGCCCCAGATGAAGACCGTGGCGACGAAGGGCACGACGTACGGAAGGAAGAACAGGACACGGAAGAACCCGGAGCCGAGCAGGTGCCGCGAGTGGAGCAGGAGCGCCACGAGGAGCGGCAGGACCACCGCCACCGGCAGTGCCAGCGCCGCGAACTTCAGAGTGATCCCGAGCGACTTCCAGACCTGCTGGTCCTTCAGCAGATCGTCGTAGTTCTTGAGCCCGACGAACCGGAGCGGTTCAGCCTGGGCCAGGTTGATGTTGGTGAACGAAAAGGCGAGCGTCGCGATCATCGGGAGCGCCGTGAACGCGACGAACCCGATGAGCCACGGCGCGATGAAGACGTACCCCCAGCGCGCGCGCCGCCAGCCCAACCCGGAGAAGCGAGGCAGGCTGCGCGGGCGCGCGACGCTGGGGGCGACCATCGATCAGCTGCCGCCCGCGTCCCAGACGGCCTGCATCTCCGCTCTCATGGCCTCCACCTCGGCATCGATGTCGAGACCAGGCGTGGTCTGCCACTTCGTGCCGTAGGTGTTGATCAGGTCGAGCGTCTGGTTGTAGGCCGGCATGTAGGACTCGAAGTTCGGCACGTCGGCGAATGCGACGCCCTCCTTCGCGACCTTCCAGTCGATGCCCTGCGAGTAGTCCTTGAAGAGGGACTCCAGGAACGCATCCTGCTTCGACTCGACGGCCGGCGTGCCGCCATAGAGCGCGAGCAGTTCCTCGTTGCCCAACAGGTACAGCAGGACTTCGAATGCCTGGTCGGGGTTCTTGCTGGTCTTCAGGATCCGCCACGTGTCGGCGTTGAACGCGGCGGTCGTCTTGCCATTGAAGGACGGCGTCGCCGCCATGTTCCAGTCGTCGCCCGCGTCACCGACGCAGTACGTCGACCAGAGGTAGTTGGTGCTCATCGCGACCTTGCCGGCGCAGAACGGGTAGCCGGCCGGATTGAGGTCGGTCGTCTCGAACTTGGGACCGGTCATGCTGAAGTGATCGGTCCAGATGCCGTTGTAGAAATGCTTCCAGGCCGCGACCCACGGCTCCGGCATCTGCACGGTCTTGCCGTCGGTCGCCATGAACCCGCCGGCACCGAAGTAGGCGCCAGTCTGGCGAAGGTCGTCACGCTGCGGCTCGAAGCCCCACTGGACGATCTTCTCCGGATCGAAGCCGGCTTCAGTGGCGTCGGCGCCGGCCTCGTCGACCGTCAGGATCTTGGCGATCTCGCGGACGGTGTCGTAGTCCCACGCCCGCTTAGAGCCGTCGGGCATGGTGTATTCCGAGTTCCAGGCGTGAGGCGGCTCGTTGAGACCGGCCTCCTTGAACATGTCGGCCTTGTAGAACAGGACCGACGGATAGATCGCGTACGGGATGCCGAGCTGGCCTTCGCCGCCCGCGTTGTACAGGTCGACGGTCGACTCCGGGAACTGGGTCATGTCGAAGCCGTTCTTGTCGATGAGCGGCTGGAGGTCGAGCCACTGGCCGTGGAACGCCTCGGCGCCGCCGATGCCCAGCGGACCGACGATGTCGGGGCCGGCGCCGGATCCGAGCTGGACGGCCAGCGCGTCGCGCGCGGCCGCATAGACGAAGCCTTCGAACTGCAGGTGGATGCCAGGGTGAGAGGCATTGAAGTCCTCGGCCACCTTCCGTTCGACCTCGACCTGCTCCGGCGCGTCGCCGGTGCCGAGACAGCAGTACCAGCGGATGATCACGTCACCCGGCTTGGCCTGCGATTCCGTGGCCGGCAGAGCCGTCGGCGCCGGGGTCGCCTCGGTCGATTCCCCAGGCGATGGCTCGGTCGACGCGACCGCCGCCGAGCCGGATGGCGCGACACTCGCCGCGGGCCCCGAACAGGCCGCGATCAGGAGCGCCAGCACCGTTAACAGGACGGCGAACCGTCCGAGATCCTCTCGCATGCGCGACTTCCTCCGTCTGCGTTGACCGTCCGCTGTCCTCGTCCTCATCGTCTCGCTCCTCCTCCTGTGACTGCCGTGGCCTCGACCGCGGCCGACCGGATCGCCCGGTCGACCTCGCGTTCGACGTAGTAGCGGGAGCGATCGCCGCGAACGAACGTCCGGCCGAACTCGACCGGGGTCCCATCCGCCGCGAACGCGGTACCTTCGATGAGCAGGGCCGCCGCCCCCGACCGCTGGTCGAGGAGGCGGGCCTCTCGAGCCCGGAGGAGGACGGGCTCGAGGGCCTCGCGGGCGCGAACGACCTGGGTCGCGTAGCGCGTGGAGAGCGATTCGTACAGGGAGCCGTGCTCGAGGTCGCTGGCCAGCAGGCCCGGGAAGCGCTCTGCCGGCAGGTGGACCTGCTCGAGCAGATAGGGCTCGCCGCTGGCAAGGCGCAACCGTTCGAGATACAGGGTCGGTGACCCGGGCTCCAACTCGAGGGCAGCGGCGACAGCCACCGTCGCGGACTCGGGCCGGGCGGAGATCAGGCGCGTTTCGGGATCCAGGCCGCGCTGGCGCATCTCTTCGGAGAAGCTCGCCCGCCCGGCGATGTCCCGATCGAGCCGCGGGTGCAGGACGAACGTGCCGCGTCCCCGGGTCCGCTGGATCCGCCCCTCGCGGACGAGCTCGTCGAGCGCGCGCCGGATCGTGATCAGACTGCAGCCGTAATGCGCCGCAAGGTCGCGCTCCGTGGGCAGCTGCTCGCCGGGCCGCCATCGCGCGGCATCAAGCGAATCGCGCAGGTCGACATAGACCTGATGGTGCAGCGGGACCGGGCCGAGCTCGAGACGGAAACGGGCCAACCGAAGCGCTCCTCCTGGATCGATGGCCGGTGTTTGGTCTTGCGCGAGCGTCGAATACTGATAACGTTATAAGCAATCGTGTCAAGACCCCGGAGGTGGGATGGGCTCCAGGATCACGGTCGTTGGTGCGGGCAGCACGTACACGCCCGAACTCGTCGAGGGCTTCGCCCGCCGCACGGACCGCCTGCCCATCGACGAGCTTGTCCTGCTCGACATCGACCCTGAGCGGCTCGATGTGGTCGGCGGCCTTGCCCGCCGGATGCTCGATCGGCTGGGCTGGTCGGGGCGACTGACCCTCACCGGGGACCGCGACGCGGCCATCGACGGAGCCGACTACGTCCTGCTCCAGCTGCGAGTAGGCGGCCAGGCGGCCCGACTCGTCGACGAGACTTTGCCCCTGCGCTTCGGTGTCATCGGCCAGGAGACGACCGGGGCCGGCGGCTTCGCCAAGGCGCTCCGGACCGTCCCGCGCGTCCTCGACCTCGCCGAGCTGACCGCCCGTCGCGCCGCGAAGGACGCCTGGATCATCGACTTCACGAACCCTGTCGGCATCGTGACGCAGGCACTCATCGACGACGGGCACCGGGCGCTCGGCCTATGCAACGTCGCGATCACGCTCCAGCGGCGGCTGGCCGCCCGTTTCGGTGTTTCTCCGGATCGCGTGGAGCTCGAACACGTCGGGCTGAACCACCTGAGCTGGGAGCGCGCGGTGCGTGTCGACGGCGAGGACCGCCTCCCGGACCTGCTCGACGAGGACGCTGCCGAGCTGGCCGAGGAGCTCCGGCTGCCACAGGACATGCTCCGTTGGATCGGGGCCATCCCGTCCTACTACCTCCGCTACTACTACCTGACCCGGACCGTGCTGGCCGAACAGCAGAACGGGCATACGCGTGCCCAGGACGTGATGGACATCGAGGCGCGGCTGCTGGAGATGTACCGCGATCCGACGCTGACCGAGAAGCCCGAGCTGCTCGACCATCGCGGTGGCGCCTTCTACAGCGAGGCGGCCGCGCAGCTGATCGCATCACTCCATGACGGCGCCGGCGACGTCCAGGTCGTCGACGTCCGCAACGACGGCGCGATCCCCGACCTGCCCGCGAACGCGGTCGTCGAGATCCCCGCGAGGATCGATCGCGACGGCGCCCACCCGCTGCCCCTCGGACCGCTCGCACCGGAACAACGCGGGCTGGTGCAGGCCGTCAAGGCCTATGAGGAACTGACGATCGAGGCCGCCCGGACGGGCGATCGCCGGGTCGCGCTCAAGGCGCTGGCGACCAATCCGCTGGTCGGCGGCGAGGTCGCCGCGCCGCTGCTGGACGCGTTGCTCGAGGCGGATCGGCACCACCTGGATCGCTTCGCGCAGGCCTGACCGAGAGCTGTTCGTCACGAACGGGAGGACACCGCCGTCCCCAGGTTCGGGCATCTTGCGCCATCCTTGACGCCGACAGAGACCCATCCACCGTTCGGAGAACTGCGTGTCCGTGAGCTATCGATCCCAGGCATATCCGGTCCGCCGTGCTGCGCCGCCGAGCCGATCCACGGCCGGCTGGCTGGCCATCATCGTGTTTGCGTTCCTGGCCGGCATCGGCATCATCGGCGCGTTCGCGGTCGTCAGCGTGTATGCGGCGATGTCGACCGGGTTGCCGCCAGTCTCCGGGCTGACCGACCTCCGCCTGCCCCAGGAAACCGTCCTGTACGACCGGACCGGTGAGACGGAACTCGCACGTTTCGGCGAGTTCAAGCGAGAGGTCGTCCCGTTCGAGGAGATCCCGCCGGTCCTCCTTGACGCCACGACCGCAGTCGAAGACAAGTCGTTCTGGGAGAACGCCGGCTTCGACCCGGCGGCGATCGTGGCGGCCGGCGTCGACTCGTTCCGTGGCAACAGCCGCGGCGCATCGACGATCACCCAGCAGCTCGTCCGCGCTCGACTCCTCGAACCCGAGCTCGTCCAGGATCCTGACCGCACCATCGAGCGCAAGCTCAAGGAGATCGTCCAGTCGATCCGGCTCACGCAGGCGTATTCGGGTGAGGAGGGCAAGCGCCAGATCATCGCCGCGTACCTCAACCTGAACTACTACGGCAACCAGAGCTACGGGGTGAAGGCGGCGGCCAAGTCGTATTTCGGCAAGGCCCTAGCCGATCTCACGCCGGGAGAAGCGGCTCTGCTCGCGGCGCTCCCGCAGTCGCCGTCAAACTACGACCTCGTTCGCAACGCCGTGAAGACGTGCGATGTCGAGCTGGACGACGAGGGCGGGTGTCCTGACGCGGCGAAGAACGAGCACCTGATCCTCGAGCCGGACACGAAGATCGCCCAGCGGCGCGATACCGTGCTCGACCTGATGGCCGCCGGCCGCATGCCGATCTCGGATGGTGCCGTCACCGATGCACAGCTCGAGGCCGAGCAGGCCAAACCGGTCGAACTCGCGCGGCAGACGACGCCGACCTGGACCGCGCCGCATTTCGTCTGGGCCGTCCAGGACGAATTGGCACGCAAGATCTGCGGTCCCGACACGCCGACCTGCGACCAACTCGAGGAGGGCGGCTTCCGAGTCACCACGACCCTCGACGCCAAGCTGCAGAAGATGGCCGAGAACTGGGTCCGGGTCGCAGTGGTCGCGCCCCACCACGGCGAGCCAGCGCGGTTCGCGAAGGCGCTTGGCTTCGACGAGTACCAGCCCTGGATGAAGAACCTCGAGAGCAAGGACGTCCGAAACGGCGCCCTCGTTGCGATCGACTACCAGACCGGCGAGATCATCGCCCACGTGGGCTCAGCCGGCTACTACTCAGGATCGAACAACCCCAAGTTCCAGCCCCAGTTCGACGTCGTGACGCAGGGCTACCGCCAGCCGGGTTCGGCGTTCAAGCCGTTCAATTACGCCGTCGGGATCGACGACCAGGCCTTCACGGCCGGTGACATGCTCATGGATGTCGGGACCGATTTCGGCGGCGGCTATACCCCGTCGGACGCCGACAACCGCGAGCGCGGGCCGGTCCGCGTCCGGACGGCCCTCCAGTTCTCGCTGAACATCCCGTCGGTCAAGGCCATGGCCCTGAACTCGCCGGACCACGTCTACGCGCGGGCCAAGGACTTCGGGATGACGTTCCAGAGGGAGACCACCGACGCCGGCCTCGCGCTGGCGCTGGGTGTCGCCGAGACGCGGCCCATCGACCTCGTGACCGCGTATGGGACGCTAGCGAACGGCGGCGCTCGCGTCGAGCGCACCTCGATCATCAAGATCGTGGGCGCAGACGGGAAGGATGTCGCCCTGCCCGAGCCCGAGCCGCCGGTGCAGGTGGTCAGCCCGCAGGCCGCCTACATCGTCACCGACATCCTCAACGGCAACACGTTGCGCCGCGTGAATCCGTTCTGGGGCAAGTTCCTGGTCCGCGGGCCGGACGGCGAGCGTCGACCCGCCACGCTCAAGACCGGTACCAACAACGACGCCAAGGACCTCAACGCCTACGGCTACATCGCCCCGCCCACCGAGGAGGGTCGGGCGGCCGGAGCGTACGCGCTCGCAGTCGGTGTGTGGAACGGCAACAGCGACAACACGCCGGTCTCGACGCCGGCCCGCCCGGTCTTCTCGATCGACGTGTCGACCTACGTCTGGCAGGGGTTCCTGCAGCAGGCCAGTGCCGAGTGGCAGATCACGCGGTTCGCCCGCCCATCCGAGGGCCTGACCCGGGTTGCCATCGACCCGTTCACGGGAATGCTCCCAGCCAGCGGGACGGAAGGCGTCGACGAGTGGTTCATCGGGGACACCGCCCCCAAGTCGAGCCTGTCCAAGGAAATCTGCGGGACTGCCGCGATCGAGAGCGTCGGTCACGAGCACAAGTTCCCGAACTGGCTGCAGGCCGACCAGGACTGGATGCGCCGCGCCCTGCGTGGGCCGGGGACGGTCGGTGGCCCGGACAGGACCCGGACCACGTACTTCTACGACAACCGCTTCAACCCCTATGGCAGGACCTGGGGACCGTTCGTGGCGGGCGACGGGTGTGGCGCCTCGCCGAGGCCGTCGCCGAGCTGCATCCCGCTGCCGACACCCGACGAGGGCGGCGTCATCCCATCCTTCGAGATCCCGTCGCCGTCCGGCTCGGAGGTCGCGGCACTCCCGTGCCCGCCAGCGTCGGTCGAGCCAAGTCCGAGCGAGGAACCGACGCCGACCCCGGAGGTGACACCGGAGCCGACCCCGGAGCCGACACCCGAGCCGACGCCGGAGCCGACCCCTGAACCAACGCCCGAAGTGACCCCGGCACCAGCCGCCCCCTCCTGAGGTCGTCATGCGGCCGTCATGCGGCCGCGACACGATGATCACATGACCGATCGCCCGCTCCCGCGCCCCGTCACCGGCCTCGCCGGCTTGGCCGGCGTGGCGGCAGCCGCCCTCGGTATCGCGGTCGCTGAGGCCATCGGTGGCGTGCTGGCGGGCGCGACATCCATTGTCGACGCGATCGGCCAGGTGGTGATCGACCTGCAGCCACCGGGCGCGCTGGAGTTCGTCGTCCAGCTGTTCGGGACGAACGACAAGCTGGCGCTCCAGGTCGTCGTGCTGATCGCGGCGCTGGCTCTGGGCGGGCTGTTCGGCGCCCTCGCCGCGCGTCGCTTCGCAGTCGGGGCGATCGGCTTCGGGGCCTTCGGCGTGCTCGGCTTCATTGCGGGCGTTGCGCAGCCGCTCGCGAGCGCCCCGATCGTGGCCGTTCAGGCCGCGGCCGCGACCGGCGTCGCGATCCAGACGCTCTCCTGGCTCCTGGGCCGGCTCCAGGCGCCCGCCGGGGAGCCGGCCATCCCGAGCCCGGCTCGCCGTTCGTTCCTGCTGCGGACAGGTGCCGTGGGGATCGGCGCGTTCGCGCTGGGCGCATTCGGGCGAACGGCCCTCGAATCCGGTCGCACCGCGCCGGCTCCCCTGGTCCCGATGCCGCGGCCGTCGGAGACGGTGCCACCGCTGGCGGCCGGGTCCGACCTCGCCCCCTCGACACCAGGCCTCACGCCGATCGTGATCCCCAACGATGACTTCTACCGTATCGACACGGCGCTGCTGGTCCCGTCGCTCGACACGGCGACGTGGCGACTGCGTATCCACGGCCTGGTGGAGCGCGAGACCACCCTCAGCTGGGAGCAGCTGACCGCCATGCCCCAGTTCGAGCAGTACTGCACGATCGCCTGTGTGAGCAACGAGGTCGGCGGGCACCTGGTCGGCAACGCCAAGTGGACCGGTATCCGGCTGCGCGACGTGCTCGACCTCGCCGTGCCCACCGCTCAGGCCACACAGCTCGTCGGGCGGTCGGTCGATGACTGGACGGCCGGCATGCCGATGTCATGGGTGATGGACCCCGAACGGGAACCGATGATCGCCGTCCAGATGAACGACGAGCCGCTGCCCCGGGCGCACGGCTACCCGGCGCGGCTGATCGTGCCCGGGCTGTTCGGCTACGTGTCCGCCACCAAGTGGCTGTGGGAGCTCGAGCTCACAACGGAGTCGTACGACGGGTACTGGGTGCCGCTCGGCTGGTCCAAGGAGGGGCCGATCCTGACGCAGTCGCGGATCGACACCCCGCGCGGCCCGATCGGGGCCGGTCAGGTGCCGATCGCCGGCGTCGCATGGGCGCCGGACCGTGGCATCGCCAAGGTGGAAGTCGGCATCGACGACACGTGGCAGGACGCGGATCTCTCGACGCCGATCTCGGATGCGACCTGGGTCCAGTGGGTCCTGCCCTGGGACGCCACGCCGGGCGTCCACACGATCACGGTGCGCGCCACCGATGGCACCGGCGCACTCCAGGAGCAGATCCCGTCGCGGCCCGCGCCGGACGGGGCGCGCGGGTGGCACACGATCACGGTCCCGGTCGCCTAGTGCCGGTCGCCCCGGCCGACCACGGGCTGGATTCGGTATAGAGTCCGGGCATGCCCCGACGGCGCTACATCTTCGATCCGCCGGACCGCTTCGTGGCCGGTACGGTCGGTGAGCCGGGCGACCGAACGTTCTTCCTGCAGGCCCGCGAGGGCGGCCGGATCGTGTCGATCGCACTCGAGAAGGTGCAGGTCGCGGTCCTTGCCGAGCGGCTCGGCGCACTCCTCGATGAGCTCGACCTGCGCGGGCTGGCAGCGGCAACGGAGACGCCGCCAGCCGAGGCCGTCAGCGCCGACGACACTGACCTCGACAGCGCCCCGCTCGATGAGCCACTCAACGAAGCGTTCCGTGCCGGCTCGCTGACGCTCGGGTGGGACGGAGGCGCTGAACGCGTGCTTGTGGAAGCCCGGGCGCAGGACGCCGACGGCGAAGCGATCGACCCTGACGAGGATGACGACGAGGACGAGGACGGCCCCGACCTGCTCCGCGTCCGGATGACCGCCGCGGCAGCACGCTCGTTCGTGGCGCGCGCGGCCCACGTCGTCAGCGCCGGCCGCCCGCCGTGCCCGCTCTGTGGCGCGCCGCTCGATCCGCTGGGGCCCATCTGCCCGCGGCGGAACGGCCACTTCGTCAACTAGCGGGCGGGGCGTGCTCGACCGCGCTTCGACACTGGACGTGCTGCGCGACGGCGAGATCGAGATCGTCGGCCGGATCCTCGGATCGAGCAACAACGCACTGTTCGTGACGGTCACGCTGCCCTGCCCCGACCCCGGCGAGCCGCCGCGGGTGCTCGAAGCCATCCACAAGCCGACGGCCGGCGAGCGGCCGCTCGATGACTTCCCGGACGGCACGCTCACACGACGCGAGGTCGCGGCCTACCTCGTGTCGGAGGCAAGCGGCTGGGACGTCGTGCCGCCCACGGTCCTGCGCGACGGACCGTTCGGGGAGGGCATGCTGCAGGCCTTCATCGAGCCGGATCCGGCGGTCGATGTCATCGCCTGGATCAACGACGACGACTCCCGGTTGCGACGGATGGCCGCGTTCGACGCTGCTGTCAACAACACCGATCGCAAGGGCGGCCACATCCTGCCGGTCGACGGCGGCCGGCATGTGTACGGCGTCGATCACGGGGTCTGCTTCTCGGTGACGCCGAAGCTGCGCACCGTGCTATGGGGATGGCGTGGGCAGCGGCTGCTGCCGGACGAGCTGGCCGGGCTTGCGCGGATCCGCGAGGGACTCCAGGGAGATCTCGGCGCGGACCTGCGCGGGCTGCTCAGCCGGGCCGAGGTCCGCGCCACCGCGCGGCGCGTGGACGACCTGCTCGAGCGCGGGGCCTTCCCGCTCCCCTCCCCGACCTGGCCGGCGATCCCCTGGCCGCCGATCTGATCGCGGCGATCACAAGTAAACGGCGGGTCCCCTCGATGGGAGCCCGCCGTTCCTGTCGGCCGCGTGACGGCCGTTCTAGCGCGACGTCCGGCGGATCATCGGGCGACCGCCGGGCTGGGGTCAGACGGCCCGCGCGGCCTTGACGACCTGGGAGTGGGCGTAGTGATCGTGCCAGCCCTGCTTGGTCGGGCTGTTGGCGGTGGTGTAGATCAGGAAGATCGCCCAGGCGAGGGCGAGCAGTGAGAGCACCAGGCCGACCAACGGGATCGGCGAGGCGACCTGCGCGAGGATCGCCGGGGCCGACAGGGCGAGATAGCGGCGAACGGCCTGATTCAAGGTGAGGGCCTGTCCGTCCCCGGCATTCCCGATCTGCATCCCCAGAAGGCGCATGCCGATCGTGGCTCGCATCGAGGTCCAGGTGTAGATGAAGTACGCGGCGCTGATCAAGAGTCCTACGAGGCCGACCACGAACAGACCCACATAGTTGATCGTGAATGTCAGGTCGGGATTGAGGGTCCCGGGGCTGAATCCAAGTCCACCAAGGACCGCGCCGACGATGAGGTTCAGGATTCCTACGAGGATCGCGTCGATGATGTAGGCGATCGCCCGATTTGGGACGTCCGCGTACACCAGGCCAGATGCTGGCGCGGGTGGGCTCGTTACGGTCATTGTGATGAGTGCCTCCCTCTTTTGGCCACGCCATCGTGGCCTCCCGGCATGGTAGACCGAAGTCGGCGGCTGACAAGGGTCATTTAGCGAGGTTCGACGAATCGGGCGCCGTATCAGGCGATGAGTTCGTCCGCCAGCAGCTCCATGAGCAGGCCGTCGATCCACGTCCCGTCGGGCATCCGCTGGTACCGGCGGAGCCGTCCGACCTCCCTGAACCCGACCTTCTCGTACGCGCGGATCGCGCGCACGTTGTCCGCCGCCGGGTCGATCGTGAGCCGGTGATGCCCATCGTCATCGATCAATCGGCGCGCCAGCGTCCTGACCGCCGCAGGTCCGACGCCATGACCCTGGGCGTCCTCGTCCAGGAACAGGTCGATCCCCGCGTGGCGGAATTCCGGGTCCCTTTCCTCGTGGGTCTGGATAGCCCCGACGAGGCGACCGTCGATCTCGATCGCGAACACGCGCAGGTCGGGCTCGCCCACGATCAGCTCCTGTTCGACGCGGTCCACGTCGAAATCGCCCCACCATCTGGCCACGGACGGCTGGGCAAGGATCGCGGTCAGGGTGGAGGCGTCCTCGGGAAGGACCGGCCGGATGGTGATGTCGGGTGCTGCAACACTCATGGCGAGGCAGGGTACCGCGTCGGCGCAAGGCTGGCATCCCGAGCGGCCCACCTCGTCAGAGGCGAGACGTCCCCCAAGGAACGGTTCACGCATGAATGAGCGTGGCCGTCGAGCGAATCGGACAGGTCATGTCCCGATCGCCGTTCGGCCCACGCTCATTCATCTGGATCTCGTCCCGTGCAGGAACGCGCCGCGGAGGTTTCCCGAAGCGAAGCGGAACTCCCAGTTCCTCGGTCGCTTACGAATGAGCGTGGGCGAAGGCGAAATCTGACAGAACGTGTCGAATCTGGCAGCCAGCCGCGTTCATCCACACCGGAAACAGGAACTGGGAGTTCGGGGACTCCAGGCAGCCAGACAATCAACGCGACCGTGAGGCACATTTTCGGACTGAAGCCGCGAATCTGGCCCTGCGTTGAGCCAGTTTCGCGACTGCCAGACGCGCATCGCCTGCGTGACGGCGTTCACGATCCGGTTCGGCACGAAAACGCGACATTGGGGTCCGTCAGGGCGTTGGGGCGGCGACCGCCAAGCGCCCCTGACGAAGGTCCCGCAGACGGGATCGCCCGTTCTCGGCTATAGTTGTATGCGTCACCGGTCCGCAGCGACGGCCCCGGTCGAGCGTCACGAGAAACGGACGCTCCCGGTACGCCGCCCGGACCACCACACCGCTCCCGCCCCGTTATCGGCGTGTCGAGCGGACAAAACAAGGGTCGCTGCGCAGGCTCGAAAACCGCCTGCGGCGCGCCAGAAAGCACGAAGAAACACACGAATGATGTCCCGAAATGCGACCGCGTCCTACGCCGGTCGCGCCAGTTCCATGCGTCGGCTGCGCCGTCGCTCCAGCACCGCACAGGCGAGCGGCCGTCCGTTCTGTCGGACGAACGGTTGCCCAAGCTTCCTCGAGATCGACCCCGCGACCGGGATCGCCACTTGCCCGGTCTGCGGCGCGACCCAGCGTCTGCGCGCCAGAGCGCGCGCACACTAAGCCTCCTCGGCGGCCGCTGACGACCTCAACCTAGTCGCTCGAGAGCGGCTCGCCCCTCGTCGCCCTCTCGAACCGCGCGAGCTCGACCTCGAGATCGCGCGACCGGCGGTGCTGCCGGTCGGTCGGCGCTTCGATGTTCACCCGCAGGATCGCGCTGTTCGCTTCCTCGACCAGACGGCGAATCTCCTCGCGTGCCCGAGGTCGGGCGAGCTGAGACATGCGCGGCGCCCGAGCGAGTAGTCGGTCGCGTTCGCCCAGCAGCGCGCGAACGGTCTTGTCGGCTTCGATCCAGCCGGGCGCGACGCCCGCATTCCTGAGCATTCGGTGGGCCAGTGCCCGATCACCTGCCGCCGAGTCATCCTCGAGCGGCAGGCGGCTGCCCTGGTACGGAAGCGCCTCGAAGCTGCCCTCGTCGATCGCCGTCCGGATCTGGCGCTCGACCAGCGTCTCGCGGATGCGTTCGCGCGACGGCTCGGCGGGGTCGGGTCGCTCGGGATCGCGATGCGACATGCGCCGAGACTAGCGCAGCCGGTGTCGCGACAGGCAAGCTGACGCGACCGGCCGCTAAGGTTGAGTCGTGCAGTCGATCGACGGGCGGCCCGTCTACGCCGCCACGGACCTGGTCGCCTATCTCGCCTGCGAGCACCTGACAGCGCTCGAGCGTGCGGCGATGGCCGGTCTCGTCGACCGGCCGATGCGCGCGGATCCCGAGCTCGATGTGATCCGCAAGCGCGGGTTCGAGCACGAGCAGCGCTACCTCTCGGAGCTCGAGGCCGAAGGCCGCCGAGTCGTCAGGATCGACCTGGACGGCTCGATCGAGGATCGCGGCGACCAGCTCCGGGAGGCCGCCGCCGCGACCATCGCGGCCATGGCGTCCGGACCCGACGTCGTCTACCAGGCCACGTTCTTCGATGGGACATGGCGCGGTCACGCCGACTTCCTGCTCCGCGTGGACGACCCTGGTCGGCCGTCGGTCTGGGGTCCGTTCCACTACGAGGTCGCCGACACCAAGCTCGCCCGCCACGTCAAGGCCAGCGCCGTCCTCCAGATCTGCTCGTACGTCGACCAGCTGGAACGGATCCAGGGAGTCCGGCCAGAATGGCTCCATGTGGTCCTCGGGGGTTCGGCGCGAGCCGTCGAGCGCCTCCGCGTCGACGACTACATGGCCTACTACCGCAGCGCGCGGGACCGCTTCCTGGCGGCCGTCGAGGCGGGCCAGCCGGTCGCGTTCCCGCCGCCAGACACATATCCGGAGCCTGTCGATCACTGCGACGTGTGTCGGTGGGCGGCCGAGTGCGTCGCCCGACGACGGTCGGACGACCACCTCAGCCTCGTGGCTGGCATCTCGGGGCGCCAGCGGCGCGCCCTGTCCGAACGAGGCGTCGGCACGCTCGCGGCACTCGGCGACCTGGCGCTGCCGATGCAACCCAAGCTCGAGGGCACGTCCGATGGCGCACTGGCCCGGGTCCGCGACCAAGCCCGGATCCAGCTCGAGGGTCGTCGCGAGCGGCGGTTGAAGTACGAGCTGCTGGTGCCCTTCCCCGGCGAGCCGTACGAGGCCGAACGGGGTCTCGCGACGCTCCCCCCACCGTCGATGGGCGACCTGTTCTTCGATATCGAAGGCGACCCGTACGCCTTCGAGGATGGCCTCGACTACCTCTTCGGCGTGATGGGGACGGACGGCGCCTTCCGCGCGATCTGGTCGCGCGACGCGACCGGCGAGTTCTCGCTCCAAGGAGAACGAAAGGCCTTCGAGGAGTTCATCGACTTCGTGATGGCCCGGCTCGTGGCCGACCCGTCCATGCACGTCTACCACTACGCGCCCTACGAACCCACGGCCCTCAAGCGGCTGATGGGCCGTTACGGGACCCGCGAAGCGGAGGTCGATCGATTGCTTCGCGAGGGCGTGCTGGTCGACCTGCTGCGTGCGGTCCGTCAGTCGCTGCGCGCGTCTGTCGAGAGCTACTCGATCAAGAAGATGGAGGCGTTCTACCGGTTCACGAGAGAGATCGACCTGCGCGACGCGGGATCGAGCATCGTGGCGTTCGAGACGTGGCTGGAGCTCGGCGAAGGTGAGCGTCCGCAGACCGACATCCTCGACCGGATCGAGCGCTACAACCGCGACGACGTCGTGTCGAACAAGGAGCTGCGCGACTGGCTGGAGGCCCGACGTGACGAGCTGATCACGACCGGCGTCAAGATCCCTCGGCCCGCCCCACGGGAGAACCCCCTGCCCGCCGAGCTGACCGACGCGATGGCCCGGGTCCAGGCGCTGGTCGATCGGCTCGCAGATCCCGCGATCGTGCCGGAGGACCGAAACCAGCGCTCGCCGGAGCAGCACGCCCGGTGGCTGTTGGCGCAGTTGCTCGGCTGGCATCGACGCGAGGACAAGGCGATGTGGTGGGACTTCCATCGGCTGATGGATCTCACGCCCGAGCAGCTCGTCGACGAGTCCGACCCGATCGGCCTGCTCGAACCCGTCGGGCCACGGGATGAGGAAATGAAGGGCAAGCAGACGTGGCGCTACGCCTTCCCTCCGCAGGATTTCGATCTCGGTCGGGGGGACGTCTATGACCCGGGCCAGAAACAGGAGCGACCTGACGATTCGCCCTTCAAGTGGGATGCCGGCGACGTCGTGAAGGTCGACCTTGCCGACGGCACCGTGGACATCCGGCGTGAGGTTTCCAAGCCCCATCCGAGGGCGATCGTGCCGCTGCCATGGGTGCGCGCCCAGGCCCACCAGGAACGGTTGATCGAGATCGGAGAGTGGGCCGCCGACCACGGCATCGACGCCGACGGACCGCACCGTGCGATGCGCGACCTGCTCCTCGGTCGACCGCCGCGCGCCGGCCAGGTCCCAGGTGGACCGCTGGCGCCCGACGACGAGTCCGACCTGGCCGCGGCTCGCCGGCTGGTGATGGCGCTCGACTCCACCACACTCGCGATCCAGGGACCGCCGGGCTCAGGCAAGACCTACAGCGGCGCCCGGATGATCTGCACACTGCTCGCCGCCGGGCGACGGGTCGGCATCACCGGGACCAGCCACAAGGTGATCGGCAACCTGCTGGCCGAGGTCCTCAAGGCTGCGCCGACCGAAGGCGTCGACGTCCGGCCGATCCAGCATGGCCAGCCCCACCAGGTGCTCGACGACGACCGCGTCGCGCGCGCCAAGGACGCGGACGACGTCCGTCACCGACTCGAGGACGGGCGCTCGAATCTGGCGGCCGGCACGTCCTGGCTGTGGGCCTCCGCGAAGATCGCGGGCGCGATCGACGTTCTGTTCGTCGACGAGGCAGGTCAGATCTCGCTCGCGAACGTGGTCGCGATGTCGCAGGCAACGGACAGCATCGTGCTCCTGGGCGACCCACAGCAGCTCGATCAGCCGCTGCGCGGAACGCATCCGCCGGGAGCGGAACGCTCGGCGCTGGCGCACGTCCTCGACGGGGCAGCGACGATCCCGCCGGACCGCGGGTTGTTCCTCGAGACGACGTGGCGCCTGCACCCGGAGCTTTGCTCGTTCACGTCAGAGGTCTTTTACGACGACCGCCTGGAGCCCGAAGCGCACCTCGCCGGCCAGCGACTTCAGAGCACGATCCCGCTGGCCGACGGTGTGGGTCCGCGGCTGTACGCGGTCCCGACCGTCGGGGCCGACAGCGAGTCGCCGGTCGAGGCGGCCGCGGTCGCCGACTTCGCCCGGTCGATCGTCGGCGGGTCGTGGACGGACGGCCATGGCGTCACCCGTTCGTTGACGTGGAACGAGGTCCTGATCGTCGCGCCGTACAACGCGCAGGTCGGGGCGATCCAGCGGCTCCTCCCGCCCGAGGCGCGTGTCGGGACCGTCGACAAGTTCCAGGGCCAGGAGGCGCCGATCAGCATCTACTCGCTGACGACGTCCGCGCCCGAGCTCGCGCCGCGCGGCATGGATTTCCTGTACAGCCGAAACCGTTTGAATGTCGCCACGTCGCGGGCGCGCTGCGTTGCTCTCGTCGTCGGCTCGCCGGACCTGTGGCGTGTCCGCGCCAGGACCCCCGCTCAGATGCGGCTCGCGAATGCGTTCTGCCGGTTCGTCGAACTGTCCGGAGCCTCGAGCGCGGAGGCTGGCGCGGCCGGCGCCCGTACCGATGCCCTGGCAAGCGCCTCGGAGTACGAGATCCTCACGCTCGATCTCGTCTGAGGGTCAGTCCCGTACCATCGGCCGTCATGGCCGAGGCACGACCGACAAACGCCGCAGAGCTCGAGCGACTTCGTCGGCGGACCGTGGCGACGCTGGTGGCCGGAGTCGCGCTCGGCAGCACCGGGCACATCGCGGCGGTGACGGTCGCCACGATCGTGGCCACGCACATCTCCGGTGGGGCGAAGGCCTGGAGCGGCGCCCCGACCGCGACGGTCGTCCTTGGGGCGGCCGCCGGCGCGATCGGCCTGTCGTGGGTGATGGTCCGGCGCGGTCGCCGGTTCGGCCTCACGGCGGGCTACGTCGTCAGCGTGCTCGGGGCGATCCTCGCGACCGCCGCCGTCGTGATGCTCTCGCTCCCGCTCCTGCTCATCGGGACCGTTCTGATCGGTTTCGGGAACGCCTCGAACCAGCTCTCTCGTTATACCGCGGCCGACCTCGCCCCACCGGATCGGCGGGCGTCGGCGATCGGCCTCGTCGTCTGGGGCGCCACGATCGGCGCCGTCGCCGGACCGAACCTCGTTGCGCCTGCCGGCAAGGTCGCGCTGGCCCTGGGACTGCCCGAGCTGAGCGGCCCATACCTGGTGCCGATCGTGTTCGTGGGGGCTGCGGCGCTGCTGTCGTTCCTGCTACTCCGACCCGACCCTTACGTGCTCGCCGACGCCTCATCGCGCCACGACATGGAGGGCGGCGACCGCTCCGTCGCAGTCTCGCTGGCGAGCGTCATCGCGCGCCCGAGCGTCCCCGTCGCCATCGTGGCGCTCGTGACTGGTCAGGTCGTGATGGTGCTGATCATGACGATGACCCCGCTCCACATGGCCGATCACGGTCACGATCTCGCCGCGGTCGGGCTTGTGATCAGTGGCCATACGTTCGGGATGTTCGGGCTCTCGCCGATCTCGGGCCGCCTGACCGACCGGTACGGCAGCGTGCCGGTGATCCTGGCCGGCCTGGGCGTGGTTGCTATTGCGTCCATCCTGGCCGCCGCGGCGCCACCCGAGGGCGGGGCCGTGCTGTTCCTCGCGCTGTTCCTGCTCGGCTACGGCTGGAACCTTGGGTATGTCGCCGGATCAGCGCTGCTGACCCACGGGCTGTCGCTCGCCGAGCGGACCAGGGTGCAAGGCCTGACCGACGGACTGATCTGGAGCTCCGCCGCGGTGGCGAGCCTCGGATCCGGCGTCGTCCTGGCATACGCCGGGTACGCGATCCTCGGGCTGTTGGGCGCGGCCCTGGTCGTGGTGCCGATGCTGCTCGTGATCGCGCGGCGGTCAGCCGTCGCCGGCTCGCGAGGCGCCTCCTAACGCTCGGACGACCCAAGCTGCGAGAACCCGGGCGCAGGTCTCGACCTCGTCGAGCGACACGTGCTCGTCGGCGCTGTGAGCGACCTTCACATCACCCGGTCCGAAGATCACGCACGGCGTCCCGCCATGATTGACGAACATCTGCATGTCGGCGCCGTAGGGTTCGCCCAGGAGCGTCGGGCGACGGCCGGTCACCGCCTCCGCCACCTCGGCCAGCCCAACCGGGAGCGGGTGATCGGACGCCACACGAGCGGATCCGAAACGACCTCCGGTGATCTCGACGGTCGCTGGGTGCTCCCGCAGGAAGTCGTCGTCGGCACACGCCGCCGCGATCGTCGCGCGCAGGTCGGCCTCGGCGTCAGCCGGTGACTGGCCGAGCCGGACCCCGTAGCGCCCGTAGGCGACGACCCGGTCGAGGACCGTCGATGCCCACTCACCACCTTCGACGATCCCGATGATCGTCGGGTACGGCAGTCCGAGCGCGGTCATGAGGGGATCCGTCTCGGCCTCGTTCCGACGCGTCTCGTCCACCTCGAGGGCGCGCGTCAGGACGAACAGCTTGTCCAGGGCCGAGACGCCCTCGCGTCGCTGCGAGGCGTGCGCGGCCCGACCGGGCACCATGAGCCGGAACGTGATCGCACCTGCATGGGCCACGACGATGTCGAGCCGCGAGGGCTCGGTGATGATCGCCAGGTCGGCGGTCGCTCCGGACCGGATCGCGGCGAGGGTGCCCTGTCCACCGTCCTCCTCCGAGGGAACCAGCACGACCGTGAGCTCGCCCGTGAGCCGGTCCAGATCGCCCGACGCTCGGAGCCCCCGGACGGCGGCGAGGATCGACGCGACGCCGCCCTTCATGTCACATGCCCCGCGGCCATAGAGACGGTCATCGCGGATGTCCGCGCTCCAGGGGTCGACGGTCCACGTTGCGGGATCGCCGGGCGGCACGACATCGAGATGGCCGGACAAGATCACACGCTTGCCGCTGCCCCGGCCCACCCTCCCGATCACGACCGGCAGCGATGTTCGGGACATCTCCTCGCCTGGCCAGGCCGGGTCGGCGCGGATCTCATGGAGGTCGGGCCGGACGACTTCGACGATCAGCCCAAGCTCGTGCAGTGCGCCGGCGGCCCAATCGGCGACGATCTCCTCCGACCCGGTGATGCTCGGGATGCGGACCAGCGTCTCGAGGTCGTCGATCAGCCGGGCGCGATCGACCTCAGGCACGAACGTCAGCCACCCAACTCAGCGACGCAGGATCGGGCGCGTCATGCATGTCGGGCCGCCCGAGCCGTTGACCCCGACCTGCGTCGCCGCGTAGGTGTGCACCTCGCACCCCGCCGCGGCCAGCGCGGCAGCGGTGACCGGGTTGCCCTCGGCCATGACCACCACCCCGGGACGGACCGCGAGGACGTTGCAGCCGAGCGTCGCGAACTCATCGTCGGGCACGGCAATGAGCCGGATGTCGAGATCCAGCAGCAGCTCCCACAGGCCGACGGGGAGGAGCGGCATGTACACGACGGCGATGTCGTCGGCCACCGGCGAGATGACGCTCATGAAGTGGAGGAGATCGGCCGGGCCCTTCCAGAAGGGCAGGTCGAACACGCGCACGTCTCCGCCGATGAGATCTGCGAGTTGCGCCACGCCCGTCGCGTTGGTCCGCAACGTCCGGCCGATGCAGAACAGGTCCGGCCGCAGCCAGAAGGTGTCGCCACCCTCGATGGTGCCCGGCGCCTCGATCCGCCCGAGCGTCGGGATGCCGGCGGCCTGCGTCCACCGCTCGAGGACGGCGGGCTCGTCGCGCCTGTTCAGCTTGTTGGGTCGCAAGGGAATGGCGCCCCTGTCCGTGACGAGGAGCGGGTCGAACGTATAGACCAGATCCGGGTCGTCGGTCTCGTCCTCGAGAACATGGACCCTGGGTCCGAGACCAGCCAGCAGCTCCACGAACCCATCGTGCTCGCGCTGCGCGACTTCGAGATCGACCGGGTAAAGGAACCCATTCGCCCGGTCGTCAAACGCACGCCCGAACGCCTCACCGGGCCGCTTGACCAGGACGTCATGCAGCGGCGCGGACATGCTCTGCGCGCCGTACCGCATCCGGGTGGTCGTCATCGCGGAAGGATAGCCGTGGTCCGCGTTCGGGAGTACGCTGCGTGGACGATGGCCGCCTACGCCGTGATCGCTCGCATCGGACGCGTCGATCCGCATCTGACCGTCCACGACATCGCCCTCGACCCGGATCTCGACGACGATGGACCCGACGACGGGCTGCCGACCGACAGGTCCGAGGTGACCGTCGACATCGTTCGTTCGCCCGAGCCCGGGCGGGTCACGGAGTGGTACCGGAGGGCCCGCGAGTTGTGGGCCCAGACGACGTTCTACGTCTTCGACGCGAACAGCTGGCGCACCTAGCGGAGCGGGCTCCCGAAGCGCACCGGATCGAGCGCCCCGGGCGGAGCCGCGAGCCGACCGTCGATCAGGTCGGCGATCATGCGGCCCGATGCCGGGCCGGTGGAGATCCCCCACGGTCCATGACCGGCGGCGACCCACAGGCCCGTGGCTCCGGGGATGGCACCGACCAGAGGTCGACCGTCCACGCTCTGGGGTCGGGCGCAGACGCGCGGCGGCCCGATCGGCGCATCGGCGATGGCCGGCACGAAACGAATGCCGCGGCGGATGAGAGACGGCACGAGGCTTGCCGCGTCAGGTTCGTCGGCGAGGAACGTCGAGCCGAGAGAGCTCACTCCCTCGGCGGTGACGAGGCTGAATGCGTGGCCGGCTTCGCCGTCGTCCTCCACACCCGGCTCGATCGAGATCTCGGCCTCCTCGAGGACCCGGCTCGGTGGCACCGCGAGCGTGACCGGCAGGACCACGCCCCAGCGCGGGGCGATCGGTCGCCACGCGCCCGATGGATCGACGACGCCCGGCGTCCAGGGTCCCGCGGCCACGACAACGTGCTCCGCTGCGAGGTGCCCGCCGCCCTGCAAGGCGACGCCCCGGACTCTGCCGCCCTCGAGCCATGGGGTCGCCTCCGCGCCGAGCCGGATCTCAACACCGCTGGCCGAAGCGCGGGCGGCGTACGCGCGGGTCGCCGTCGCCGGTCCGACCGGGTAGCCGATCTCGAGGCGACACGCGGCCACGCCGTCGGCGACTGCCGGTTCGAGGCGGCGCATGGCGTCCGGGGAGACGTACGTCGGCTGCAGGTGGGGGTGGGATGCCGCGAGGGCGAGGGCGAGGCCCTTCGCTCCATCGACATCGCGCGTGACGCTCAGCAGCCCTGCGGGACTGGCCGGGAGGGACAGTCCGTTCAGCTCGCGATAGAGCGCGACCGTCTCCAGATGCAGGTCGACGAGGACGCTGTCGAATGGGTGCTGGACGACGCCCGAGTTGCGCCCGGACGCCCCGGCACCGATCTCGTGCCGCTCGAGCAGGAGCACTCGGCGACCGGCGGCGGCGAGATGGTCCGCGGCGGCGACCCCGACGATCCCGCCGCCGATGACGATGACATCCGGGGCGGGCTGTGGTCGGTCACGCACCCGCGGATGATGCCAGCCGGAGGTGCCAGCCCGTGGGCCCGAGCGCGACCCACCCCTGCGATCGTTGCAGCCGCAACGACAGGCTTCGATCGGCGACAGCGTGTACCATCCCCGCGAGAGTCATGACCGTCACTGAACGCGCCGACGCGCGACAACTGTCCCCCAACGACCCGCGGCTCGAGCCGTGGCGCTCGTTCCTCACCGCCCACGCCAGGATCACGCGGCGTCTCGATGAAGAGCTCCGCGCCGAACACGACCTGTCGCTGGCGGAATACGACGCGATGCTGACCATCGCCGACGCGCCCGAGCGACGGATCCGGATGCGCCAACTCGCCGATCGGGTGATCCTCAGCAAGAGCGGCGTGACCCGGCTCATCGATCGGCTCGTGCTCGATGGGCTGGTCGAGCGGAAGGCGTGCGCGAGCGACGCCCGTGGGGCGGAAGCGGTCCTCACCGCGGAAGGGCTCGATCGCCTGCGTCGTGCCTCGCGAACCCACCTGCGAGGGATCGCGGAGCACTTCCTGGCCGCCCTCGACGAGTCCGACCTGCCGGCGATCGAGCGGTCGATGCAGTCGGTCGCCGATCATGCCGGCCCGGGCGGTGACACCCCCGACTGATCCGCGCGCCGAGCGGCCGCGCGGCCGGCTGTACGTCGGGACGAGTGGCTTCGCGTATCCCGCGTGGAGCCCGCGTTTCTACCCGCCCGGTCTGCGCGGTGACGCGCTGCTGAGCCACTACGCCTCGCGGCTGCCGGCGGTCGAGCTGAACAACACGTTCTACCAGTCGCCGTCCGAGTCGAAGGTCGCGACCTGGCTCGGCGCCACGCCGCCCGACTTCAGGTTCAGTGTCAAGGCGCAGCGCGGCGGCTCGTGGCGAGCGATGAACGGGAGCCCCGACGCGGGTCTTCCGTGGCTCACCGACCCGTACCGGCGCTTCGGCAAGCGGCTGGGCACCGTGCTCTTCCGCATCCCCGACAACGTCAAACGCGACGACCGCCGACTCGCAGCGATGCTTGCCGCCTGGCCTCGGGACCTGCCTCTGACGGTCGAGTTCGGGGACCCGAGCTGGGAGGCCGACGAGACCGTGGCGCTGCTGCGTGGAATCGGCGCCGTCGTGTGCGCCACCGAAGGCCCGGACGATCCGGCGCCACCGACGCTCAGGCGGACCGGGCCGTTCCTGTATGTTCGCCTGCGTCGCCACGACTACACCGACGACGAGCTGGCCGCCTGGCGCGATCGATTCGAGCCATTCCTCGCCGCGGGGGACGACGCGTACGTCTTCTTCCGGCACGACGAGACCGGTCGCGGAGCGGAGCTCGCGGAGGCGCTGCGTGCGCTGGCCGGCTAGGACTTCGTGGGATACGTCGACTCGCGCGAGTACTCCGCCGGGCCGAACATCACGAGCAGCACGAGCCGCTCTTCGATGTCGAGGAACCGATGCTCGACCCCGGCGGCCACGAAGATGACCGATCCCGCCCCGATCGGGCGCTCGTCATCGCCGACGCGGACGCTGGCCACGCCCGACATCACGACGTAGAGCTCGTCTTCGGCGTGCGGGGACTGCGGGTCGGTCGCGCCAGCCTCCAGGACGTACAGCCCGCCCGAGAGATCGGGCACCGAGATGAACTCGTGGTAGAGCCTGCCGCTGGCGACCCGCGCGGCATCGAGCTCGGCGAGCTCCCAGACGTCCATGGCCGCAGCCTACCGCGGGCCACCGGCCACGCCACGCCCCGGCGCGCCAGACGACCCCTCGCGACGATCCCGGATACATTCCGCACCATGCCCCGGTCCCTCGTCATGCTGCCCCTCGCCGCCCTGCTGCTGATCGGCTGTGTCGAAGCGACGGAGCCACCGCACCCGTCGTTGCTGCCGAGCCCGGCCCCGACGGCGCCATCCTCGAGTCCGAGCGCCGCGCCCACCGTTGCGACGCCCTCGGGGACGCCACCTTCGCTCTCCGTCGACCCGGTCCTGGAGGGGCTCACGGACCCGCTCGACATCGCCTGGCGACCCGACGATCCCGAGACCTTGTTCGTCGTCGAACAAGTCGGGCGCGTCCGCATCGTGCGTGAGGACCGGTTGGTCGAGCGTCCGTTCCTCGACATCAGCGGCCTGGTGCGCGCCGGCGGCGAGTCGGGCCTGCTCGGTCTCGCCTTCCTGCCGAGCGGGGAGGCGGGGCGGTTCTTCGTCTATTACACGAACGATGCCGGCCGCCAGGTCGTGGCGTCGTACGACATCGATCCGAACGACCCGGACGTCGCTGCGCCGGGCACAGCCACGGTCTGGCTCGATATGGCCGATC